>NZ_JAOCDM010000001.1 GCF_029840925.1 Pseudomonas sp. GD03858
CGTTGGCCGGCGCTGCCGCCATGTCGCTGGCCAACGCATGGGCCAGCTGCCACTGCTCGCTACGTTCGAGCACCCGCACTTGGCGAATACGCGCCTCAGGATGCGCGCAACCGGCATAGATGAGCAGGGCCTGCGCCCAGTCGCCCTGGCGCTCGCATTGCTGGCCAAGGCTGAATAGCAACCGCGCGCGCCGCCGCCCTAGCCATGGATTGGCGCTATCGAAACCCTCCAGCGTGGCCAGCAACTCGGCAGGGGCGTCGCCCTGCTCCAGGCGTTCGGCACACCGGTGCAGGGCCATGGCCAGGTCGATGTCGACACGCTGGCGCAAGGCCCGGGAATCGTCACTGAACGGCACCTGCTCGTAGCGCAGCAGCCCCAGGTCGGCCAGGACGAAATCCGACCAGTCCTGGTAGAGATTGCCAAAGAACAGCAGGCGCAGCCGGTCACACAATGGCTGCAAGCGCCAGTGCAGCAGCTGCGCGGGGAAGTCCGCAAACCATTCGGCCAAAGGCCTGGCGGGCAGCTGCAATGCCTGCAATTGCGCCAGCAGCTCGGCCTTGCCTGCCCGTGGGCGCGTCAGTCGCTGGGCGAAACAGTGAACCAGCTCATCCTTGCGCAGCAACCCGCACAACGTCTCCACCGCCAGGGGCGTATTCGCATCCACCCAGCCGAGCGCCAGCAGAGGCTGCAAGGCCGCGTCGGTATCGCCTATTTCGGCATACACAAGCTTGTCGGAGCGAAACCATTCGCCCTTGCGCATGACCATGCGCACCAGCAGCGCCTGGGCAGGCGTCGGCAGCACGGCGAAGGCGCGGATGAAATCATGTTCCTGCTTGTCGAGCAGATCGGCGTAGCGCTGCTCTACCCAGTTCAGGACCTGGCGGAAGTTGTGCAGGTAATAAAGAGGGTCATCGACGGAATGGGCGATCACGGTAGCGGGTCAGGGGCGAAAGACAGTACTGGTTATACATACAGAAAAGAAGGGAAACAAGCGCTCACGTCCAGAACGCGACCGATCTCGACCAATGGCCTATCGCGCAGGTTGGGCGTGCCCAGGCGATCGGCTGATCGCTGTCGCGCAGCCTCCCAGGCGTTGTACAAACACGACCAGCACGGCGACCATGCTGTAGTGAAACAGGCGCGCAACGCTCCCCCCTGTTCACCTTGCCTGGTCGCCGCCCGCGACTTTTCGTACAGCCCTAAGGCTCTGCTGTGCTGCTTCGGGCCCAGAACGCTGAGACGGGCGTCACGTCGACAGTGATGCCCTGCTCTGGAGGGCACGCGCACAGCAAGTGATTGCCACAGCCATTGCCGCATGCGACCGGGTGCAGTTCGAACACCGGAGCCACCGTGAGCAACCCTGAGCTCACCGGCTCCACCAACGCTTGCTCTTTGAACCTCGGGCTGAACTGGCCGCCGCTGCCGCGCCATTCCTCGGCAGGCAGGTGCTTGCGCGCAACCTTCAGCTCGCCCAGGTCAGTCATGAAGCCGAGCGAGTGAGCCTCGCCTTGCGCCGAACCGAAAGCGTCGCCCATGGTCTCGCGCAACCGGGTGATCCAGCCAGCAAAGTGCGCGCTCGATGCCGGAAACGCGAAAACCTCCCGCGCCAGATAGCCGGCGATGCTTTCAGGATGACCGATGATGGAAAACGTCATCATCAGGTCGTCATATTCCACGCCAACGCTGGCGGACACGAGCTGGATCCGCCACCGCGCCAGTTCCTCGCATGCCTGCGCAAGGCAGGTCATGACGCATGCTGCATGGGCCGCCGCATGCTCCCCCCGGCACACGACCAGCGGCAGGTTGACGTTATGATCTTCGAATCCCAGCACCGCCAACCCATCGGCGATCGACACCGGCTCAGCGGCGGATCGCCGAATACGCTTCAGGTAGTCGACCGCCATTCGTTCGATGTGCCTGACCGATAGCTCGCCACCCGCGCCGAGGTAGTCGGAGGGACATATGTGAACGGCGGACCCTGACGCCTCGCCAACCGGCTCATGATAGGAGACACAGCCCTGCACGCCTTGGGGCGCAGGCAACAGTGGGTGCACCAAGCGCTGCCAGCAATCTTCATCCGGTGTCTGCTCCGTCGGGTGCGACGCGCGACGTTCGCCGAAGTACTCACCAATCAGGTGATTGTCCTTGTAGAAGTCGCTGATCAGGCTTTTCCACTCGGCGATGCTCAACGGACCATCGATCCGCCACAGTTTGTAGTACGCGCTGTTCTTTCCAGCCTTGGAGATATCGGCCCCCAGTCGCTCGAGGTAGGCGTCTTCGTCGTAGAGCCGGATAGCGCCATCGAGGTGGTACGGCACACCATCCGCGCCAACCATGGAATGGGCGTAGCGCAGGCCGAATTTCTCCTCCCCGACGCCAAGAGAAGGGAAGTCGTTGACCTCTTCGCATTCCAGCGACTGAATGCCGTTCTGCGCATGCCACCAGAATTCGGTGAACTCCACCCCGCTGTAGGCCCGGTCCCGTTCACTGGACTGGTATCGGGTGACCCCTTCGGGAATATCGTTCAGTGACTCGTTGAACTGCGGCCCCCACCAGAAATCCAGCTCGATCGGTTGGCGATAGGAACCCGCCAACCCGATGCTGTCCGGGTCCAGCGCGATCTTGACCTCAAGCCCGGCCCTGCTGGCCAATCGCTCCAGTGAGCCCAGCAGTTTTTGATTCAGGTTGTTGATGCTCGACAGCGATCGCCTGAAAAACCGATGGGCGAACAAGACGTAGCCATCCACCTCGTAGACACCCGGGGCAATGACCTTGAGATGCTTGAGTTCGACCAGGGAACGCTTGTCCAGGTCGCTGGAGACGAAGAGGTGTGGCAACAGCTTTTTCGCGATCCCCGAATCGACCACCGAAAGGCATTCACGGTTGACCACCCGGCCCGCGTCGGACACCAGGCGACGCACCGCCTCAGGAAACGCCTGCAGCGCCTCGTGCTTTTCGGCGAAAACCTTCTCGTCGATAAACCGCCTGGCCATCGTGGCGATCACTTGCCCGTCTTCGTTTGATTCCGCGCGCCAGGTCTTGCCCAGCAACGCTGTTTCGACCGGAGTCAGCCAGAGTGCGAAAGGCGTCGTCCAGGCTATCGGCCGATGATAATCATGACTGATGAAGCTCGGTGCCCCCGATCGCCATTGCTGCGCTAGCGACTGCTCCAGCGCTGTCACCTCGAAACTGTAGCCATACTTGTTGGTCAAGTCGTTGTTCAGAACCCGTATCTGTTTCCTCATGACAAATCCTTTGCTCGCTCATGATTGATAAACGCTCGGCACTCGCGCCTGATCACGTCTGCGCAACTTGCCGCGTCAAACGTGCGCAAGTACGTCTCGGTCAGCGACAGAGACACAGCCGCGCAATGGTCGCAACCACAGGTCGCGCCGAGCCAGAAGACGAAACAGGCGCCGTGTCTGCGCACTGAGCGTGTCGGCATAGATCGCCCGCAGCTGCGCCAACTCCAGGCCACTGGTGTCCACCAGCCAGTGGCTGACCGGCTCCGGACAGGGTTGCCCGCGCAACGCCCGATGCAGATACGGCAACGCAACGCGCATGCCGGGATGGCAACGCAACACGAAGTGCTCGAGATTGCTGCCAGCGGCTTCGAAAGGCGTGAACAGCAGGCACGTCAGCTGTTTTTCAGTCACGCCATAGGCGCTGGCAAAGCGGGCCTGGGCCTCGTCGCGCAAGGCCTGCCCTTGAGGCCAGGCGATCTGCTGCCCCAGCCGGGTGAGAAATGCCTGCGCGCCCTCGCGGTAGCTGCTCGGCTCCAGAAACTGTGCGCGCATGCCATGCAGGTGCGCCAGCGGCAACGGATCGAACAGCCCGGCCGGGCCCAGCCCATGGCACGGGTCCACGTCCTGGCGCCCCAGCATGCGGCCGAGAGGATCACCTTCCTCCAGATGCAGCAGGTCTTCCATCGTCACGATCCGCAACGCGGCCGTTGTCGGGTCGGGGGAACGCGGCACCGGAGGGCCCAGCGGGTCCGCCAGCACCTGGCCCAGTTGCTCCAGCGATTCGGCCAGGGTATTGGCGCAGTGGGGCGCCATGGTGTGCGCGACCTCCAGCGTATGGCGCAGACAGCGGCGCCCCCAGGCAAGCAGGCGGTGGCGCTCGACGAGCGGCACGGCGCTGACCAGGGCATCCATGCCCGCTTGCGCACCGAGCGCCTGTGCCAGGCTTGCGGCCAGTTCCAGGTAGGCCCTGGCGCCCAGCAAGGCGTCGGGCCGTGCTCCGGTCAGGTGGCCATACAGCAGCCAGGCGTTGCCCGCATCGGACAACTGGCGGGGGGTCGCGGCCTGCCGGGCGCCGAACGGCCCGACCTGCCCACCATCGGCCCGCAGCAACTCCACCCGCGGGTCGTCGTGCAGGAACAAGGCACCGAAGCAGCGCTCATGCATGGCTAGGGTCGCATCGTCGAGCGTCGGCAGCCTGGCCACCAGCACGCGCAGGCGGAACGTGGCGGCGTAACGAATAGCGATGCTCAGCTGCGCCGCACGAAGACAGGCCAGCAAGTGGCTGCTGCGTTGATCCCCGCCATGCAGCACCAGCACCCGGAACCCACCGATGTATTCCTGACCACCGGCGATCACCAGCAGCCGCTGCACCAGCAGTTGCACCGAGGCACGCTGCGCCTGGGTCATGTGTTCGAGCAGGCGTTGCAAGACTTGCTGGTAGATATAGTGCATGGCTTGATCGTGGGTAGTGCTCATGCGGTCGCTCCATCTTCCTGACGGCTTCAAAGTAGAAGGCGAGATTCTCGCAGATGAATACAGAACCGAGCTTGAAGGAAACTTCCCAAAACAAGGTAAGAGATTTTATTGAGTGAGGCCAATTGGTGCAGCCGTCCGCCATCCGGCACCGGCCATGGGGTCGAAAATGAAAAAACCCGGGAAATACCCGGGTTTTTGATCAAGCCTGACCCACTCGGTCAGGTCGCAGTCACATCCAGCACCACTCGTCCGCCACAAGGGCATTCGTCCATGTAGCGATGCGCTTCGACCACCTGGTCGAACGGGTAGACCTTGATGATCTGCGGCGTCAGCAGCTGATCGGCGGTGAACTGGTTGATATCCCGCAGGGCGCGCTGCAGGGCCACCTGGTCCTGGGCGATGCCCAGCTCGGGCTTGCCGGTGAAGTTGCCGATGCAATGCACATGGAACTGGATGTTCTTCTGGAACGCCGCACAGGCTGGGAACGGCGTCTGGTTGCCACCTTGCAGGCCATACAGCACCAGGCTGCCACGGGGCGCCAGCACATCGCCAAGCAACGACATCTGCGGCCCACCCATGCCATCGAGGACCATGTCCACGCCACGTCCATCGGTGTACTTGCCGACCTGCAGGACCAGGTCCTGTTCTTCGGTGACGATCACCTTGTCGGCACCCAGCCCCAGCAGGTATTCGCGCTGCTCGGGTTCCTTGGTGGCCGCGAAAACCTTCAGCCCCAGGGCCTTGCCCAGCTGCACGAAGGCAGGCCCGGCGCAATGGCTGGCATCGGTGATCAAGGCGCTCTGCCCGGCCTTGGCCCGCGCCAGGTCGACGAAGGCGAAATAGGCGATCAAGAGTGGCGTGTAATGCACGCTGGCTTCAATCGGGGTCAGCACATCCGGGTAACGGGTAATGGCACTGCGTGGCAGGACGATCACGTCGCCGTACACCGGATGGTCGTTGGCGCTGGTGGCCGGGAAGCTGGCGACCCGATCGCCCACCGCGATATCGTCCACACCCTCGCCCACTGCGGTGACCACCCCGGCCATCTCGTGGCCGATACCCGCCGGCAGGCGCGCCTGGGACGGCGCCAGGTTCTGCCGCCAGAGCACGTCATACCAGCTTATGCCGATCGCCTGGACGCGGATCTGCACCTCGCCGGAGGCCGGGGACGGTTCGGCCTGCTCTTCGCAGCGCAGTACATCAGCCGGGCCGAACTTGTGGAAACGGATCATGCGGGACATCGCATACCTCGCCTTTGTGAATCTCGTATTACCACGGACTTTATCCGGGCTTTCACGGTTGGGCCATCAGTGGCTGTTAATAGTCGACATGTCTGTCATTGATTGGGCCCCTGACAATTCTGTGCATTGGCACCCGGAAATCGGTGCAGGGTACCAGCCTTTGGCCTTAAGATTCACCCCTGCCCCACTTCAAGCGAGCCGCATCGAATGAATCGTAACGACTTGCGTCGCGTAGACCTCAACCTGTTGATCGTGTTCGAAACGCTCATGCACGAACGCAGCGTGACCCGCGCCGCCGAGAAGCTGTTCCTCGGCCAGCCAGCGATCAGCGCGGCGCTGTCGCGCCTGCGCAGCCTGTTCGACGACCCGCTGTTCGTGCGCACCGGGCGCAGCATGGAGCCCTCGGCGCGAGCCCACGAGATCTTCGCCCTGCTGTCGCCGGCGCTGGACTCGATCTCCACCGCCGTCAGCCGCGCCGCCGAGTTCGACCCGGCCACCAGCAACGCGGTGTTTCGTATCGGCCTGTCCGACGACGCCGAGTTCGCCCTGCTGCCGCAGTTGCTCAAGCGCATTCGTGCCGAGGCGCCGGGTGTCGTACTGGTGGTGCGTCGGGCCAACTACCTGCTGATGCCCACCCTGCTGGCCTCGGGCGAGATTTCGGTGGGCGTGAGCTATACCAGCGACCTGCCGGCCAACGCCAAGCGCAAGATACTGCGCCGCAGCATGCCCAAGCTGCTGCGTGCCGACAGCATGCCCGGCAGCATCAGCCTCGACGACTTCTGCGCGCGGCCTCACGCCCTGGTGTCGTTCGCCGGCGATCTGTCCGGGTTCATCGACGAAGCCCTGGACGAGATCGGCCGCAAGCGCCACGTGGTGCTTGCCGTGCCGCAGTTCAACGGCCTGGGGAGCTTGCTGGCGGGGACCGATATCGTTGCCACGGTGCCGGACTACACCGCCGATGCCCTCACCGCGGCGGGTGGCTTGCGGGCCGAGGACCTGCCGATCGAGGTGCGCAGTTTCGAACTGCACATGGCCTGGCGCGGGGCGCAGGACAACGACCCGGCGGAGAAATGGTTGCGGTCGCGGATACAGATGTTCTTCGGGGATCCCGATAGCTTGTGACTGACTGCCATCAAGATCCATAAATACCAATAGAATCAGTGTTTTAGATAGACCCTACGTCCAAGGCCGTCCGTCGTATTCCGCTCATTTCCAATCCGCCTGCGGGTATATTTTGGGGTACTTTTTCCGTTTCGAAAAAAAGTACCCGCACATGACGACTTCCCTCCCCACGCCTGCCTTACGGCGTAAACTCAGCGACGCCTTCTTGCGTGCCATTGCTGAACCCGGCAAGTACGCCGACGGCGAGGTACCCGGTCTTTACCTGCATGTTCAGGCCTCGCAGAAGTCGAACAAGCCTGCCGCAAAATACTGGCGGATGAGGTATCGCCTGAACGGCAAGGAAAACGTGTACGCGATCGGCCGTTATCCCGACATTGGCTTGAAAGACGCCCGCGACTTGGCCCGCGCCGCGCGCCAGAACGTAGCTCATCACGTCGCCCCGCTGAAGGCCAAACGCAAGAAAATCGCCGACCAGCTACTTAATGAGGAACGCACATTCAGTTACGTCGCCGAACAGTGGCTGGCCTTCAAGTCGCACGACCTCGTGAGCAAATCCCTCGCGGGCTTTCGCGGCGCTTTGAACAACCACATCCTGCCCACGATCGGCAACATTCCCGTCAGCGAGATCAAACTGGACCACATCATCGAGATCATCGCTACCCTGCGCCGAGCACGCACACTGGCCATGGCCAAGCGCGTGCGTACCATCATCCGCGCCGTGCTCGGTTTCGCTGAGGGCCGCGGCTGGGTGGAGCGTAATGTGGCCTTGAGCAACACCGAAGAGCTCAAGGTTCGCCATGTGGTGACCAGTAATCCAGCGATCGAAAGACCAGCCGATTTGGGTCAGCTTCTGCTTCGTCTGGATGAGCTCAGCCCGGGCAGCGTGAGCACTGCGATGCGCTTGCTGGTGATGCTGCCGGTTCGCCCCGGCGAGCTGGTGAAAATGCGTTGGGAAGACATCGATCTGGTCAGCGCCGACTGGCGCTATGTGGTAGGGAAAACACGCCATCTGGATAAGAGCAAACACATCGTGCCACTGCCGGAGCAAGCCCTTGTGCTGTTGCGTGAACTATATGAGCGGCGGGTAGTAGATGAAGCGGGCAATGGCTGGGTCTTTGTATCGCCGGTCTACCCAGGCTATCCAGTTGACGCCACATCCCTGGCCAAGGCCTACCAGCGGATCTGGCCGGAATACCGCATCACTGCGCACGGTTTCCGCGCCACCTACCGCACTATCGCTCACGAGCATTTAGGTATCGATCCGATTGTACTGGAGTTGTCGTTATCGCACCGCATGCCAGGCGCATTGGGTACCGTGTATGCCCGCGCGCAATTGCTGCCGCAGCGTCGGGAGGCCGCACAGCAATGGACGGATTACTTAGATCGGTTACGCAAGAATGCTGCGCTGGCTGAGTAAGTTCAGGTGTGCATGCGGGGGTTGAATTACCGTTGAAAAAGATGAATGCGAAGCGGGAAACGAGACTCACATCGGACCTGCGAGCCGTTGAAACAAAGGGGTTTCTGCCATTCCAAAATTGGGAATAGCCTTGATTCTGGATTCATTTAGTGCGGTAGGCAAGCCATCTGGTTGAGGACTGACAAGCAGAACCCCATACCCGATGTCTAGACTGATCCGTATGCTCAAGAGGAGCCCGGAAATCTCGGATGCGCTGTTCGTGCTCAGCGCTAACAAACGTGACGATTGGCAAATGGTATTCCACCAAGGAACGGCGAGGGCAAGAGAATAAAAAGGAGCGCCAGCTGCGAATGGCCGCTATGGATCGAAAGCAGACAACCGTAGGATGGCGTCCCTGGCATCCATAGGACCTGTTTGAGGGTGTGTGGTAGAGTAAAATCAGGAGGCCTGAGCGGGTGGTCCCCCCAATTAGAGTCGCCGAAAAATGCTCCTACCTGCCCGTTTCTCAGGTAATTTCATGACATTGGAGTCATCGTTTGCCAATGTGCTTCGAGTGCTACGCAGCCAGCGCAACATCACCCAGCGCGGATTTTCCCACACGACTAGCCGCACCTACTTGTCCAACCTCGAAGCCGGTAGTGAGCGATTGGAGATTAGCCCTTTGACGCTGGTGGCGTTGACGCTGAGCGAGGATACGGGGCAGACGGCAAATGAGTAGCTCGTCAGGACCAGGAACGAGATTCGAGCACTTGAGTCGGAGGGTCGAATTCCAGGACTACAGGCCACAGGATTTAGCTGAGCTCCATTGCCAGTGAACTCACGCAATCCCCGAAAGAAAATGACCCTGCGTGCTCCGGGCGTACTTCAGGCGGAGCTTTCATTCATCGACTGATGGCTGGCTAGTCATTCAGAAGCCCGGTGCAGCGCTCGTCATAAGCCTGCTGCGCCAGCAGGTTCGTGCCCCCCTCAAATGCCTCACTCCAGATCCACCTCACTTCTGCCCAACCTCGCCAGAAAGTGAAAGGCCGAGAATCCTTTTACCTCATGCTTCAACTCGCCCAAACAGTGATGGTGGCCAGAGATTGCGCTGGAGCCCGCCATGAGGACGTGTGCCTTCCCATTACTTGTGATTTGCCTAGTAACCCTTCCAGCTGTTGCTCAAGAAAGTCGCGAGCGCTCAGATCTAGGTCTGGTGCAACGACAGTTCACCGCCATCGAACAGTTGGCCGTTCGTGCTAAAAGCGGCTCCGAAGATATCGATGGAGCGCGGTATCGCTTCGACTACTTGCGGTTTTCGGCAGACCTTCAACGTGTACGTGAAGGCATCTATAACTACTTGTCGCCATCCCGCGCACAGCCAGCCGATCTGGTCGAATTGACCGATCAATACCGTGCTGAAACACCTCACGCGGGCTCCTCCGATGAGCATGACTGAAGCGCAACTAAGCGCATTCTCGGCCGTGGCCGGGATTACTCCGCAGCTCAGTTCAGTGTTTTGGCGTTCATCGGTGCTGGTGCTCGCGTTGCTCTGGTGTGCCTGGGCGCTATGGACCGGCTATCGCGGCTGGGCGGCCGGCACCCTCAGTTTTGGTGCGCTTGGCGGCAACACACTGCGCCAGGCCCTCGCCTTGATCGTGCTGATGTTTTTCTTGCTGCCGTAATCTGGAGACCCTGCAATGAAACGCACCCGTCGCTACATCCTCCCACTGCTCCTGCTGAAGGCTACCTATGCAAAAACCCTGTTCGGCAGTCTAGTGCTGCTGAGCTCGACGCTGGCCAGGGCTGACTTGCCGACCATGGAAGCGCCCTCCCGCGGCGCAGGAGCGGGGCTGATCGACACCATCAAGAACTACGCCTATGACGGCGGCATCCCACTTGGGCTGTTAATCGCCACCCTCGCCTTCCTCGGCGTGGCCTGGCACTCGCTCACCGTCTACGCCGATGTGCAGACCAACGCAAGACCTGGAAGGACCTTGGCGCCGTGGTCGACGTAGGCGCGCTGCTGGTGGTGGTGATCCTGTGGTTCCTCACCAAAGCCGCGACGATCCTGTGAGGTTGCCATGTCTGACACTCCTAACTCCCTGCCCGACGGCACGCTGACTTTCCTGCCGGAACGCCTCAACCGTGATCCGGCGGTCCTGCGTGGTCTCACCAACGATGAGATGTGGGCCGCACTGATCGTAGGTGCCGTACTGGGCCTGAATCTGGGCGGGCCTCTGGCGGTGGCCACTGCCTCCGTCGCTACTCTCCCCAGCTGCAGGTAGACCCAGCCGGGGTCGTAACTCAACGAACTGTCGAGGAGTTTCCCATTCACCTCAGCACGCTCCGTTGCCAAGCGAGCCGTCGAGATATCAAGCGAACTGATAGCGTCTGCGAGCGGCAGATCAGCGGCACGCTCGATAATTTGGGCTACCAGGATGAAACCAACATTCGAGTAACGCCAACCCGTTCCGGGGTTGTATCGGAGTCGGTGCCCATCCAGACGCTGCATCATTTCGCCTTCGGGCCATGCGGACTCATTGTTGGCTACGGCGGCATGGTACTCGGGAAGTTCGCCATAATCCGCAAGACCCGCCTCGTGACGCAGTAGTTGGCGCAGAGTGAAGCACCTTCGGGAAGCGAAGCATTCAGGCGAGCCTACCGTCGCGCACCAATGTCAGGGCGGCCGCGGCTAACACCGTTTTCGTGAAGCTCCACCAGGGCACGAGGGGTTCGTCTGTCCTATCAAAAATGAATGCGCCCCTCCCCCCGGCGACAATGCTTATGCATGTGACCTCTGTGAGCGCGGAAAAGGCATGTACCTGGAGCGTGATCTCAGGTCAATGCAGATCTGGCCCTTTGCTCGGTGTACCTTCGGGCATAAGAAGCCGAGGACAATACGCCCCAACTCTTCACCTATAAAACGCTGCTCAACCAGGCGCCCTAGCAACTAGGCCTCATTGAAGGCGCCGAGCACGAGCTTCACTTAACCGAGTGGCTGCTCATGGCGCTCATTTCATCGGACAATTCGAATCGCCCTCGTTAGAGGCTCTCGAGAAACCCGCTGTCCCCCTGAGTGGCACCTCGCTACCGTTGCCGGCCTCTCCTTACGGCGCGTCAAAATGACGCATGCGAACGTCATAGACTTATAATAACATTCGTTATATAAATAACGCACGCGCCATGCGGTTTTTGAAAATTGAAACACAGTTGGACGCCACAATAGCCATTGACATCGGACGAAAACTTCCATTTGCAGAATAACTTACTATAATTGTGCAGGCATGTAATTTTTCTTGCCTGCGACTCAACCATCGAGGCAGTTTCAGCTTACTGCATAATTCAAAATCCATTTCCATTTATTTTCATTATCCGCAGCCCCTTCAACGCTGAGCGGAAATTCCACGCAGGAGTAATTTATGCCCTCCCTGAGAATCGTCATATTTTTCACGCTGGCTTTTTTGACCTTACCATCCAAAGCACAAAACAACTCCACCCTCATCAACGCGCAACTAGAGCAAGCGGGTATAGAAGCGACCGCACGTTACGCCCAAAAAACCAACAAGCCAATGCCAAGTATAGAGAACTATAACTATAACATGGACCTTGATATAGAGAAAACCATATACTCCTCACAAAACATTATGCACTGCGGAAATTTAAAAAAACTCATTAGCTACGAAGACCAAAACGGAAAACTACACATCATAAGATACACTTCAAAAGGCACATGCCACAACAACAAATGACTACCATTTAAAAGCGACTACACCATTTAAGCAGTGCCACTGTC
Organism: Pseudomonas sp. GD03858; assembly: GCF_029840925.1. Lineage (GTDB taxonomy): Bacteria > Pseudomonadota > Gammaproteobacteria > Pseudomonadales > Pseudomonadaceae > Aquipseudomonas. Next base: position 12,274 of record NZ_JAOCDM010000001.1, read on the forward strand.
ATCTCGCCACCCAAACTATGACAGCACCGCTTTGGGGAATTCAACGATCAAGTCAGTACTGGTCACCTGCGTATCCAGTCGTGGAACTCCACTGTCATTTGGGAGGATGCTCGTGATCGCAAGCAGTAAGTTTTTGGACCAGCGCTTTTAGCTCGTCCAAATGGTTCTCATACAGTCCGCGAGGTGATGAGTTATGCTTATTGCACAGAGACGCCGCTGCTCCGACCGCTATCCCGTGCTGTGAGCCGTTGCCCATGGTTTTCGTCGATGAGCCAGCGACGTGAGTGACGCTAATGTGTTTGCCTGCTACCAGCAGATTTTCAATATTGGCGGAGTAGAGGCAACGGAAGGGAATGCTATAAGCCTGCTTATCCCGCATATCCCAAATCCAGTCCTTCAGGCGAAAGTCGTACTTGCCCTCTCCTGGTTCCCAGGCGCAGTGAATGCAGAAGGCCCCATCATTGGGAACCAAAGCATCCGGAAAACTTGAATGATCGCGAATGTCATTTTCTGACAATACGTAGTCACCGCAGTAACGACGAAATTCGCCCTGTGCCGCAACGTACGCCATCCATTCGAACTCCAGATTCGCGTAGATCTCGGGTTCGAGGTTCTTGACGTTCGAGAACGTACCGTACAGCGCCCGCATCAAATAGTCGCGGATCAACTCCCCATTTTTGTAAGGATCAAGCCACTGTCCGTACTCCCAAAAATGTGTCGCTGGAAATATGTCAGCCTTGCTGCCGAAGCGGAACTCTGGCGTGCTCGGGTTTGAGCCTGCCTGCGGGCCTGGGCCGTTCTCAAGACCGGCTTCCATGAGTTGGCCGCTGAGATTCGCGTAATCCTTTGAAACCTCAGTTGCCCAGGGCACAACAGGGAACGGAACAGGAGAGTCTGCCATTCTGGTGCGAAAGAACAGCGTATTACCATGATGCATGCTGTCGCCGACTTCAGGCGCATACGGCTCGTTGTACTCTGAGCGTGCCTCTCTGCCGAAAAGCGTCTGCGCGCCACCGAGGACGCCAAGAATTGCGGTACCACTGGTATCGATAAAGATCGATCCGGCAAAGCGCCTTTCATGGCCACCGCGATCCTGAACGGCCTGGACAGCGGTTATTCTCTCTCCTTGCTTCTCAACTTTGACGACCCTATGTCCAAGGAAAACGGCGACGGTCGGCTCGGCCTCCAGCAGCGAAAGTGCGGCGAGATCACCATCTGCTGAGCGCTGGGATAATTCCTTGAGCAGCACCCCTTGTGAGCCTCGAGGCATCAGGCCGATTTCCTTGCTGGCGTTGCCACCAAGAACAGGTCGATCGTGGATCAACGCAACATGCTGGCCTAATCTGGCAGCTGTCAGGGCGGCGGCGCATCCGGAAATGCCACCTCCAACAACGACCACATCGTAATGACCAGCATCTACAGGCTCATACGGTAAACCGCGCAATTCTTTACGCCACGCTTGGCTGTTGGCGCTGACATCGTTAGGCGGTGCCACTTCATCAGTGGAGAAATAGATCGCATCACAGCGGCCATCGAAGCCGGTGACATCGTGAAGAGCCAGCTTGGCAGTCCCTTTTTTTAGAAGCACCTTGCCTGCGGGCTGCCAGGACCAATCCAGTCCATTCGCACCGAACTCAGTATCGAGGACTACACCATCTATCGACACTGTGAACCGCCCTGGATGGTGAGAGGGCACCCAATCTTTTGCTCGCACCCAAACTTGATATTCGCCATCTCGCGGGATGCTGATTGATGTTGTCGCATCGCTCACCGGTCGACCGAGGCCGTGTGCCAGCAGATAAGGCGAGCCCATGACCGTCTCGAACTGGGAATCGAGAACCCAGCCCCCATAGTCTTCGAAGTCTTCCGCCTCCACCAAGATCCGTGACGATGACGTGCTCGTGGGACTGTTCATTTTTATGGCTCCGTATCTTTGCTGCATATGCAGTTTGCGTTCAGCTTGGCCATGGAGGGCCAACTAGGCTGGTCCCACTTTCCGCGCCGAGAGGAACTGGTTTCCTATGAGGGCCGCCCGAGTTGATACGGCCTTCCGTTACAGCACCTGCCGCCCTAGACTTCGCTTCTAACGACAACATCTCTCGATCTATAACTTTGACTATATTTTATGTAGTCAAAATCGAGAAGAACCTTTATAGGGGGGTATTCATGAAACGAAGTATGCTGACTGACAGGTACTGCTCGATTGCCAGATCCAGCGCAGAACTCACGGATGCCGGTCCTTTGTCATCCTGAGAGAGCTATTCCTTTCAAATAGGCGCTTCGATGGCCTGCAGGCCCAGACTGGGATGTCGCCACGTTCGTTGAACGTGCGGCTTAACGATTCAATGGCAAGTGGAATTATTGAGCGCGCGGCCTATCAAGACTCTCCCGTCCGCTACGAATACCGAGCAACGGACAAAGGCCGAGGCCTCTGGCCAGTTTTGGTTGCCCTCAAGCAGTGGGGAGACAAATGGACCGGCCCTTGGAAAGGCCGTGAACCTCCGTTGACTCTCTACCACAGGGGGCATAAACATCTGTTGGAACTCGGGTTCGTTTGCAAGACCTGCAGAGTGCCGATTGATGCTCGCTCAAGTTCTGTTTGCATGTCGTAACCAATGTCCGCTTAGCGTGAAAATCTTGCGAGCCAGTACCAAGATGCTTTGCGAAAAAAACGGAAAGGAAGCGCAGGTGAATAGGCTGATGGAGCCTTGGAAAGGTCAATCTGCCTACCAGGGCTTGAGTCTGCTGCTAGAGCATCTACAACACTCTCTACCGATACCCAGAACGGATGCCGAGTGGGCAGCACACTCTGACGCAATACCAAGGCGTTGCGGTTTACCTGGCCATAATGGCCAGGCGTGCCACATGAAACGGTATTGCGTCACCACGGATAGAACGACGGCAGGTTGGAAGCCTTACCGCAAAATTGCGGCTTGCGCTTTTCAAGAAATGCGCAGACGCCTTCTTTTCCATCGGCCTGGCTGGTATAGAACATTGCCAACGACTCAATCTCATGGGCGGCAAGCGGATGCGTCTGGTTAGCGTTTCTGAACAGCATCTGCCGAATCAATGCAACCGACACCGGTGACCGATCGCGCACTAGGGAAAGCGCGAATGCCCGTGCCTCGGCTACCAGGCTCTGAGCCGGCAGTAACGCCCGTACCAGCCCTTTATCCAATGCCTCTTGGGCATCGAATATTTCAGCCTTGTACATCCATTCCAAGGCCGTTTCGAGGCCGACGATGCGCGGTAGAAACCAGGTCGAACAACCTTCCGGTGTGACCCCGATCTTGCCGAACACGAAGCCGAAGCGGGCCTCGCCAGACGCCAGACGAAAGTCCATGGGTAGCAACATGGTAGAGCCGACCCCCACGGCCGCCCCATTGATCGCACCGATAATCGGTTTGAGGCAGTCGAGCATCGCCAGGACGACGCGGCCGCCGGTGTCCCTGACGCCTTGATGAATCTCCGGCAAATGGCTTCGTTCGCGCATGTCTTGGAGGGTCGGCGCAAGCTGCTCATCAAGGCCAAAGACATTACCTGGCACCGACAGGTCCATGCCCGCGCAGAAAGCACGCCCCTCCCCTGTCACGACAATCGCCTTGACTGCATCGTCTAGGCTCGCCCGCCCATACGCATCGACTAGTTCATCGCACATCTCCACGGTGAACGCGTTGAGCTTGTCCGGCCGGGCGAGGGTCAGCAGCAAGATACCGTCGGTATCGACTTCGTAGCGAATGGTGCTGTAGGTCATGATTGCGTTCCGACCAAGTTCGCTCCGCGCGTGACGGCCTGACGGCACTCGGCCATGATCCGCTCGATCAGCGCCGCGCAGGTCGGTATGTCATCGATAAGTCCGATGGCCTGGCCTGCCCAGAGAATACCGCCATCCACCTCGCCGCTCTCCAGGGCCGCCCTGCCCCGTGCGCCGGCCACCAATGGCCGGATATCCTCGAACTGCGCCCTTGGATTGCGCTCGATCTCGACCACCTCTTGAGAAACCGCATTACTGAAAACTCGGCCGGTATTACGAAAGGCTCGGAAGATCAGCCGAGTGTCCCGCTCGCTTCCCGCGGCGATCGCAGTCTTGATGGCCGGGTGAATCGGCGCTTCCTGGGTAAGCATGAAGCGTGTGCCCATGTTGATACCCTCGGCGCCGAGCATCAGGGCGGCGGCCATGCCTGCGCCATTGGCGATACCGCCCGAAGCAAGGATCGGAATGCGCAATGCTGCTGCCGCGGCTGGAATCAGGATCAACCCCGGTACATCATCCTCGCCAGGATGCCCGGCGGCCTCGAAACCATCGATACTAACCGCGTCGACACCCGCACGCTCTGCCGACAGAGCATGACGGACAGACGTGCATTTGTGGATGATCTTGATGCCAGCGGCCTTGAAGCGCTCCACCAACTCTGCAGGGCTGCGCCCCGCTGTCTCAACAACCTTGACACCACTTTCGATGATGGCGGTCGCGTAATCGTCGTAAGGGGGAGCTGACGTGGTGGGTAGGATGGTCAGGTTGACACCGAACGGCAAGGCCGTAAGGGTCTGGCAACGGGCAATCTCCTGAGCTAACGCTTCGGGAGTCGGTTGTGTCAGGGCAGTGAGGATACCCAGCCCCCCTGCATTGGATACCGCGCTCGCCAGTTCCGCGCGCCCCACCCACTGCATTCCACCCTGAACGATGGGATAACGTGTACCTGTCAGCTCTGTAATTCTTGTATGCATCGGGTTTCCTCATAGGTGTCATGGGTAAGAAGACAGGGATACGGTTGCCCGCATCCCAGATCCGCGCTTGGGCAAAGCCAAGTGCCTAAATTAAAATAACTATCGTTATAGTAAATCGAGGAATTGTTGCTTGGCAATGCCCTTTGGGCGTTTGCGAAGGCGAGGACGTAACGCCGCATGCGCCTGGACTGCGCAACGGGCTGAAGGCCTGCATCACGCGGCGAATCGTGCAGACCAACCCCATGCCCCCCCCTTGGTCCTACACCTGATTCCAGTCTTGCAGATCTTCTGCAGCCGCTACTTCAAGCGCCAGCTCGACCAGTCCAACGAACGCTTCGATGTCGGCCTTTCGGACAAGACCGACGTGCTCCAGTCACAGGCCAGCTATGACACGGCGCGGGCCAACCGGATTATCGCCGAGCGCCAGGTGCAGGATGCCTTCGAGGCCCTGATCACCCTGACCAATCACCAATACATGCGATCCAGGGCGTGGTCCACACCCTGCCGGTGCAAGTGCCGACGCCCAATGACGCCAAGGCCTGGGTCGAGACCGCCGGGCGGCAGAACCTCAACCTACAGGCCACCAACCACGCCGTGGCCGCGACCGAAGAGACGGTGCGCCAGCGCAAGGCTGGCCACGCGCCAACCCTGGATGCCGTGGCCAAGTACCAGAAGGGCGACAACGACAATCTCGGCTTCACCAACCCTTCGCAGAACGGCGTGCGCTATGGCGGTGACGTGGAGCAGACCAGCGTCGGCCTGCAACTGAACATTCCGATCTACAGCGGCGGGTTGACCAGCTCCCAGGTGCGCGAGGCCTATGCGCGCCTGACCCAGAGCGAGCAGCAACGCGAGAGCCTGCGCCGCCAGGTGGTGGAGAACACCCGCAATCTGCATCGCGCGGTGAACACCGACGTGGAACAGGTACAGCAGTCGATCATCTCCAACCAGAGCGCGCTGGAAGCCACCGAGATCGGCTACCAGGTCGGCACCCGCAACATCGTCGACGTGCTCGACGCGCAGCGCCAGCTGTACACCTCGGTGCGCGACTACAACAACAGCCGCTATGACTACATCCTCGACAACCTGCGCCTCAAGCAGTCCGCCGGCACCCTGAGCCCGCAAGACCTGCAGGACCTGGGCCGGTACCTGAAGGCCGACTACAACCCGGACAAGGATTTCCTGCCACCGGACCTGGCGGCGGCGGCGGCGAAGAATTTCGAACGCAGACCGTAAGGGAAAATGTCGAGGCGGCCGTTGATTTCTGACCGCCCCTCGCACTGACGAGTACCTAGCCAAACGCTGGGGGCTCTACAAAACCAAGCGCTAGTTCGAAAAGGGCCAGCCACAGGTAGGTGCGAAGGCGAAGCCCCGCTCAAGGTTATCGAGCGCCCGGCCGGCGATGTAAAGACTCAGCTTCGCAACTAGACAGCGTCGACATGGTGGTAGCGAGACGTCGCCTGCAAGGGCGACGTAAGCCTTGGCAAACCGCTGCAGGCTGGCCCCTTAATTAGCATATCGTACGTTGTGTTAAAAAATCGGGTTTGCTAGATTGGCTTAAAGTAACCGGCCCAGCAGGAGCACTCTTATGCCTGATACCCGATCTAGCACAAGCATCGACACCGTCCTGGGGCCGGCGCGCTTTCGCCAATTAGGTGGTTGGCTGGAGCAGCCTGACGACCTGCAGCCGCAACTGGAAGAGAACGTCAGCGCCGATGTGATTGTGGTCGGTGCCGGCTTTGCCGGTCTTTCCACAGCCCTTGAACTTACGGCGCTGGGCGCTAAGGTGGTGGTGCTGGAGCAGGAATTCGCCGGATTCGGTGCCAGCGGCCGCAACGCAGGTTATCTAGTCGGCGGCCAGGGCATGAAGTTCGAGCTGTTCGTCAAACGCGTTGGGCGTGAGAAGGCTCGAGACATCGTGAAGTTCTACGATGAAGGCGTCAGCTATGTGGAGCGGCGGCTAAAAGAACTCGGCATTGATTGTGACTACAATGCATCGGGCATTATTCGTGCTGGTATACACCCCTCTCAAGAACAGCAGCTTCGCGCGAGTATGCAAATGGCACAGGACTTAGGCTCGCCTGCGCAGTTCCTGGACAATGCCGCTATGCGTGCGCGAGGTATCCCGCCGGCATTCCTGTTCGGTTGTCATTTCCCCACCGGCGGCACACTGAATCCTGGGAAGTACGTTCTGGGGCTCCGACGTGCAGTGATTGAAGCTGGAGTGAGGCTCTATGAACGTACGCCACTGCTCAGCTACAGCGAAGGTTCAGTGGTCACATGCAATACAGCGCGAGGCAGTGCGAGTGCGCGGCATGTAGTATTTGCCACCAACGCCTATACACCGCAATTGGGCTTGCTACGCAATAAGGTCATGCCCATCAAGGTATCAGCGATTGAAACCGAGCCGCTTTCAGTGGCGCAGCTCGAATCCCTGGGATGGCCCAATCGGGAAGGGATCACCACGTCTCACCTGGCGATGGAAAGTCATCGTTTGACTGCGCATAACACGCTGGTACTGAGCACCAAGCGTCTCAGTTATGTATATGGCAGCAAGACACCAAACGACCCTGATAGCGCAGCCTATCGGGCCTTGGCTGAAGGTCTCAATGCCCGCTTCCCGAGCTTGCGAGGTTTAGGAATCGCTCACTGCTGGAGTGGCTACATCAGCTTTGCCTTCGATGCCTTGCCTGTTGTCGGGGAAGCCGGTCCGCAACATAACATTCTCTACACCGCTGGTTGTTCAGGGCATGGTGTGGGCACTCAATCGTTTATCGGTCGTTTGCTGGCAGAGCGCGTCCGCGGCATTGAGCATCCCTCCCTGGCGGCGCTGCGGCATACCACTCCATCGCTGCTTCCTGAGCCCCTGCAGTGGTGCGCCATGACACTGGCGCTGGGGGCAGCAAACCTGCTGGATGGTTTGACCAATCGACGCGTGCCAAAGGTTTGAGGCAAAGGGCACAGGCCTCTCTGTGCGCTACATGAAACTTTGAAATTTCCTTGCACTCTCTCAAACCTCAGCTAGGTATTTATTTTGTTGCATTGCAATGCTGTTCATCGCCACCCATGCAATGGCGATAATTTGGTGCTGATGGCAAATACGCTCACGCGAACAACATGACCGTACAAAGACGAAAGCATGATCAGCACGCAACACCAACACATGAGGTCATGCCGAGGAATTTAAAATGCAAAATCTCCTGCCTCATGACGAACGCCGACTTGCATTTGAGGCGCGCCGGTTAAGCATTGAGATACTGATCAAGATTTACTTAGAGCAAGTCGCCGCTTCGAGAGATCAAGCTACAATTTACCTTCGACTAATGTTCACCCTCTCCCTGGGCGCGTTGGCTGGCGTAATAACACTGTACGCCACAATGCTTAGACTAAGCCCAATTGAAATATTCAACCTCATCACAGCGCAAGCAGCAATTATCGCTATTTTAGCCCTGGGCGCCTTGATGACATCGGCTTTACTTTCCGCTCGCGCCTTGCAGCAAAGTGTACTTGACGTGGCCCCGCGTCTGCACAATCCATTTCCGAGTGCCGGCACGGTCATTGACGATATCTTCAACCATGAAGGGCTCGACGAAAAGCAGATACTCGAAAAACTTTACTTCACCATCAGCAAGCATATTGAGGACCAACCAGCGCTCAGAGTCCAGGCGCGTACAATCACACTGCTACTCACTGCAGGACTTCTTTTGACTGGCTTATCTTTTTTAATGTAAAGAACCCACCATTTTATCTAGGTCTGCTCAATCACATACAGGGCGCGGCTCGAGGTTTGGCAACACGGCGGCATTCAGGTTCTGTACTAAAAGCATTGAGACGAAGGTCAGGCAAGGCTGTTTTCAACGCAGCATCAACGCCTGTCAAGGCTCTTCGTACGGAGCCTAATGGATGGTCGTCGCACACAGCCGAAGGGTGTTAATAGCAAGATAAATCCTGCAAAATCTCCTCAGTGTATCAAGACGAGATTTCCAGCATGTCCCCTTCCGTAACCGATGAGCGTTTGCTCAAGGCGTTGGCCAGCTCTTTCGTTATCCACCCTCGCGCCACGCTGAAAGAGCTGGCCGAAACAGCAGGCGTGAGCAAAGCAACATTGCACCGCTTCTGTGGAACACGCGAAAACCTGGTCAAAATGCTTAACGCCCACGGCGAACTCATTCTAAAACAAACCGTCTCAGCGGCACAGCTAGAACATGGCGAACCGTTGGCGGCACTGCACGAACTTATTGTAGAGCATCTCAAACACAGAGAAATGCTTGTATTCCTCATCTTCCAGTATCGCCCGGACACCTTCAGCGACGCTGAGGAAAACCGTCACTGGCGTGAATATGCTGAAGCACTGGACGCATTCTTTCTCCGAGGTCAACAAAACGGCGCTTTCCGGATAGATATCAGCGCGGCCGTCTTTACCGAGATGTTCATAAGCATGATTTATGGCATCGTCGACGCTGAGCGACGCGGACGCGCGGCCAGCGCAACATCAATCCAGGCACTCGAACAACTCTTCCTTCACGGAGCGATCACGCAGGCTTCGTAAGCTGGCCAAAAAAAAGCCCCAAGGCACTGGTCCGAGGGGCTGAACGGCTGGAGTACCCAACCAAAGGAGGGAGTTTCAACTCTTGTCCGGCCACCCGCCGCCCAGGGCGCGGAACAGATCGATCAAGGCCAGTTGGCGCTGGGTGCTGGCCTCAATGAAGGCCGCCTCATTCACATAGCTGCTGCGCTGTGCATCCAGGTAGCGCAGGTGGTTATCCACCCCGCCCTCATAACGCGCCTTGGCCAACGCTTCGGTCGCCCGGCTGGTATCGGCCAGGGCCCGACGCGCCGCTTCCTCGCGGCGCAGGGTGTCGGTGGCGGCGAGGGCATCGGCCACTTCGCGGAAGGCAGTCTGGATGGTGCCCTCGTAAGCGGCTACCGCCGAATCCTTGCGCGCCTCGGCCAGGCTCAGGCCGGCCTTGTTACGCCCGGCATCGAACAACGGCAGCGACAGCTGCGGCATGAAGCTCCAACTGCGCGACCCGCCGTCGAACAGCCCGGACATCTGTGCACTGGAAGTACCGAAGCTGCCGGTCAGGCTGATCCGCGGGAAGAATGCCGCCCGCGCCGCGCCGATATCGGCGTTGCGCGCCCGCAGCCGGTGTTCGGCGGCAAGAATGTCCGGCCGTCGCTCGAGCAGCGCCGACGGCGCGCCCGGGGTGATGTCCTGCAACACCATCGGCTCGGCCGGGCGCTGGCCCGGAATCGCCTTGGCCGCCTCGGCACTGCCCAGCAGCAAGACCAAGGCGTTGTAGGCCTGGCGCTGCTGACGCACGGTGGACTCCAGCTCCGCGCGGGACTGCTCGACCAGCCCCAGCGCTTCCTGGTGATCCAGTGCGGTAACCGTGCCGGCGCCGCGCCGCTGGCCGACCAGCGCCAGAGAATCCTCGCGGCTGGCCAGGGTCTGGCGGGTCAGCGCCAGGCGCCGTTCGGCGCCATCCAGGGTCAGGTAGGCCTGGCTCACTTCGGCAATCAAGGCGATGCGCGCGGCACGGCCAACTTCCTCGGTAGCCAGGTACTGCTCCAGGGCTGCGTCACTCAGGCTCTTGACCCGGCCGAACAGGTCGACCTCGTATTCCGGCAGCGACAGGCCTACCTGGTAGGTGCTGGTGACCCCTTCGCGGCCATTGCTCGACAGGTCCGCCGGCAGGTGCTGGCGGTTGCCCGAAGCCCCGGCATTCAAGCCCGGCACCCGGTCGGCGCGCTGGATGCGGTATTGGGCGCGGGCCTGCTCGATATCCAGCAGCGTCTGGCGCAGCGAGCGGTTGTTGTCCAGCGCGGTAGCGACCAGTTGGCGCAGCGCCGGGTCGACGATAAAGGCCTGCCAGTCCAGTTGCTCCACCGCCTTGCCATGATGGCCGGCAGCATCGCCCCACGCGGCCGCCACCGGCGCCTCGGGGCGCTGGTAGGTCGGTGCCAGCGAGCAACCGACCAGCGTCACGGCCAGGGCGAAGGGTATTGCCAGATTACGCATGAGCATCACTTCGTCACCTCGACAGCGTGTTGCACGGGGGCCGGCTTGCGCTTGAGCAGCTTCAGCACCCAGACGAAACAGATCGGCACGAACACCACGCCCAGCAAGGTGGCACTGAGCATGCCGCCGATCACCCCGGTACCGATGGCACGCTGGCTGGCCGCGCCGGCGCCGGTGGCGATGGCCAGCGGCACCACGCCGAGGATGAAGGCCATGGAGGTCATCACGATCGGGCGGAAGCGCAGGCGCGCGGCCTCGATGGCGGCGTCGCTCAAGCTGTAGCCCTTCTCCCACAATTCCTTGGCGAACTCGACGATGAGGATGGCGTTCTTCGCCGCCAGACCGATGATGGTGATCAGGCCGACCTTGAAGTACACATCGTTGGGCAGGCCGGTGAGCAGCACCGCCCACACCGCGCCCAGGGCGCCGATCGGCACGATCAGCATCACCGTCAGCGGAATCGCCCAGCTCTCGTACAGCGCCACCAGCAGCAGGAACACCACCAGGATAGCCAGGGCGAACAGGCCGGCGGCCTGGCCGCTCGAGACCTTCTCCTGGTACGAAAGGCCGGTCCAGGCATAGCCGATCCCCGGCGGCAGTTCGCTGACCAGGCGCTCCATCTCGGCCATGGCCTGACCGGTACTGTGACCTGGCGCGGCGTCGCCGGCGATCCGGATCGACGGGTAACCGTTGTAGCGCACCAGTTGTACCGGTCCCTCTTCCCACTGGGTGGTGACGAAGGCACTGAACGGCACCTGCTCGCCCTGGGCGTTTGGCGCATAGAGGCGCAGCACGCTTTCCGGGGTCATGCGCTCGCCCTGCTCGGCCTGCACTACCACCCGTTGCTGGCGCCCGGCGTTGGTAAAGTCGTTGATCACCGCCGAACCGAAAGCGGTGGCCAGGGTGTTGTTGATCGCCTCGAAGTTCACCCCCAGGGCGCGGGCCTTCTCGCGGTCGATCTTGACCCGCAATTGCGGCGCCTCGGCCAGGCCTTCCATCATCGCGTAGAGGATCACCGGGTTGCCGTTAGCACGTGCCAGCAGCTGGTCACGGGCCGCCAGCAGCGCTTCGCGGCCCAGGCCGCCACGGTCCATCAGGCGCAGGGCGAAACCGCCGGAGTTGCCCAGGCCGTCGATGGGCGGCGGCATGACTGCGGTGATGGCACCGTCGCCGTTGGCGGCGAACTGCTCATTGACCACACCTGTTTCAGCAGCAGCGGATTGCTCCTTGCCACGCAACGACCAGTCTTTATAGGTCGGGAACGCCAGTGCGGCATTCTCGCCCTGGCCTGAGAAGCTGAAACCAGTCACGACAATGGTGTTGGCTACAGCCTCGCGGGACATCAGGAATTGCTCCAGCGCTTGGGCGGTGTGGTCGGTGCGCACCCGGCTGGCACCCGGCGGCAACTGCACATCGACGATGCCGTAGCCCAGGTCCTCGGCGGGTACAAAAGCCTCCGGCACTCGGACATAGGAGTAACCAAGAACCACCAGGATACCGACATAGGCCAGCATCCAACGTCCGGCACGGGCCACCAGGGCACTGTTCATCACCGAGTAGCGTTCGGTCATGCGGGCGAATGTGCGGTTGAACGCGCCAAAGAAACCGCCCTTTTCATGATGCCCATGGGCGATTGGTTTGAGCAGCGTGGCGCACAACGCCGGGGTGAAGGTGAGGGCCAGGAAACCGGAGAACAGGATCGATACCGCCAGCGACACCGAGAATTGCTGGTAGATCACCCCCACCGAGCCGGACATGAACGCCAACGGCAAGAACACCGCCGCCAGGACCATGGTGATACCGATGATCGCCCCGGACACCTGGCCCATCGCCTTGATGGTCGCATCCACCGGCGACAGCCCTTCCTCGGCCATCAAGCGCTCGACGTTCTCCACCACGACGATGGCGTCGTCCACCAGGATGCCGATGGCCAGCACCATGCCGAACATGGTCATCATGTTCACCGAGAAACCGAGCAACTTCATGATCATCAGCGTACCCAGCAGGCACACCGGCACCACGATCGACGGGATCAGGGTGTAGCGCACGTTCTGCAGGAACAGGAACATCACCAGGAACACCAGCACCATGGCTTCGATCAGGGTGTGGATCACCTTCTCGATGGCCACGTCGACGAAGCGCGAGGTGTCGTAGGGCACCGAATACTCGACGCCCTCGGGGAAGAACTGCGCAAGCTCCGCCAGGCGCTCCTTGACCAGCGTCGCGGTCTGGATGGCGTTGGCGCCGGGCGCCAGCTGCACCGCGCCGGCCACGGCCGGGTGGCCGTTCAGGCGCGAGGACAGGTTGTAGTTCTCGCTACCGATGGCCAGGCGCGCGACATCGCCCAGGCGCACGCTGGAGCCGTCCGGGTTGGCGCGCAGGACGATGCCGGCGAAGGCCTCGGGAGTATCGAGGGTGCCCTGTACCGCCAGGGTCGCGGTCAGCTCCTGCTCGCTGGCCCCCGGCGTGCTGCCGAAGCTGCCGGCCGGCACCTGGACGTTCTGGCCACGGATGGCGTTGTTGATGTCGTCGATGGACAGGCCATAGCCCACCAGTTTCTGCGGATCGACCCAGACCCGCATGGCCGCTTCGGAGGCGAAGAACTGCAGCTTGCCCACGCCCGGCACGCGCAGCAGTTCGTTGTTGATGTTGCGCGCGGCGTAGTCGGCCAGGGCCGTGGTGTCGCCGCGGTCGCCGGCATTGCTGGTCAGGGCGTAGATCAGCAGGAAGCCGGAGCTGGCCTGCTCCACCTTCAGGCCCTGGGTCAGCACTGCCTGGGGCATGCGTGCCTCGGCCTTCTTCAGGCGGTTCTGCACATCGACCTGGGCCATGTCCGGTTCGGTACCGGGCTCGAAGGTCACCAGCACCTCGGCGACGCCGTTGGAGTTGTTGGTGGACTCGTAGTACAGCAGGCCCTTGGCGCCGTTGAGCGACTCCTCGATGATGCTGGTCACCGACTCCACCAGCACCTTGGCCGAAGCGCCCGGGTAGCTGGCGGTGATGGAAATCTGTGGCGGTGCCACGCTGGGGTACTGGGCCACCGGCAACGCCGGGATCACCAGCAGGCCGGCCAGGGAAATGAACAGCGCCACGACCCAGGCGAAGTTCGGCCGATTGATGAAGAACTTGGACATCTCGCTACCCTCGCCTTATTTCGCCGCGACCGGCTGCGCCTGCGCCGGCACCACGGGCATGCCCGGGGCCAGGCCGGCCGGGCTGCCGACGATGACCTGGTCGCCGCTGCGCAGGCCTTCGACGACCTGCCAACGCGAACCCTGCATCACGCCGGTGCGCACGCTGCGCGCCTCGGCCAGGCTGCCGGTGCCCACCACCATCACCCGTGCCTCGCCGTCGCTGCCGCGCTGCACCGCCCGCTGCGGCACCAGGATGGCCTGCTGGTCGGTGCCCTGGGGGGTGCGCACGCGCACGTACATGCCCGGCAGGAGAATGCCGTCGGCATTGTCGAAGCGCCCGCGCAGGGTGACCTGGCCGGTACCACGGTCGACCGCCACATCGGTGAACATCAGCGCGCCCTGGCGCTGGTAGTCGGTGCCTTCCACCTGGGCGGTCAGCGCCTTGTCGTCGCCGCCACCCAGGGCGCCGTCCTTGAGGGCCTGGCGCAGGCGCAGGGCGTCGGCCGCGGACTGGGTGAAGTCGACATAGATTGGGTCGAGCTGCTGGATGCGCGCCATCAGCGTGGCGTCGCCCTGCCCGACCAGCGCGCCTTCGGTGGCCAGGGCGCGACCGATGCGCCCGGAAATCGGCGCGGTGACCGTGGCGTAGCCCAGGTTCAGGCGCGCGGTCTGCACGTCGGCCTGGGCCGAACGCACGGCAGCCTGGGCGCTGCGCAGCTCGGCGGTGGCGCTGTCGAAGTCCTGCTGGCTCACCGCCTCGATCTTCACCAGCGGCTCATAGCGTTTTACCCGCGCCTGGGCTTCCTGCTGCACGGCCTGGGCCCGGGCCAAGTCGGCCTCGACGCGGGCCAGGGCCGCCTTGAATGGCGCCGGGTCGATCTGGAACAGCACATCGCCGGCCTTGACGTCGGCCCCCTCTTCGAAACGTTTGTGCAGGACGATGCCAGCCACGCGGGCGCGCACCTCGGCCACACGCATCGGCTCGACCCGGCCCGGCAGGGTCGAGCTCAAAGCCAACTGCTCACCCGCCACCGTGACGATCTCTACGGGAGATGCCGCTTGTTCAGCATTCTGCTGCTCCTGCGTTGCATCGCATCCAGCCAAAACGATGGCGGCAGACAGCGCACCGATCATCCCTATTGCACGTATGTTGCTCATCATTCACCCGAGCCTTGATTGAAAACGAGCCGAATGCTACCTTTTCGATCCCGATGAGTCAAATTTGCCTCACAAGATAATTTTGGGTCTCACAATGGATTCTACAGTCTTGGGACGCGAGCACTGCCCCGCCCCCATTCCGGCCAAGCTGCTCATTAGCCTTTGTTCAGCAGTGGCCGGCCATCCACGGGCATCCATGCAGGAACTGGCCGAGCGCATAGGCATCAGCCGAGCCACTTTGCACAGGCTTTGCGGAACCCGGGAAAATCTGGATCGCCTGCTTGAGCAGCACACCAAGGATTCACTCCGGCGAATTCTGCAACGGGCGACTCCGCAAACGACTCATCCCTTGTCCGCTTTGCAGCAGCTCATACACGACCACTTGGCTCAGGGAGAGTTAATTGTTTTTTTAGCCTCTCGATATCATCCACACTTGAGAATCAGTCGCGACCCAGAGGCTGACTGGAGTTTCTATCAAGATGAGCTGGACGCGTTTTTTCTACGCAGTCAGCAATTAGGTATCTTCCGCATCGATTTAACAGCCCCGCTGCTAACAGAAGTATTTGTGTCCATTCTTTATGGCGCTATCGACTCGCGAAACCGGGGTCGAATACCCGGAGACTGCTACAAACTGATTACAACATTTTTTCTGCAAGGCGCCGCCTGTCACTCTGCTGACGCCTTTGAGCCTCGAACCGGACGCACTACATGAGAAATCTATTAAAAGGAGACGTGGTCAGATTGAAAAGTGGCGGGCCACTGATGACCGTAGGCAATCTAAAAGAACAACGGGCAATCCTTGGCTTTGCAGCATCGACATTTGCATTCTGCCAATGGTTCGAGAACGAACACCTTATGGAAAGGTGGTTCGACGCGACTGTTTTAAAGCCCACGACACATGACACTCAAGAAACGCATCGCCTTTGACAAAAAATATCGGTCGGCATTAGAAACTTTCCCTATTGGGAACCCCAGCCACGCGCAGAAATTAGCTTTCACAATTCAATAAACAAGGAGATACCTATGCTTAAAAAACTTACGATTACCCTACTCGTTACCCTCAGCCTCCCCGTGCTGGCCTCTCCACAGGACATTCCCTCTGGCAAGGAGGTCATGAGAAAAAATCAGGCCCAGATCCAGAATAACTTTGCCGACGTAGACTATAAACGCAAAAAAATCCTAGAGACGAATATGGGACTGGAAGGTCAGGAAAATGAGAAATTCTGGCCCATTTACAATACTTACCGAGCAGAGGCTGACAGCCTTAACAAAAGGACGTTGGAAGCCATGATTGATTACGGCCAAGCCTATAGCAAGGGCTATGTGACCGACGAACTGGCCACCGACCTGCTGCATCGTTTTTACAGCCTTCAGGACGACCATGTAAAACTACGCGAGCGATATACCCGCCGTCTCGCTGAGAAAGTCTCACCTAAGCGCGCCCTGCGTTTTCTACAAATCGAAACACAACTGGATGCCATGGTTGAGCTTGATATAGCGCGAAAACTTCCCCTGGCAGAGTAGTTCGCTGCGGATTCGCAGGCAGGTATGGCTGCCTTGCCTGCGAGCAAAAACCCACAGACCTTCAAGCATTACTCCCCTTTCAGTCTATCGTCCTGCCTGCTAGACGCGCTTGCGTTCTGGCACCGATCGCTCTGTAGCCCGTGAAAAGGCGACATCGTTTTCGATGTATGCCGTCTTAGGTTCCGAATAGCGTTAGCCCCAGCCCTATCAGGGTCTTCGCGATTTTTGGGATATGGCCGCTTCGACTCACGACTGCCGGGCTACTTTGCAGCCCTTCCGACCGCACCCTGACAAGTCCAAGTCAAGCGCCAATTCTCAACGCCCTTGAAAGCGCTGGGTTTTAGCCCGCCACTGCCCTGCCACCCTTCGCCCACTCTGCCGCCTGAGGCCCCATCCCCGGCGCCACACTGCGGCAAACTGCCGCATGCCACGACTCATGAATTAAAATAATATCAGTTATCTAAAAACAACACCCCTGAGAGCATGACCATGAAACGCGCCTTCTATCTGATTTTTTCCATCTGCCTGTGGCAGATCCCCTTGGCCAAGGCGGCACAGCCTCCAGAGAGCGTATTCAATCGCAGTTGCCAAATGTGCCATAACGGCCAGCTGCCCATGGCCCCCAAAAAAGGTGACGCCCAAGCCTGGAAGCCACGACTTGCCCAAGGCAGAGACGTCCTGGTCAAACATGTCACGGAAGGTTTCAACGCCATGCCTCCGCGCGGCCTGTGCATGGACTGTACAGCGGACGACTACTCAACAGTGATCGACTGGATGGCCAAGCCTTGAGCTGACCATCCTCGTCCGTGAATATTTTACGTAACTGACGTTGTCATATATTCGACTGGTTGCTAGTCTCCCGGATACCCACAAAAAAGACGTTCCGGGAGGACGCCATGCTAGACCCGATAAGCCGTGCTTTTCATGCCGATGGTGCAGTGCTGGTCAAAGGACTCCTGAACGAGGAGCAACTGGCGCGCTGTCGTGAAGCGTATGACTGGGCCGTGGAAAACCATGGCCCCCACGCCACCCGTATGTTCGCAGGCACGACACAGCAGTCGCATGTGGACAATGCCAACCCTGTGGCTAAACAGCGGCTCGAAACGCTCGTTGAATCCCTGCCGCTGGGCAACCTGTTCGCCCGGATCTGGGGGTCACGGAACGTCTGGTATTTCGCTGAAGAGGTCTTTCTCAAAGCCGGTGGGCAAGGTTCCCGCACGCTCTGGCATCAGGACACCTCTTACCTGCCCTGGGCAGGCGAGCATTGGGGCAATGCATGGATCAGCTTCGAATCAATCCCGCAACGTAACGCGTTGGAGATCATTCGCGGTTCGCATCGCGGGCCGCGCTACGATGGCACCACATTCACCGATCCTGACGATCCGACACAACCGTTGCATGACAACGGCACCCTTCCCCGCCTGCCCGATATCGAGGCCGAACGCAAACTGAATCCACGCGCCTACGATGTGCTGTCGTGGGCCACCGAACCAGGCGACGTGATCCTGCTGCACCCGGCATCCTTGCACGGTGGTGCTCCGGTCGACAGCGACTTCCCTAGCCGCCACACCTTCGTTTTCCGCTTCTTCGGCGATGACGCCACCTTCAAGCCGCTGCCGCAGAACAGCAAAGCGGGATACCCACCACAAGGTGTGCTGTTCACCGAGGAGCTCAAGCATCTTTCGGCCGGCGCAGCCTTTCGCCATCCCACCTTCCGCCAGATTGTCTGAACAGGAGGCTCCATGACCATCAACCCCTTGAAGCGGCAATCAATCAATCCGCCACCGACCCAGGTGTTCTACGATCAGTTTCATTACTCCCAGGCCACCCGCGTAGGCGATCTCATTTGGGTATCGGGGCAGGTCGGCATCGACAGCAACATGAAACCTGAAAGCGATGTGGCAGCCCAGACGCACCTGGCATTCCAGTCGCTGGCCAAGGTGCTGCAAGCTGCTGGTGCAGGCCTGGAGGATGTGGTCGAACTGACCACCTTCCACACCCGGCTACAGGCTGACATGCCCCTATTCGCCAGTATCAAGGATGAATATTTCCCCTCTCGCTATCCTTCCTGGACCGCAGTCGGCATCACAGAGCTGGCCCTGCCTGGACTGGTAGTGGAAATTCGTGCCGTGGCTGTGGCAGGAAGCGGTAACGTCTGATCCCACGGTGATTGGCCAATGCCCGTCTGCCGCCTTTGAATCGACGTGGAGAATCATTCCTGTCTTGCGACGGGTGTAATCCACGCTCGATTTCTCTATGCTGGGGCAACCGTGGAAGCCAGCCACCTGATCCAGAAACGTTTTCATCCTGAAATCCTGAGAGCCCATGCCTGATTCCAAATCCCCTTCCACCATCGCCGCCACTTCTGCCGGTACAAATGCACCTCGCAAGGCGGCGCGCAGGGGGCGGCCGGTGGGCGACCGCGACGCCAAGCGTGCAGAACTGCTGGAGGCAGCCATTACCGTGATCGCGCGTGATGGCTACGCCGGGGCGTCGATGCGCAATGTCGCAAAACACGCAGGTTGCACCACAGGCGCAGTAACTTATTACTTCGCCAACAAGGAAGAGATGATCACCGAGGTCGCCCAGAGCTTGTTCGACCAGGTCGACACGATGCTGGCAGCGAACCAGTCGGAGATGAGTATTCCCTCGTTGCTCCAGCAGTGGATGGAGTGGGTCAACGACGGCGAGTCGACGCTCTGGCTTTCCTGGTTGCAATTGCTGACTCATGCCCGGCACGAGCCGGCGTTTGCGCATGTCATCAAGCAGCGATATGCCAGATTCCGCCAAGTGTTTACCAGGGTGATCGAGGCAGAGCAGCGCCAGGGCAAAGTCCGCGCCGACATACCGCCCGATGTGCTGGCCGATCAAATCAGCACCATCTGTGACGGCTGGCTGATGATGATGCCGATCGAGCCCGAGCGTTTTAGCGCCGAACGCGGGAATGCCCTGCTCGATGCACTTATCACATTGATTTCGCCACCTGCGAAGGGCAGTGGCACGCGCAGGAGCAAGTGATCAAACCTGATCTATAGCCCATCCCATGGGGCCGGACGAGAAGTCGTCCGGCCCGCGCAAACCTGGACCGGGCCTAGGCCGTTGGGACCTCCTACTTGGATGCGGTCTTGTACAGGCTCAGAGCCTTGTTGGCCGCATTCAGGCAGCCTTTCCCATCACCTTTTTCCCGCGCCTCCTTGGCCTGCGCAATCAGTTTGCGAATGTCAGTGGCCACCCCACCTTGAAGTCCGGCCCCCTCGGAACGCTCGATGGAGTCGAGCTGGTTGATCTTGGTCGTGCAGTGGTCGGCATCGGCCTTATCCCCGGCGTACACACCTGGCGCACAGATAATCGATGCAACGGCTATCACTTTCAGCATGTTCATGGGTAGCTCCTTGGGTTGTTTGCAACAGATTTAGATAACACCAACTACTAAATATAGGGCGAGTAGCGTCCAGCGTCGTATTTTGGGGCCTGAAGCGATGACTGGACGCCTGTTGCCCCTTTGCACGATGATCGCCTTACGCTATT
The DNA here is from genome assembly GCF_029840925.1 of Pseudomonas sp. GD03858. GTDB lineage: Bacteria > Pseudomonadota > Gammaproteobacteria > Pseudomonadales > Pseudomonadaceae > Aquipseudomonas. The sequence goes on from NZ_JAOCDM010000001.1 coordinate 32,368, forward strand.
TTACATAACTACGGTTATCTAAATAAAACAATAGCGTACCGAGGCAAAAATGAACACTGAAGACATGGCGTCGCCGGCATGCCGCCGGCGCCTGCTTATGCAGGCGCTCGCTGGCGTGGCGCTGGTAGGTGGTACGGGACTCGCCGGGCGAGTGCTGGCCCAGACGGTAGAGCCCTCCCCGCAAGGTGTGCTGGATGTGGTCGTCATCGGCGCCGGGCTTGCCGGCCTCACTGCGGCCAGAGATCTGGATCGAGCAGGCTGCACCTCATTCGCCGTACTGGAGGCTCGGGATCGAGTTGGCGGACGAACCGTCAACCATCCGCTCGGCGACGGCCTGATCGCGGAGGCCGGAGGGCAATGGGCAGGTCCCGGACAGACGGCCATCTTCGATCTGGCGCGCGAACTGGAGGTGGAGACCTTCCCGAGCTACTACCAGGGCCGCAATGTCTATCTGGCAGGCGATGCCCGCTACGAAGAAGACCTCAGCGCCGCCCACGGCAACCCTGTCACTGCAAAGCTCAATCAACTCTCGCGACAGGTTCCGAGCAAGGAACCCTGGAATGCAACTGATGCGCCTGAAATCGACAAGCTATCGGTAGCCCAATGGCTCAAGAACCAAGGCATCGACAATGCCAGCCGGTTCAGTTTCGACACCTCCATAGGCCTGACCACCGGTACGCCACCAGCCAGCCTGGCCCTGCTCCACTACCTTTCGCTGATCAATTCCGCCGACTGCAGCATGGAAAAGCTGGAAGGCTTCAATGGCGGCGCCCAGGAGACTCGTTTCGTGGGCGGTTCCCAAGTGTTGAGCACGCGAATGGCGGACTCGTTGGGCGATCGCATAAGGCTGTCCAGCCCGGTACGCAAGATCGTCAACTGGGACAGCGATATCGTCGAGATCTACACAGACCGGGGGGTGGTCCGCGCCCGACAGGTGATCGTTGCGCTTCATCCCGCGCTATGCAACCAGATCATCTTCGAGCCGCCTTTGCCCGAGGGGCGCGCGCAACTGCAGCGGCTTTGGCCCGCCCATGCACCGATGCGCAAGACGGTGCATGTCTACGATCGGCCATTCTGGCGAGACAAAGGGCTCAATGGGCAGATCAGCCAAGCCGATGGGCCTTTGATCTTCTCATGCGACAACTCGCCCGCCGATGGCAGCGTCGGCATCCTTTCGGCGTTCGCACGCAGCGCCCAGCTGACACATGACGCCGAACGGGCAAGCCAGACGCTTGCCGGCATTTTTGCCCGGGCCTTAGGTGATGAAGCATTGCAGTTCAGTCAGTATCACGATCACGACTGGGCCAAGGTCGACACCTGGACCCTGACCTGCGTCGGCGCCATCCCTCCCGGCTTTCTCACCCGCTGGGGCCGCTACCTGAAGCCTGCCGTTGGTCGACTGATCTGGTCGGGCACCGAAACCGCTGACATCTGGGCCAGCAGCATGGACGGCGCAGTGCGCTCCGGCCACCGGGCTGCGCTGGAAGCACTGCAGGCACTGGTTGCAAATCGGAGGAACGCATGATGAAACGCGCCTTGTCGATAGGTGTTGCGGTCGGCGTTGCCGGGCTTGTGCTAGTTGCAGTCATTGCGGGCCCACAACTGCTGGCGGGCTATCGATTCATGAATGATCTGGACAGCCACTACGCCCGCTACGACGCCGACGTCGGAACCTGGCCGCAGCCCCAGGATACCTGCAGCGCCTGCCATGGTTCCTCCGGACAGTCGCAGAACGAGCAGTACCCATCCCTAGCCGGGCAACAGGCCAACTACCTGCAGGCACAACTTCAGGCATTTGCCGAGGGCAAACGGCACAGTGCGCAAATGGAGCCACTAGCCGCGTCATTGACCGAAGAACAGATCGTATCGCTGGCGCAGTATTTTTCCCGGCAAACGCCACACAGCACCGATATCCCAACGACGGACGAGCAGTTGTCGACCACGGGCCAGGCGAGTGCTGCAGCACGGGGCTGTAGCGCTTGTCACGGCAGCGATTTCATGGGAGGAGCCGTTGGCCCACGCCTTGCCGGCCAGGGTAAAGCCTACCTGCTAAGCCAACTCCTGGCGTTCAAGCACGGCACGCGAAAAGACCCAAGTGGCGCCATGAACGCGACCGCGAGCCTGCTTTCTCCAGCCGAAGTGCAAGCGCTGGCGCACTACCTCGCCGATCTCACCCCCGCCAAGCGCTGATCCATCCAAGGGCGGATGCACAGCCTCCGCCCTATTTTTCGTGGCTGGATCAAGCGGGCTTTGCCCGGCTATCAAATGGTTTTCCATTTAAACATAACAGTCGTTGCGCTAAAGTCGGTAGCGGATTACATTGCAGTAAAACAACAACAATCACCGGAGCTCATCGTATGCACGACTCCATTGCACCCTCCGCTGCCGGCCACGCTCCTCCGGGCCTCAGCACCGCCGTTTCGCGGCTGCCTAACGACTGCCGCGTGATCGCGTGCTCGCTGATACCCACCGTTCAAACAACCCGTTGGTCACACCCCGTAGGCGCGGAGACTCCATGAGCAACCTTCACTTCGATACCTTGATCATCGGTGCCGGCCTGTCCGGTATCGGCACGGCTTGCCACCTGATGGGCGAGTTTCCCAACCGCAATCTCGCCATTCTAGAGCGGCGTGAGTGCATGGGCGGAACCTGGGACCTGTTTCGCTATCCAGGCATCCGCTCCGACTCGGACATGCTGAGCTACGGCTACAAGTTCCGCCTGTGGGACAGCCCCAAGGTGCTGGCCGACGGCGCCTCGATCCGGCGCTACATCCAGGACACGGCAAAGCAGTACGGCCTCGCCGACAAGATCCACTACGGCCTCCAGACCCTCAGCGCGAACTGGTGCAGCCAGCAGCGTCTGTGGCAGTTGACGGCACGGCACGAAGCCAGCGGGGATATACGCCACTACACCTGCCGATTTCTTCTCTGCTGCACCGGCTACTACAACCACGACGAAGGTTTCCTGCCCGCTTTCCCGGGGGAGGACGACTTCAAAGGTGTGCGGATCCATCCCCAGCATTGGCCCGAGGACCTGGACTATCGCGACAAGAATGTCGTGGTCATTGGCAGCGGCGCCACTGCTGCCACGCTGATTCCGGCGATGGCCGACAAGACCCGCCATATCACCATGCTGCAACGCTCACCGTCGTACATCTACTCGCTGCCTTCGACCGATAAACTCACGGCCGTGCTCTCCCGCATCATGCCCGCAAGCTGGGCGCTCGGCCTGGCACGCAAACGCAACATCATGCTGTACCGCGCCGTTTACATCGCCTGCCGGCAATGGCCACGCCTGATGCGCAGGATCATCCTGGGGCACGTGCGCCGCCAGGTAGGCCCGAATGCCGACATGCGTCACTTCACCCCGACTTACATGCCTTGGGATGAGCGCCTGTGCGCAGTACCCGACGGCGACCTGTTCAAGTCGATTCGCAATGGCCAGGCTTCAGTGGAGACGGACCACATCGAACGCTTCACCGAGCATGGCATTCGCCTCAAGTCGGGCAAGGAACTGCCTGCCGACATCATCATCACTGCCACCGGGCTACGTTTGCAGTTGCTCGGCGGCATGACTGTCTCGGTCGACGGCACGCCGTACCCGATCGGCGAGCAGATGACCTACAAGGGTGTGCTGCTGGAAAACCTGCCGAACATGGCCTGGATCTTCGGCTACACCAACGTGTCCTGGACGCTCAAGGTCGGCTTGGCCGCCACTTACCTGTGCCGCCTGTTCCGCTACATGGAACAACGCAACCTGGATGTCGTGACCCCTTACGACAACGCCAACAACGCGTTGAGCGACGGGATCCTGAATTCAATGAAGTCCGGCTACATCCAGCGTGACCAGCACTTCCTGCCCCGTCAGGGCCGGTCGCACCCCTGGTTCGTCTTCATGCACTACGGGCGCGACAAGAAAATGTTGCTCAAGGACCCGATCGAAGATCACCACCTGGAATTCCAACGCGCCCAGCAACAAGCACTCACCCCGCGGCCCGCCAAGGTCACCGGTTGAACCACGACGCCCACGGCCTCGCCGCCGGTGCGTGAAAACAAGAAAGGTAAAAGGCTGAATATCATGCTAGGTCAAATGATGACGCTCCCGCTGACCATTCCTTCACTGCTGGAGCATGCGCAGCGGTATCACGGCGATACTGAAATCGTTTCGTACCTGCCTGGCGGCGCCGTGCACCGCTACACCTATGCCGACGCTCATCAGCGTGCCAGGCAAGCGGCCAACGCCCTGACCCGCCTGGGCGTCAAACCTGGCGACCGGGTGGGAACCCTGGCCTGGAATGGCTACCGTCATTTCGAGCTCTACTATGCGATCTCGGGCATGGGGGCCGTCACCCACACCATCAACCCACGGCTCTTCCCGGAGCAGGTCGCGTGGATCATCAGGCACGCCGAGGACGAGGTGATCTGCTTCGACGAAAGCTTCGCCCCGCTGGTCGCCGAAATCGCGGCGCAGTGCCCAAGCGTGAAGCATTGGGTCGCCTTGTCGGACGCTGCACAGATGCCAACCGCAGGCGAGACCCGCATGCTGTGCTACGAGACGCTGCTGGCTGGCGAACCCGCGACGTTCGAATGGCCGACCATCGATGAGCATGCGGCGGCGGCGCTGTGCTACACCTCCGGAACCACCGGCAACCCCAAGGGCGTGCTCTACTCCCACCGCGCCACGCTGCTACACGCACTGTCCAGTGCCCTGCCCGACTCGCTCTCGCTGTCGGCCCGCGAGGTCGTCGCACCGATCGTGCCAATGTTTCATGTCAATGCCTGGGGACTGCCGTACTCGGCGGCCCTGGTAGGCGCCAAGCTGGTGCTGCCCGGTGCGGGCCTGGACGGTGAAAGTGTCTTCAGGCTGTTCGAACAGGAAGGTGTCACCTTCTCGGCCGGCGTTCCTACCGTGTGGCTGAGCCTTCAGCAGTACATGCAGCAGACCGGCAAGCGCCTGCCCAGCCTGCAGCGCCTGGTGGTCGGTGGTGCAGCCTGTCCGCCTGCACTGATGCGCAGCTTCGAACAGGAGTTCGGTATCCACATCCAGCACGCCTGGGGCATGACCGAAATGTCCCCGACGGGCACCGTCAATACCTTGAAAGCGTCGCACCTGCCCCTGGACGAAGAAGCGCGCTTTGCCATCAGCATCAAGCAAGGTCGACCACTGTTCGGCATCGAGCTGAAAACCGTGGACGATGACGGCAACGAGGTAGCGCGTGACGGCAAGACCTCGGGAGCCCTGGTCGTGCGTGGCCATTGGGTGGTCGATCGCTACTACCGCAGCGATGAAACGCCGCTGGTGAACGGCTGGTTCCCGACCGGCGACGTCGCCAGTCTCGACCAGGACGGGTTCATGCAGATCACCGACCGGGCCAAGGATGTCATCAAGTCGGGCGGTGAGTGGATCAGTTCAATCGAGCTGGAGAACATCGCCATGGGCCACCCTGCCGTCGCTGAAGCTGCCGCGCTGGGCATCGCCCATCCGAAATGGGACGAACGCCCGCTGCTGGTAGTTGTCGCAAAGCTTGGAGAAGCGCCGACCCGTGAGGCGATCCTCGCGCTCTATACCGGCAAAGTGGCACGCTTCTGCATCCCTGACGACGTAGTGTTCGTCGAGGCACTGCCGCACACGGCTACCGGCAAGGTCAGCAAGATCCAGTTGCGCCAGGCGTTGCGTGACTACCGATGGCCGGCGTCACCAGCGCGCGAGGTGGCGTCATGAACGCCCCTGCAAGAAGCCGGGCCGATACCCGTGTCATCGACCCGAGCGAAGGTCGCTGGAAGCGCAGGCTGCTCGACCTGTTATTGCGCCTGTCGGTGAAGTCCCGCCACGGCATGGGTATCGATATCCAGCGCCTGCGCAAGCAGTTTGCGCAGCTGGATCGCCAAGGCCAAGCGCTACCAACGGACGTGCTTCGCACGCGAGTCTCGTGCAACGGTACCCCTGCGCACTGGCTGTCGCCGGCCAGTTGCCGGCAGGAGCGCGTGCTGCTGTACATCCACGGTGGTGCGTTCGTCGCCTACTCCCCGCAGATTTATGCCGCGATGGTGGCGAACTGGTGCAGCCCGCTCAAGGCAAGGGCGCTGATGCTGGACTACAGCCTCGCGCCCGAGTGCCCCTTCCCCACGGCGCTTGACCAGGCCCATGCTGCCTACCGTTGGCTGCTCGAACAGGGGACCAAGGCCGAACACATCGTGATCGCTGGCGACTCCGCCGGCGGCAACCTTGCGCTGGCGCTGTTGCAGCGACTCAGGGACGAGGAAGCGCAACTGCCAAGCTGCGCGGTACTGCTGTCACCGTTCCTCGATTTCACCCTCAGTGGTGCAAGCGTGCTGGGCAATGCCCGTCACGACCCGATCTTCACCCTGCCGTTCGCGATCGCTATCCGCGGCTTCTACGCATCGGCCGAAAAGCACACATTGCCTGAAGTGTCGCCCTTGTTCGGCTCCTTCGCCGGCTTGCCACCGTTGCTGTTGCAGGTAGGCAGCACCGAAATGCTGTTGGACGACTCCGTCCGCGCCGCCGCCCGCGCGGCGGCGGCCGGCGTGCCAGTTCGCCTGGAAATCTGGCAACAGCTGCCACACGTGTTCCAGATGATTGCGGCGCTACCGCAAGCCCGACAGGCACAGCGCCATATCCTGGACTTCGTCAACGACCACACGAACTGGGATGGCTAGCTCAAACCTGCTCCCCCCAGACTCCCAATAATTCCCTCGAGAACAACAACATGGAATTCGATTACCTGATCGTGGGTGCCGGCTCTGCCGGCTGTGTCCTTGCCAATCGCCTCAGTGCCGACCCCAGCGTCACCGTCTGCCTGCTCGAAGCGGGCCCGGAAGATCGATCACCGCTTATCCATACCCCGCTGGGCCTGGCTGCCATCCTGCCGACGCGCCATGTCAACTGGGCATTCAAGACCACCCCTCAGCCAGGCCTGGGCGGGCGGGTCGGCTACCAGCCACGGGGCAAGGTGCTCGGCGGCAGCAGTTCGATCAACGGCATGATCTATATTCGCGGCCACCATGAGGATTTCAATGACTGGCAGGCGCTGGGCAACGAAGGCTGGGGCTTCGACGATGTTCTGCCGTACTTTCGCAAGAGCGAAATGCACCACGGCGGCAGTAGCGAGTATCACGGCGGCGACGGCGAGCTCTACGTCAGCCCGGCCAATCGCCACGCTGCCAGTGAAGCCTTCGTGGAGTCCGCGCTGCGTGCCGGGCACCGCTATAACCCAGACTTCAACGGCGCCACTCAGGAAGGTGCCGGCTACTACGATGTGACCATTCGCGACGGTCGTCGCTGGAGCACCGCGACGGCGTTCCTCAAGCCGGTCCGCCATCGCAGCAACCTTACCGTGCTCACCCATACCCATGTTGAAAGTGTCGTTCTGCAGGGCAAGCAGGCGACCGGGGTACAGGCGTTGATCAAGGGCTCGCGCGTGCACCTGAAGGCGCGCAAGGAGGTCATAGTGTCAGCGGGCGCCTTTGGCAGCCCACACTTGCTGATGCTCTCAGGCATCGGATCGTCAGCCGAGCTCGAACCCCAGGGCATCGCCCTGCGCCACGAGCTCCCGGGCGTTGGCCAGAACCTGCGGGACCACGCCGACGTGGTGCTGTGCTACAAGAGCAACGACACCTCGCTGCTGGGCTTCTCCCTGAGTGGCGGCGTGAAGATGGGCAAGGCCATGTTCGACTATGCGCGCCATCGCAATGGTCCGGTCGCGAGCAACTGCGCCGAAGCCGGCGCGTTTCTCAAGACCGATCCAGGCCTGGAGCGCCCGGACATCCAGCTGCACTCGGTGATAGGCACAGTGGATGACCATAACCGCAAGCTTCACTGGGGCCATGGCTTCAGTTGCCATGTGTGCGTGCTACGCCCCAAGAGCATCGGCAGTGTCGGCCTGGCCTCGCCAGACCCGCGCAAGGCGCCGCGTATCGATCCCAACTTCCTCGCCCACGACGACGATGTCACAACCTTGCTCAAAGGCTATCGCATCACCCGTGACATCATTGCCCAGACGCCCATGGCCAGCTTCGGGCTCAGGGATATATACAGCGCCGGCCTGCACAACGACGAACAGTTGATCGAGCTGCTGCGCAAACGCACCGACACTATCTACCACCCGATCGGCACCTGCAAGATGGGGCAGGACGAGATGGCCGTGGTAGATGGCCAGTTACGTGTCCATGGTATCGACGGGCTGCGCGTCGTCGATGCCTCGATCATGCCGACACTGGTCGGAGGCAATACCAACGCGGCCGCTATCATGATCGCCGAACGCGCCGCGGAGTGGATTGCCCACGCCTGACGCGTTCCTGAGAGAAACCGCCCTGTATTGTGCCAGGTAGGGGCGGTTTCCGGTTTCCAAGTCTTCCCCTCCTCTTATCCTCTCCGGCCAGTCACCGAACCTGCTCCCATAAAAAAAGCGCCCCGAAGGGCGCTAAAAGGGCATGACGATCGTAGCGTCAACTCGATATAGCCTCGTCAGCCCTGCTCAGCAAACCATGCCTCAACGCAGCATCAGGCGCAGAAGGCCCTGGGTGAGGCGGCCATAAGGCGGTTTGAGCAAGAAGCTGCCATTGAATTTCGCCTGGTAGAAAACCGGCCGCATCTTGCTGAACGTCTGGAACCCTTCCTCGGCGTGATAGTGGCCGAGCCCTGAATTGCCCACGCCACCGAACGGCAGGTTTTCCTGCAGCACATGCAGCATCACGCTGTTGACCGAGACGCCTCCGGACAATGTCTGGCGCAGCACAGTCTCGACACGACCAGCGTCTTCGTCGAACAGGTAAAGCGCCAAGGGCCGCTCATGGTCATTGATGTAGTCGATCGCGTCCTCGAGCTTGCGATATGTCAGTACCGGCAACACGGGCCCGAAGATTTCCTCCTGCATGATCAGCATGTCGTCGCGCACATCGAACACCAGGTGCGGTGTCAGCTTGCCCGCCCGGCGTGCGCCATCCACATCCGCCAGCGCGACCACGCGCGCGCCCTTGTCCCGAGCGTCCGCCAGCAACGCCTCAACCCGCGCCAGCTGGCGCGCATTGATCATGCAGGTGTAGTCAGGGTTGTCAGCCAACGGCTGCGGGTAATTTCGGGACACAACCGCCCTGGCATGCTCCAGGAATTGCTCCTCGCTGCCGGCAGGCAGGAACAGGTAGTCAGGTGCGACGCAAGTCTGTCCGGCATTCAGGCATTTGCCCCAGAGAACGGTCTCGGCAGCCTGCTTCAATGGGTAACCCGGGGCGACGACGGTGGGCGACTTGCCGCCGAGCTCCAGGGTCACAGGCGTGAGATTCTCGCTGCAATTGCGCATGATCTGCCGGCCGACCGCAGGCGAGCCGGTGAAGATCAGGTGATCGAAAGGTAGCCGGGAGAAACCGTCGTTGATACCTGGACCTGGCTGTATCACCGCAACCAGGTCCGGGTCGAAGCGCTTGCCCAGCAAGTCGGCGAGCAAGCGACCATAATGGCTGGAGTCGCTGGCGACCTTGATCATGGCCCGGTTACCGGCGGCCAGGGCGCCGCATAGCGGGCCCAACGTCAAGTACAGCGGGTAGTTCCAAGGTGCGGCGATACCGATGACACCCAGCGGTTGGGCCAGCACCGCTGCCCGTGCAGGCTTGAACCAGATCCCGACACCGCGCTTGCGCGGTTTCATCCAGCGTTTCAAGCAGCGGACGGCATGGTTGATTTCGCTGACCAGGCCGAAGATATCGAGCATCTTGGTCTCGTGCTCCGACCGGTGGCCGAAATCGTTGGATATGGCGGCTGCGATCCGCTCGGCGTTCTCCAGTACCAGCGCCTTGAGCGCCAGCAGGTTGGCCCGTCGAATCTGGTAGGAGGGATAGCGTTCTTCGGCGAATGCCTGGCGCTGAAGCGCAAAAACTTCTCGCATCCGCTCTACTGCTGGCGCGACTTGCTCGATCGACATTGTAATAGTACTCCTGGTAGATCTCTTGGATCGCTACGACTGCAAACTGCGGCCGCACGACCGGTCTCAGCATGGAAACCAGGGCGTGTCAGCGCACTGGCACCGCTTGGTGCTTTGCCCGCTCCAGTGCGAAATACGCGTAGTACAACTGGATCATCATGAACGACCAGCTGGCGAGCGCTATCGACATGAACACGGCTTTCGTGTCGTCCCCGGGGATGGGGTAGAAGTCATAGATGCAGGCCACCAGTAGCCCCAGCATCGCTGCCAGCGTGACCCCGAAAGCGTGCAGGTAATGGCCAACCATCAACAGGCGGCTGATGAAATACGCCAGGTAAACCGTGTAGCCAGCCCACATGACGACGTAGAAGTAAGGAAGCGGCTGGATCATGAAATCGGCCTTGATCATCACGAACGTACAGACAAAGGTGACAGCGAAGATCAATGCGTCCTTGCCCGCCGAAGGTCGGAAGCCATGGGTCACGGCCATCAAGCCGAGCACAGTGACGATCGGGATGCCGAAGCCGCGGGAAAACGCATCGCAGAAATACGAAATGCCGTAGGAGACTTGCGACTGGGTCAGCAGGTAGATCAGGAAGTTGGTCCCGGAAAACGCCACGATCAACCATTCCAGGCCCAACAGGAAGTTGCCTCTACGCAGGAACTTGATGCCATAGGTACTCCCGGAAACCACCAGGAGGACGCAAGTGAGCAACGCAAGAACATCTCTGGTTTCCATAGCTCATGTCTCTTTATTGTAGGTATGAAGGCTTTACTTCGGGGTGGCCGCCAAGGCGGCAAGGTAATGCGCCAACGCCTTGCGGTCCTGTGCCGAGAGGGTCTGGGTAACCGCCTTCATCGAACCGGTTGGATCGACCCGGCTGCCTTGGGCAAATGCGTCCAGCTGAACCAGCAAATAGTCGGCACCTTGGCCGGCCAGACGCGGGAATGCGCCCTGGCCCATCAGCTTTTCGCCATGACAGGCAGCACACGCGCCCGCCTTGACCAGTTTCTCGCCTTGCTGGCGCAGGCCAGGATCAGGCTGGAACGTGTGGTTATCCACGGGCGTCTGGCGGGCGTAGTAGTTGGTCAGCTTGTCGATTTCAGCGTCACTGAGGCTCATCGCCAGTGGTTGCATGTTTGGAAAATGACGGGTGCCATTGGCAAAGCCGTGCAACTGCGCCTTCAGGTAATCGGCGGGCTGCCCTGCCAGGCTGGGATAACGCTGGTGCTGCGAACTCCCGCGTTGCCCATGGCAGCCGTAGCAGGCATCGGCCGTCTGGGGCCAGGGCCCGTCCGCTTCGTAGGCCTGGGTAGTGCTGTCGATGTAGCTGACGAGGTGGTATAAGCCCAGCAGGTCGCGGCCGAACAAGGCCAGCAGGGCGACCAGCAACACTGCCGTACCCCACAACAATTTCTTTTTCATCACTGTCCCCTATGCCCGACGCAGCGAAGCAAGCGCCTGCAGCGCACTTTGATGACCTGAACGCACGGCGCCATCCATGTACCCAGCCCAGATATCGGCCGTTTCAGTGCCCGACCAGATCAGGTTGCCGCACGGCGGACGCAAAGATTCGCCATGTTCGCTCCAGAAACCGGGCGGTATCGCCGATACGCAGGTGAGGCTCCAAGGGTCTGCCAGCCCCCAGTCATGATCGTGGTAGGCGACCGGCTGCAAGGCTTCATCGCCCAAGGAACGGGCGTAGATTTCGGTCAGTACCTGCTGCGCAGCCTGGTGATCGGAGGGCAGCATTGCATTGACGACGAAGGCGTTGATTACACCGATTTCACCGTTGGGCGGGGAGTTGTCCCAGGCCCATAGCAGTGGCCCCTTGACCTGCATGGTGTGGCCGTTCAGGCCCTTCTCGCGCCAGAACGGCCGCTTGTAGACCATCGCTGTCTTGCGCGCAGGGCTGTGTGCCGGCCAGGCGCGCTGCAGCGCCGCGCGCCCTTCCGGCAGCGCGGGCTCGAAGCGTACTTGGTTGCACAGGGCCGGATGAATCGCGACGATGACCCGACGGGCGCGTATCAACCCTTGGTCAGTGTGCAGCGTGACTATGTCGCGGTCCCACTCGCTGATCGCACGCACCGGGCAGGCCAGGCGCAGGCGGTCGCCCAGCTGCTCGGCCATGCGGGTGCACAGTATCTGCGAGCCGCCCACGAAGCGCGTGCCCTGGGCGCTGTCCTTGATCGAGTCCAGCTTCATGTAGTCGCAGCTTGCCGAATTGATCATCGACAGAAAGTGCAGCAGGCTCATCTTGGCCGGGGCCACGCCACAGGTGAGCATCAAGCTGGTATCCCAGCCAGACCTGTCCTCTGGCTTGATATCTTGTTGCGCGAGCCAGTCGCCTGCCGAGAGCTTGTCCAGTTCGTCGACCTTGGAGGAAGTCCATGGTTTACCGGACGGTACCAACCTGGAGAGCTCGCTGAGCTTGGCGCCGATACGTTCATCGGTGCCGAAGGTGCCTTGCAAGTCGATCTCCAGTCGCCCTTCCCCCCCAAGAACCACGGTCTTCCCTTGGTAGTAGGTGGGGAACGTGTCTACCTGAAGCTCACGGGCCAGGTCGGCGACCGCCGTCTGCCCTGGCCCGATCCACTGTCCCCCCACCTCGGAGATGTAGCCCGAGCCCAGGTCGTAATTGAGTACCCGGCCACCGACCCGCTCACGGGCTTCCAGCACCTGGAATGAGCGGCACCCGGCGTTCAGCAGGTCGCGGGCCGCCGTGAGTCCAGCCATGCCGGCGCCAATGATGGCGACATCCAGGATGCCCTCATTGTCGCCATGCGCCGCCGCCATGGGTTCGGCAGCGCTGGCCAGGCCGGCATGCAGGCCGAGGCCACTAACGGCCGCGGTGGCACCAGCGAACTTCAGCAACTGCCGGCGCTTGAGATCCAACGAATTGGAGGTAGGCTTTTCAGCCATAAAAGGAGCCTCACGCTATTGTTATTCGATAGTGCTGCGCCACTGCGTGGCGCTTCAGGTCCAGCAAGCAAGGGATGGAACGTTATCGTTCAGGCGCCCAGTGGCAGGCGCAGTGCGCGGCGTCGTAACTGCAACCCGAACAACACCATCCAGAACGGGAAGATCAGTACCACGAGCACCAGCAAGGCATTGGTCAACGGATCCAGGGCTGCAAAAAAGCCGGAAATGAAATACAAGCCGAAGCACCAGCCCACCACCTTCAGCGGCAGCAGGACCGAGCTGCCCCATCCGGCATTCTTCAAATGCCGCCCCACGACGATTCCCCAGAACAGGACCACGGGGCCTTCGCACCACCAAAGCCCGCGCTGGCTAGCCACTGCGATAGTCGTCCATGCTGCCTCGGCGCCAGCTCGCAGGGCCTCGCTGCCCGTCAAGTGCAATTGGGCCAGCGGGTTGAGCACCGAAAGCTGCAGACTTGCACCTGTTACGCCAAGCACCACGTAGGTGGCGATAGCCAGCAGGGCCATGTCCCCGAGCGCCCCGGCCTCATCGCGAAATTCACGCCAGAAATAAGCCCCCAGAGCCAACAGTGGCAGGTAGAACCCCAGGATGTCGGCGAACATCGACAACCTGAAGTACTGCCTGACTTCAGCCGGCAGGGTTAGCATGGTCGCTCCCTGCAATGTCACGGCCATGTCGCCCTGGGTGACCATGAGCATGAAACCGACATTGAGGTAGGCGAAAAGTCCGCCGATGATCGAAGCCCATGCGGTGAAACGCATGGCCTCATTCGTATAGTTGTTCATTGCATCTCCGGGGTGGACAGATAGATCAGCCTGGCGCCGCGAGGGGATGGCGCCTTGGCACAGTTACGACGCTCGCGCCCGGCGGTTCAGGGCGTTGTCGAGCAGGTTTACACCCGCCAGGGCGGCCTTCACCGCGCACCACTGCAAAGGTTCGGGAAGCGTCGAGGGGGTCTTGTGGCGCAGCGCCGTGAGCAAGGGTTGTTCGATGCCCCCAATGCGTTCCGCCAGCAGGAAGCCGATCAGCGACTGGGTGCCAACGCCATGGCCCGAGCAACCCGCCGTGTAGTAGATATTGTTGTGCGGCCCGGTTTCGCCCACCACCGGCAAGGCGTCGTAAGCCAGGCTGATATAGCCGCTCCAGCACTTGTCGATCGTCACGTCGTGCAATGACGGGAAACGGTCGTCCAGGGCTTGCCTCAAAGCGGCGTAGGCCGCCCGATCAGGTTCGTTCGGGGTCTGCGAGCCATAGGCGTAACCCAATTGCTTGGTGGTTATCAGGAGGGTGTTGCGTGCGGTCAGGCGGTGACTCTCCATGGTCCAGTGCGGAGTCACGATGCCTTCCCGCCCCTGCCAACCCAAGGATTTCAGTTGTGCGGCGGACAACGGCTGCGTCTCGATGGCCGAGACCCGCAGCGGCGTGACCTTGTCGCGCAGCAAACCCAGTTGCGGAGTGTAGGCATTGGTGGCCAGGACCATGATCGGCGCGTTCGCCGAGCCTTTCTCGGTTCGGCAGGTAATGGTTGGGCCGTTACTGTAAGACAGCAGCTTGGTCTGTTCGAACAAGCGAACACCGGCCTGCAACGCCGCCCGGCGCAAGCCCATCACATACTTACCGGGATCGAGCGTGCCACCGTGCTGAACACAACCGAAAAGGAACGCAGGCGGGATACCGCGAGCGCGCATTTCGTCTTGATCCACGAACCGTGTGACCGAGCCCAGCTCCTGGCCCAGCGCCATGCTGTGGCGCAGCCTTTTTTCCTGGGAAGGATGGATCACCGCACGGATAACACCGCTGGGGAGGTAATCGCAATCAATGGCCAACTCACCCAGCCGTCGCTCCACGTAAGCCACGCCTTGGTCGTAGAAGGACACGACCTTCCTCGCCTGATCCACGCCGAGGCGCTTGTGGAACAGTTCGAACTCGACGCCCATGCTGCCGGCAAGGTAGCCGGCATTGCGACCGCTGGCGCCGAACCCTGCAAATGCCTGTTCGAGGACCACCACGCTGGCTCCGAGCGCGGTGAGTTCCAGGGCAGTGGACAGCCCGGCGAAACCCGCGCCGATGATGATCACATCGGCATTGATGTCCCCCTCGAGCTCCGGCTGCAGGTCGTCCGGTTGTTCGACCCACCCGCCGAGAAGGCGGAACTTGTCAACATTGCTGTGGGGCTCGGACATGGTTTGCCTCCGAAAATTGTTGTTTAGCCAGACTCTACTGCTGCGCCCAATTTAACGCAACAACTGTTATGTTGTTTTTTAGGCGCCCCCATCATCAACTATGGAAGCGGATCTGCAGGCTTGAATAAGCGCGGCCGCACCCTTGAGGACGGTGCGACCGGGCAGGCTCAGCGAGGGTTTTGATCAGAAGGCGGCGCGCTCACGCCATGGCGGGAAAACAGTAACGGCTGGCCATCACCCTGCATGAGTGCAGCGGTCAGCGAAACGCCATCGCCGCTGCGCCTCTCATCGAAGGTAGCGCCGCCGTCCTGGCTGTTCACCAGTAGGCCGTCAAGGCCTGCCACCAATATGTGTTTGCCCTCTGCCTGTATGGCGGTAATCGAACTACGGCTGTTCAGCGGTATGCGCTGCCACGCACGTGCGTCCGGCGTGCCGCGCAACAAGGTACCGCGTTGCCCGCCTACCAGCAGACGCCCATCCGACAGCACGGCACCACTCCACAGCGAGCCCTGGTAGCCGGTGTCCAGGTAACGCCAGGTCTTGCCCCGATCATCCGAGCGCAGCAACTTGCCATGCTCGGCGGTGGCATAGACGGCCCCCTGCCCATCGCTGAACAGGCTCAACAGGTTGAGGTCGGCGCGACTGGCGCCAGGCGGGGGTTGCAAGGTGCGTTCGGTCCAGGTGCGTCCGCCGTCGTCGGTTGTGAGTATCAGCGACCACAACCCTACCGCCACGCCTTGTTGGCGATCAAAGAAATGCACCGCGAACAGCGGGCGGTCGACATCGCTGTCGATGCGCTGCACCGTCCAGGTTTCTCCGCCATCACCGCTGGCCAGGATCGCGCCCCAGTGGCCAACGGCCCAGCCGTTGCTGGTATCGACGAAGCTGACACTGGTCAACGTGCTCGACAAGGGTACGCCGTGGGCCTGCCGGTAGCGGCGCCCATGGTCGTCGGAAAGCAGCACGATGCCATGGTCACCGACTGCCACCACCCGCTCACCCGCTTTGCCCGCACCCAGCATCATGGCCTGCGCGGCATTGCTGGCAGGTGCCACCGGCACCGCTTCCAATCTCGCGGCCCAAGGCGCGACCACTGGCATGGCCGCGAGCAGCGCGATGCCCATGACCCGTTTCAGGTAGTGCATGTCATTCTCCTCAATGGATCAGCGCGCCGACCATGCGCACCGGGCGCTTGCGTGGAAACACCCGCTCCAGCCAAACGGCGAACGCTGGCAGCACTGTCATGGCCATGACCATGTTGACCATGAACATGAAGGCCAGCAGCTTGCCCATGTCAGCCTGGAACTTGAGCTCGGAAAACGACCAGGTGGCAACGCCGACCGCGAGCGTGAGCGCGGTGAAGATGGTCGCGATCCCGACTTCGCGCAGGGCGCAGGCCACCGCGGTGGCGATGGGCTGGCCGTGGGCCTGGTGCAATTGGATGCGGTTGTAGATATAGAACGCGTAGTCGACACCGATGCCCACCGCCAGGACCATCACCGGCAGGGTGGCGATGGTCAGGCCGATCTGCAGCTCCTTCATGAACCAGTAACCGATGAAGGTGCCGAGGGTCAGCGGCAAACAGCACACCAGCACTGCCCTGAGGTCGCGGTAGACGATGAACACCAACAAGGCGATCGCGGCATAGACATAGAGCAGCATCGGCGTTTCACTCTTCTCGACCTCCTCGTTGATCGCCGCGATCACCCCGGCATTGCCTGACGCCAGGCGCACGGCGATGCCGTCCTGTGGGTAGGCCGTGCGGAAAGTCTTCACGGCATCGATCACGCGGGAGATGGTGGTGGCCTTGTGGTCAGCCAGGTACAGGTGCACCGCGGTCATGCTGCAATCGGTGCGCATTAGGCCAGGCAAGCGCCCTACCTCGGCGGCCAGCGACGAATAGTTCATCGGGTCGATGGGCACCGCGCTCATTTTCGGATTGCCTTCGTTGTAGCCCTCGTTGAACTGGCGCATCGCCGAGGAGAACGACGCCACCGAGAGCACCCCAGGTACCCCCTCCATCGCCCAGACGAAGCGGTCCTGGTATTGCCCCAGCGCAACATCCTCACAAGCGTTGGCGCTGCCATCCGGCTCTGGCCGTACCTCGAAGACCACGCTCAGCCAGTCAAGGCCGATGTCATAGTTGCCGGCGATGGCCACCGCATCGCGATTGAAGCGTGAATCCTCCCGCAGCTCGGGCGCCCCAGCCTGAAGCGAGCCGACCACACGGTCGTGGCTTTGCCAGACGGCCATGACGAATACGGCCACGGCCACCACCAGCACCCAGCGGGCGTTGCGCCAGTCCGCCAGCTTCGCCAGGCCCTCCAGCCAGCGCGACCGCCGTTGGCGCGACACTTCCTCGGCAGCGGCATAGCGGGCATCGACCTTCAGCATCGAAGCCACCAACGGCAGCATCACCAGGTTGGTGACGATCTTGTAGGCGACGCCGAGCGAGGCGGTGATCGCCAGCTCGCGGACCATGGGGATAGGGATCAGCAGCAGGGTGACGAAGGACACCAACGCGGTAACCAGCGCCAAGGTGCCGGGTATCAGCAGCCCGCGGAAGCTGGAGCGGGCAGCCTGCGTGGCAGGCTTACCATCGGCGATCTCGCGGACGATGTAGTTGATCTGCTGTACACCATGGGAAACGCCAATGGCGAAGACCAGGAACGGCACCAGCACCGCCAGCGGATCGAGGCCATAGCCCAACAGGCGCAAGCTACCGAATTGCCAGACCAGCGAGGTCAACGAGCAACCCAGCGCGAGCAGCGTGAAGCGCACCGAGTGGCAGTACCAGTACACCGCCGCCGCCGTCAGTAACAAGGCCAGCAAGCAGAACTCCAGCACCGCTGCCGCGCCATCGGCGATATCACCGATCTGCTTGGCGAACCCGATCAGCTGGATCTCGAAGTCGGCATCCTCGAACGGCTGTCGCAATTGCTGCTCCAACACACGGTTGTAGGCCACATAGTCCAGACGCTGCCCATTGACATCGTATTCGTTGAGCTCGGCAGTGATCATCGCACTGGTCTGATCCCTGGAGACCAGGGTGCCTATATAGCCTCCCTGAGCGGTGGAATCAGCAATGCGCCCGATGATGGTGGCGTCCAGCCGCTCGGGGGTCACCGTTCCCGGCACCAGCGGATCGGCACGAAAGCCCTCCTCCGTGATTTCGTTGACGAAGGCGTTCGGTGTCCAGAGCGAACGCACACTGCTGCGCGAAACACTGGGCAGAAACGTGACTGCCTGGGTCACATCAGCCAGCCGCCGCAAGCCTGCTTCGCTCCAGATGGTGCCATTGCGCGCCTTGACCACGATGGTGAGACGGTTCGCGCCAAGCAGGTCGCCGCGGTATTGCTTGAATGTCTCGACGTATTCATGACCAATCGGCAACTGCTTCTCGAACCCTGCGTCCATGCGCAGTTGCACGGCGAACCACGCCATACCCAGGGTGAACGACGCGAGCAGCGCCAGCACCCAGCCACGATGCCCGAACAACCAGGCTTCGCCGCATGCCAGCAGGCCACGCGAAGGTGTTTCCTTGATCTTGATAGACATGTTCACGGCAGGCCTCACAGAGTGCGCGAAACGACGACACCTACGTAATCGCGATCACGGAACAACTGGTCATAGGGGGTGTCGCCGCCCATGAACTTGGCGTAGTTGAACGACACTTGCCAACTGGCCGGGTTACGCACGAAGTTGAGATAAAGGTTCATGCTGCTGGCGTCTTCGGTGAAGGTCGCCGAGAGGTTGGGAGTCCGTCCCCCGAGGGAACGCGAATAGAAGACCCCTGGCGTCACCTGCCAGCCTGGAAGCAAGGTGCCGTCGTAAGTAAGGCTGAAGTCCAGGTTGATGCCGGATGAGGTCTTGTCACCGCGAGCCTTCGGCGCCGTCGCAGGGTCCAGCTGCCAGGTGTTGCCACCAGCGGCGATGATTTCGCCGTCGTAGCTGCGGTGCAACCCCGGGTACTTGATGACCACCAACTCGGTCAGCAACGTGCCTGTGCTGGCGCCGGTGAAATCCAGCAGTGTGGGCGAGTTGGACGGCGTCATGCTGTAAAGCCCGGTGAGGTGCCACTGGAACTTCTTCTCGTCCTTCCAGCACTTGCCGCCATTGTTGCTGCACAAATCCAGTACCGGGTTGAGCGGCACCGCGTCCTTGGGCCGGTAGGACAGCTCGGTACCCACCGCCCAGTCGCCGATCGGCATGTTCGCGCTGATACCGTACAGCATGCGGTCTTCCGGATACTCCCACTTCTGCGCCAAGGCGAGGGTGTCGGGGTCCAGCAGACGCATCGTCAACGAGGGCAGCTTGTCGTGATAGCGCAACACGTAGAGGCCGACATTGAGGTCGCTATCCTGGGGCT
This sequence comes from Pseudomonas sp. GD03858, assembly GCF_029840925.1. Lineage (GTDB taxonomy): Bacteria > Pseudomonadota > Gammaproteobacteria > Pseudomonadales > Pseudomonadaceae > Aquipseudomonas. The sequence goes on from NZ_JAOCDM010000001.1 coordinate 51,799, forward strand.
GCCAACGTAGCGAAAGGCCCCATTGCCCGCTGTCGCGGGCGTCCTTGTCGTCGAACCCGTAGGTCTTCATCCCGCTACCCAGCGCCGTGGTGTAGGACCAGTAGCTGCCCACCGGTGGCACCTCGCTCTTGTTCCAGGCGAACTGGTAATAGGCCTCGATGTTGACCCCGCTACCGAGACCCGATGCCAGGCTCAGCATCGGTGCCGGGAGCACCGCTTCCTTCAACTGCACGCCCGGGCGCGAGAGGGCCTGGATGTCGTAGGCGTTGGTGTTGTTGATACCTCCTTGCACGAACAGGCTCTCGCCCCAGTTGATCACCTGGTTACCCAGACGGGCGCGGACCCGCTGGTCACCGACATCGAAGCCCTTGCTTACCCACAGGTCGAGCAGGCGCGCCTTGAATTCCAGGTCATCACGGGCGGCACTGGTCAGCCCGTCCTTGCCGACGCCATCAGGGGTGTAGAACGACAATGCGCCGCTGGTGTCGGTGGCCGCGAAATCGCGAATCCAGCTGCCGCGAGCCATGAAGGTGAAGTCGTCCGGCATCTTCAACAGCAGTTCATGGGTGCCTTTCAGATAATGGGTGAAGAGGTCGCCCTTGTCGTAGTTGAGGTCGCCCTGGTCGCCGATGCCGGAAGTCTGTGCCAGGCAGCCGCTGGGCGGATGATGCCCAGTGGTACCCTGGTTGATCAGATTGCAGGCCTGGGACTCGGTGCGAATACCCATGCCGTAGGAAATCGTCGAATCGAACGAGCCCCTGATGGTCTCGGTCTCGAAAGTGAACCCCATTGCCAGGGGAGTCATGCACGCAATAGCAAGGCCTGAAGCTTTTGTGATTGTTGTTTTCATGTCGGCGCTCGAAGTGAGGAAGTTCAACGTTCGCTGATGGCACGCAGGTTGTCCGAGGTGTAGAAATCACGCTTCAGACGTGGGTTGCCAGCATCCTCGGTGAGCCAGCGATGATCTTTCTTGCCGACGCCGATGGAGGTCATGTCGTAGAGGTAGCGGCCGTCGACCAGGTTGTACTGGACCTGGGCTTCCATATCGCAGGTGCCGGTCTCGTAGACAGGGATGGGGTAGCCCTCGCGCACTTTCCAGATCTGCCCTTGCTTGTCATAGTCAACCGCAACCAGACCGTTCCAGCTGTCCTCGTCGATATAAAACACGCGCTTGGGTGCCTGGTGGCGCATGCCCTGGCGCACGGTCGCCTCGACGACCCAGACCCGGTGCAGCTCATAGCGGCGATACTGCGGCGCAAAGGCGTTCTGCTGCGCAACATCCTCGATACGGGCGGATGCGTCATACGCCCCGAACGAGTTGTAGGGCACCAGCAGCTCCTGCTTGCCGACCAACTTCCAGTCGAAGCGATCCATCGGACCGAAGAAGATGTTCGACTCGTCGATGGTGTACTGGTTATCCAGGCCGATCTGCGGCGAGTCATAGGAATAGGACGGCATGCGACGCACCCGGCGCTGGCCAGGGAAGTAGTAGAAGGTGCTCGCCTGCTCGCCGGCCTTGGTCGTGACCACCCCGGCCTGGCCAGCCAGCGCAGCCGGCTCGTTGTAGGAGAAGTAGGTGGCAACCTCGAGCCGGTCGAACGATGAGAACAGCGCACTGCCCTTCTGCCCCCACGGCGTGTACATGAACCAGTCGGTCGAGGTCTGCAACCAGCTCCCGCCACCGGAACGCGGTGAAATGCCCGACACCGTCTTGGACATGTCGAAGCCTACGCCGCGGTAGCGCATCTTCATGTTCCACATGACCTCGGCGCCGGTGGTCGGCATGGGGAACGGAATACCGGGAACATGAGCGTCCTGCAGCGCGAGCCCGTCGGCGTCGAGCGTGGCGAAACCGACATTCTTGCGCGTATTGTCGACGACAAAGTCCGGTGCACCACAGGTGCGTCGGGTCGGATAGACATCCATGCGGTAATCGGGAATTTTCTTGAACAGCTCCAACTGCCCGGGAGAAAGCTGCTTGGCGTACTGCGCGACGTTGGCGGCGGTGATGCTATAGAGCGGCTTGTCGTCCTTGAACTTCCAGGACTGCCCACGGACCTGCCCGTAATTCCAGCCTGTGTCCTGCTTGCCCGGCGTCGCCCAGGCGGGAATCACGCCATCGGCGCTGGCGGCAACTTCAGCGCCCAAGGGCGTCAGTTTCGTGCCCAATTGCGAAGCATCGTTCTGCGCAGCCTGCACTGCGCCGCAGGCGGCCAGCGCCGCAAGCGCCAGTGCCAATGACCGCCCTCTGCCGCCAATGGAAGTTGCAACATCAAGGCGCTGATTCACATCTTTCATGCGAGGTTCCTCACGAGCTTTTGGCGACCGCTCGACCTGCCTCGTTCGGCAAGACTGACGGCCAGGTTTTGTTTCTAAAGCATGGCCTGATGGCGACCACGCAAATGACAAAAGCAATTTATTTGCCAATATTTTTTTAGTATATCTTTCAAGTGGTTACATTTTTTATAACAATTGATATGTGCTACCTGGCGACTCAAATGCCCTCCTCTGCAGCACGCAGGACAGCGACATGTGCAATTACGGAACACTCGTTACCTTAATTCGACAAAAGATGGCTCCGCTCGCTCTGCCCTGGGTCGAGGCCGACTGGGGCAGGCAGGCGTTATCGAGAAAAGGAGCAAGGCGGATGCCGCGGTGGGCGCTGCATGGCGTAGACAGGCATTGGCCAAGGCAACATTCAATGAACCTGTTGCCCTAATGGCGGAAAATGTCACCGATTCCGGCAACGGGATGAACGTGAGGAGTAATGGCCGGGCTCGCAGAAGCGCGCACACTTGACAGGTAGACACTCCCTGCACCCAGCACAACGAACACAATGGCGATAAGCACTCGAGTCATGACGATCTCCGTAATCGGCGTTTTGCCGCAGCAGAGTTTGTTTTTGTTTGTGCGTCCTCTCCGAGTCTGACGGGCAACATGCTTGAGCGCTTCACATATCGCGCCACTAAACAGGCTTTTCATGACAGCCTGGAAAGCCATATTCCTGGGTGGTGGACAGCTGTTACGATGAGCCATCATTCCCTCAGGCGCGGCATGCGCACCGCCAGACCAGAACCTTCGACATGACCTCTTTCGTCCTCGACATCGCCCTGCTCGGTTTTGACGAGTTCTCGACCCGCCAGGGAATGGACGCCCGCGCACTGCTTGAAGAGGCAGGCGTGATGGAAGGCCGGACAGACCTGCCGCTCAGCGGCGAGCGCTTTGCCGCACTCCTGGAACTGGCGTCGCGCAGATCCGGCAATGCGCTGTTCGGCTTAGAGCTTGGCTTGCAACAAGGGCTTTCGGCGCTGGGCACGCTGCACTATGTGATAAGCAGCGCCCACACAGTCGGCGATGCGTTGCAGGCATTGGTCCGCTACTTCCCTACCCACAGCAACGGCGCAGAGCTAAGGCTCGAGCAACGGGGTAATCAAGCCTGGTTGCTCTATGACGTGATAGATGCAAATGTGTCGGTCACCCGACAGACCGTCGAGCTTGCCATGGCGCTTGGCACCAAGATCATGGAGAGCCTTCTGGGACGGGCCTGGAAACCTCAGGAACTTTTGCTTCGCCATGCCGCCGGCGCCCGTCTGAACACTTACCGAGCCTTGTTGGATATCACTCCGCGCTTCGATAGCGCGGTCAATGCCTGGGTATTCGATCATGTCCTGCTGACCCATGCGCTCGGTGAGCGTGATGCTGGCCTGCAGGTGTTGATGAAAAACCACTATGACGAACTTGCGTACCTCACCCTGCGCGAGCTACCCGCCCATGTTCAAAGGCTAATGAGGCACGACCTTTGCGATGGGCAGGCCAGCCTTGAACAGATAGCCGGGCAGCTTGCCCTCAGCCCGCGGACTCTGCAGCGTTACCTGCAAGCCGAAGGTACCCACTACCAGGCTTTGCTGGATGATACCCGGCAGGCCATGGCCAAGCGTTATCTCTGTGACTCCACCGTGAACCTGACACAGCTTTCCGCGTTGCTTGGCTACACCAGCCTTGGCGCCTTTTCTCGCGCGTTTACCCGCTGGAACGGCATCAGCCCGCAGAAATGGCGGCAACATCATCGGACAGGGCAACTGGCCGCACCGCAAACCCACGAGGTGCCACCACCATGAAAGCAGCATCCGCCGCGGCCAGCGAGCGCAGGACGACCACTGGCTCATTCATCCGTGCGCTGGCGCTCAGCAAATTTACCGAATTCGCCAGCGATGAAGGACTCAGGCCGACGGCAATGCTCCGGCTGGTGGCTTTGCCTGTGGACGTGGAACAATTCCCCCAGCAGATCCTTGCCTACCAACGCTACTGCGGGTTGCTGGATCTGTGCGCACAACATACCGAGCAGGCGCTGTTCGGTTTACGGTTCGGGATGCACCAAGGGCTAGCGGTATTCGGTGACATGCTCTACCTGGTCGGCAGCACCCAATCGGTAGGCGAAGCACTGCTGGAGCTCAAGGACAACTATGCAGTCTTCAATGGTGCGGTCAGCATGCAGCTCCTACCTGCACGTGATCAGGTCTGCCTTGAGTTTTCAACGCCCCGGCAGTACGGCCCCGGGCAGTTCCAGGCCGCAGAGCTGATGTGCGCCGTGGCCCTGAAACTGTTGCGTGCGATGATCGGTGACGAATGGCAACCTGATCATGTGGCCTTTACCCATGCACCACTTGGCAGCGAGCTGGACTACAGAAGCATCCTTGGCTCACCTCCGATGTTTTCCTCGTCGTTTACAGGGCTGGTCTTTCCACGAGATGTCCTGTCGTTACCACTGAATGCCAAGGACACAACATTGCACCAGCTGCTGGAAACACACATAGGCCGGATGGAGCGGTTGTCCAGCGCGGCACTCCCTGGATCCATCAAGCAACTGCTCCGCCATCTGCTTCCCAGCGGCCGTGCGACAGTGGACAAGGCCGCCAGTTGGATGGTCCTGAATCCACGGTCGCTGCAACGCCTACTCTTCGCCGAGGGCACTTCATTCCAGCAGCTTCTTGACGAAGTGCGCCAGGAATCAGCCCAGCACTACCTGAAGGATCCCGCCATCAGCATGAGCAGGCTGGCGAAGCTTCTGGGATATGCAGACTCGAGCGGCTTCAGTCGCGCCTTTCATCGCTGGTTTGGCCTCACCCCGCTCCAATGGCAACGAAAAACCGGGCTGGCCAGGCAACCGCGTTTACTCCGAGGTCGAAAAAACTACAACGGCCCTGCCGAGTAATGCTGCCTGGCAACATTACTCAGAACTGCGTGCTTTCCAGAAGATACAGCGACTCACTCCCGGCTTTCACGGCGGCTGTCAATGAATGGATCCGAGGCAGCAGGCGAGCAAAGTAGAAGCGCGCGGTGCCCAGTTTGCTTGCGTAGAAGTCGTCTTGACCTGCTTTGGGCAGCGCCCTATGTGCCATTCGCGCCCACATGTAGGCATAGACGGTGTATCCAAAGACATGCAGATACTCGACCGAGGCTGCACCCACTTCGTTAGGATCGCCCTTGGCGCGGTCCAGGATCCAGGCCGTCAATTCCTCAAGATTGAGTACCGAAGCTTTCAATGGCGCAGTAAATTCGGCCAGCGTCGGTGGCGCCGAGTGGATGAAATCTAGCACCTCGTCAATCAAGGTTTGCGCGGCGGCGCCACCCGTTCCCAGAATCTTGCGGCCGAGCAGATCCAGCGCCTGAATACCATTCGTACCCTCATAGATCTGGGTGATACGGCAGTCACGCACCAATTGTTCCTGACCCCATTCACGAATATAACCATGCCCGCCAAACACCTGTTGGCCGTGTAACGTGGCTTCCAACCCCATATCGGTCAGGAATGCCTTGGCGACTGGCGTCAGCAATGCGACGAGTTCTTCTGCGCGCTTGCGTACGTCGGCGTCTTCGCTGTACTTGGACGTGTCCAGTTGCATCGCGACATAGCTGGAGAAAGCGCGCCCACCTTCGTTCAAGGCTTTCATGGTGAGCAGCATGCGACGTACATCGGCGTGAACGATAATCGGATCAGCAATCCGCTGCCCATCGACAGCCCCACTCGATGCCCGTCCCTGGACACGATCACGGGCATAGCTGATCGCACTCTGATAAGAACGCTCGCCGGTAGCCAACCCTTGGACGCCCACTCCCAGCCGCTCGTAGTTCATCATGGTGAACATTGCGGCCAGACCTTTATTCGACTCGCCGACCAACCAGCCCTGGGCACCATCGAAGTTCATCACACAGGTCGCTGATGCCTTGATGCCCATCTTGTGCTCGAGAGATCCGCAGCTCAGGCTGTTCTTCTCGGCCAATGTGCCGTCGTCATTGCTCAATACCTTGGGTACCAGGAACAGCGAGATACCCTTGGGACCGACAGGGGCATCAGGTAGCCGAGCCAATACCAGGTGCACGATATTTTCGGTCAGGTCGTGCTCACCACCGGTAATGAAGATCTTGGTGCCGCTTATTGCGTAGCTACCGTCCGCTTGCGGCTCGGCGCGAGTACGGATAATGCCGAGGTCGGTTCCGGCATGCGGTTCGGTCAGGCACATGGTGCCTGCCCACTCGCCGCTATACATCTTCGACAGATATTGACCTTTCAGCGTCTCGCTCGCGTGTGCATTGATTGCCATACAGGCGCCAGCGGTCAGCATGGGGTACAGACCAAATGACAGGTTGGCGGCATTGACGATTTCATCGACCAGCGTCGAGAGCATCTTCGGCATGCCCATCCCGCCCTGGCTGGCATCCCCTGCAACTCCGCCCCATCCGCCCTCGGCAAAGGCCTTGTAGGCTTCCACAAACCCTTGAGGTGTTGTTACCCGCCCGTCTTTCCACTGACAACCTTGCTCATCACCGGGACGATTCAGCGGTGCCAGTACCTCGGCTGCAAGCTTGCCTGCCTCGTTCAGGATCGCCTCGGCAGTTTCCGAGTCGATAAAGTCGTGCAGAGCAGGAAACTGACCCCACAGTTTACTGGCCTCGAATACTTCATTGAGGATGAATTGCATATCTCGCAGGGGGGCTTGGTAATCAGACATGGCATTTCTCGAAAATGAGTTGGGTGATGCGCATCCCAAGAGCGAAATGCACACAGGGCAACCGGATTACTGCTGTTGCTGGAACGGGCGCTAATTAAAGACAACCACCGTTATGCTAATTCGTGGAATTGCTCGTTGGCAATGCCCTTTCGGTTGTGCTGTCGCTGCCCCTATTGGTGTGCAGGCTGACCGCCCTGACGAGTAGAAACCCGCTGGCGAATGCCTGACAACGGCCATGCGGCCGAGATTCAGGTGCGCATCACACAGCAAAATCGATAACAAGAAAGCCCCACGGCGCTTCAACACCACGAACGCTAATTCATGAATTGCACATTTTCTGGCGTGTTCTGTTAAATCTCTGTCGCGCGGAGCCTTTAGACTTCAAATCACCTACAACAAAAACCGGCAACCAGCCGATCGCTGGACTCGGAGAAATTCATGCGCCGAATTGCGTTCATCGGCACGGTCACGTTTTTGCTCACAGGCACGTTGTATGCGGCAGAGCAAATCGTGCAGACCAGCCCCCTTTACCCTTGGCCTGTCTACCTGATGTCCAGTTTCGCGGACATGCTCAAACCCCTGCGCGATGCATTGGCAATCTAATGCTGACTTGCCCCCATCCTTCATCCGACAAGCATGATTTCCAATCGTCAAAGCAAGGGCATTGAGTTCGGTAATGCACTGGCGCATGAACCCTGCTCGCTTCCAACCCCCGTCTACGCAACACACCCCCGCGTCCTATCGAGGAATACAGCATGCACTTTGAATACAGCGCAAAAGTTCGAGACCTTCTCGGGCGGCTTGAGCGTTTCATGGAAGATCACGTATACCCAGCCGAGCACGAATACCATGATTTCATCGAGCGCTCCGACAACCGTTGGGTCATTCCTCCGGTAATGGAGCAACTCAAGGCGCGTGCACGGAGCGAAGGCCTGTGGAACCTGTTTCTGGCAAAGTTCGACGACTACGGCTCAGGCCTGACCAACCTGGAATATGCGCCGCTAGCCGAGGTCATGGGCCGCTCGTTCATCGGCCCGGAAGTGTTCAACTGCAATGCGCCAGATACTGGCAACATGGAACTGCTGGCTCGCTATGGCAGCGAAGCGCAGAAACGCCAGTGGCTGCTGCCGCTGCTCAACGGTGAAATCCGTTCAGCGTTCGCCATGACGGAACCAGCGGTTGCTTCCTCCGATGCCACCAACATCGAATGCCGCATCGAACGGCACGGTGATGACTACGTGATTAACGGGCACAAATGGTGGACCACTGGCGCACCCGATCCCCGCTGTGCGTTCCTGATCGTGATGGGCAAGACCGATCCCGATGCCCCGACGCATTACCAACAGACGCAGGTCATCGTGCCGATGGATACCCCCGGCCTCAAGCTACTGCGCCCCCTGCGCGTATTCGGCGACGACGACGCCCCACACGGGCATGCCGAGATCCTGTTCGAGAATGTACGCGTCCCGGTTGGCAACCGGATCGGCGACGAAGGACAAGGCTTCGAAATTGCCCAAAGCCGACTGGGTCCAGGCCGGATTCATCATTGCATGCGCCTGATTGGGTCCGCTCAACGTGCGTTGGAGCTGATGTGCGCCCGGGTCGAGCAACGGGTGGCGTTCGGCAAGAAGCTCTCCGAGCAAGGTTCGATACGTGAGGACATCGCGCGTTCTCTGTGCGATATCGAGCAGGCACGCCTGTTGACCTTGAAGGCTGCCGACAAGATGGACCGCACCAGCTACAAGGACGCGCGGGATCTCATCGCGATGATCAAGATCGTTGCCCCAACCATGGCGCAGCAGGTCATTGACCGCGCCATCCAGGCTCACGGTGCACTGGGCCTGTGCCAAGACAGCTTCCTGCCGCGCGCCTTTGCTAATGCCCGGGCCATTCGCCTGGCCGATGGCCCCGATCAGGTGCACATGGCCTCATTGGGCAAAGCGGTGATCAAACGCTACACAGCTTAAGGAGCGACTACCATGACCCACATTGAAAACCTCGACAGCGAGCGCCTGGGCGCCTACCTGGAAGCCGTTCTGCCCGGTTTCAACGGGCCTGTCGTGCTGGAGAAATTCGCTGGCGGGCAGTCGAACCCGACATACCGGCTCCGCGCTGGCGGGGCTGATTATGTGTTACGCAGCAAACCACGGGGCGCACTGCTGAAGTCCGCTCACGCGATCGACCGTGAGTTTCGCGTCATGCAAGCCCTGCGCAACACCGAGGTTCCGGTAGCCCACCCGTACTACCTCTGCGAAGATGCCAGCATCATCGGCAGCGACTTCTACCTCATGTCGTTCGTGGAGGGGCGGATTTTCTGGGACCCCGCACTGCCGGAGATCGAACAAGGCCAACGCACTGCCTACTACAAAGAAATGAACCGCGTGCTGGCAGCGATGCACCGCCTGGACGTCGAAGCCATCGGCCTCGGCGATTATGGTCGAGCCGGTAACTACTTCGAGCGGCAGATCGCGCGCTGGACCCAGCAGTACCAGGCCAGCGAAACCGAGACCAACCCGGCGATGAATCAGCTCATCGACCGGCTACCGATGTTGCTGCCGCCAGACGACGGGCGTGTCAGTCTGGTCCATGGCGACTATCGCCTGGACAACTTCCTGTTCCATCCTACCGAACCACGCATCCTCGCTGTAGTCGACTGGGAACTGTCCACTCTCGGGCATCCCTTCGCCGACCTGGCGTATCAATGCATGCAGTGGCGCATGCCAAATGACGGCCTAATCCGAGGGTTGGGTGGCCTCGACCGCCAGGCATTAGGCATACCAGACGAAGAAACCTATGTCGCCGACTATTGCGCGCGCATGGGACTGGAAAAGATCGAAAACTGGAACTTCTACCTAGCGTTCAGTTTTTTCCGGCTTGCCGCGATCGCCCAAGGCGTGAAGAAACGAGCCCTTGAAGGTAATGCTTCCAATACGCGGGCTCACGAAACGGGTGAACTGGCTCGGCCCCTCTCGCAGATGGGGTTGGACCTCATTGCCCCTGGGAATTGAAATTTCCGTGGTTTGGAGAAGTTACGATGGTTAATGAACGTTTTTCGCTGGCTGGTAAAGTTGCTCTGGTTACCGGCGCTTCGAGTGGCATTGGTTATTGTCTCGCCCACGGCCTGGCGCAGGCTGGCGCCACGATCGTGGCATCGGCTCGCCGGATCGACCGGATCGAGGCGCTGGTGCACGACATCAACAACAGCGGCGGTAAAGCCATCGCTGTTGCCATGGATGTGACCTCCAGTGATAGCGTGCGTGAGGCATTTGACGCTGCGGCATCAGAGGTCGGCGTGTGCGACATCATTATCAACAATGCCGGCATCGCTTCCCCTGCGCCCTTCCTGGAGACCGACGAGGCCTCCATGGATGCTGTGCTGGACACCAATTTCAAGGGAATCTGGCGCGTATCTCAGGAAGCCGCGCGCCGGCTTGCCGAGGCCAAGCAGCCGGGGGCGATCGTTAACATCGCCTCGATACTCGGCCTAGGCGCCCTGCCCGGGTACAGTGCCTATGCCGCCTCCAAGGGCGCCGTCATACAGTTGACCCGGACGCTGGCCAATGACTTGATGCGCTATGGGATCCGGGTCAATGCCATTGCACCCGGCTGGTTCGAAACTGAAATGAGCCAGCCTTTTTTCGCCAGCGAAAAGGGACAGGCAGCCATACGCTCGATGCCATCACGACGCCTGGGCCAACTCGACGAATTGATTGGCCCGGTGATCATGCTCGCTAGCGAGGCGGGTTCCTTCGTCAATGGCGTAGTATTACCGGTAGACGGAGCCCATCACACCCGTTTGGCATGAGGATATTGCTGCGCAAGAGGACACAGAACTGCCATGCCTCTGTGTCCCACTAGCAAGCCTTTAGGCTCTCTAAAACAGCCCAGGCTGGCGAGTATCGGTTCCACCCGAGCAGTAGTGAAACTCCGAACAAGTCTGCCGGTTCCCGCGATGAGCAATGTCTTGACATCAAAAAGCCGCTTTTTCAGGCGTGAGTCGCCTCCGAACCAGAGCTTGTCCTGGTTCTTGCGCGCTACGGGCGCACCGCGACCGCATGGCCACCTTCCACTACCAAATCTTGGTGGTCAGCCCCTGCGCCGATCCGCTGAGGAACATGGCGCCCACATTCAACGCCGAGAAATCGAGGCCCATGCCCAAACCGCTCCTTTACAAATTAACAGGCCGCCTGAACGCGTGCGCACCATCATTCGCGCCCAACTGCTGCCACAGCGCCGAGAGGCCGCCCAACAATGGGCGGACTACTTGGACCGACTACGGAAAAATGCTGCGCTCGCAACGCACACTGACTGATAATTATTCACAGCGCTACATCTCCCACAGTTTCAATGGCGTTTGCAGAATCGACTTCAGCTCACGTTCTTCCGCAAACACCATCTGAATTTTCATCTCGAGCACGGTTACGACATGCACATTCCACTTCAGCCTCAGCCCGTGTCGAAAAACTTAGAACCAGGCGAAGCTTGTTTTGCGTATCGTACAGGTCATATCCTATTCCGACAGCACTTCCACGACCGTACCGATCGAACCTTTCGCTCTTGAGAGGCAGTGCTGGAATCACCACAAACCGAGCCGACATATTGACCTCTCACTTTTTAAGAGTGACGGCAATCCACGCTTGCAGTTAAGCGCTCGCAATATTTTCAATGCTTCCGAAAAGAAAGCCCTTCAAATTCAACGTCAAACTCAAAATCGCGCAACCGGATCAACAACTCTTGAAATGCGTGCTCACCGGCCAGCAAACGGGCAAAGACCGCGCACTGACACAAGAGCGAGTCGAGTAATAGCCGCTGATCTTCCTCAGATTGGAACTTATTCACGCCAGCAAGAATGAGCTTGTACGCCGTTTCGGCGTAGATACTTGGCTTAGCCTGATCATGACAGTCCATGTCCTTCCTCCCCGGGTTCGTTTCGACTTTGCCGACGCCAGAGAGTGGATGGCGGCGACCCGCAGGGGTGAGAAACCGGCTGATACCAGACCGGCCAGACGCGAACGCCTGCCCTACGGATCGCCATAACGCGACCCGCTGGTATCAATTCGGGTTCTCACACCCGGCGCCGATATGCGGCGCCCGACAAGGATTGCACACGTCCATCTTGCGGTGCAACCCTTCAAACCTCTCTAGCGTAAGTCAGACAGCCATTTTTCCGGACAACAGCTGACCTTCCGGCCCCCACGCCTAAGGTGACCACGTACCGAGAGAACTAATCCAATGCGACAATGTCATCAGTATTGGATCCAAAGCGGCACCCTAGACAGCGCTTCCCTATCGTTGAGGAACCTAGGACGAGTTTTTAGCAGGAGGCTGGCCATGACCCTGACAAGAAGCTCCTACCACCCCATTGATGCTGCGATTCTTTGGTGCGGTCTTGCCGGTTACGAAGCCGAGATCCTACCAATTGCTTTGTCCCACCCAGCTGAGTTACTCAAGTATTTCCCCCAGTGGCCGTCTTTACACTTGTACGCAGAACGTATATTCGATGCAATTGATTGTCACGAGCTGCCCGCTACTTACTTAGGTCACCCAGTAGAGGCACACGACCGGATTGAGCGAGCCTTTTTAACCATCCGCCATTCTGATCTTCGGGTCTGGATTGCACGCTACTACCCAGATGAAAAACCAGGTTTTCTCTTTAAAAATGACCACACTCAATGCATCAGCATCGCAACCTATCTAACACTGACGGCCCACTTGGAGGCCGCTGAGCGAGAGCTGAAAAAAGTTTCCCGCGACTATGAGGAATTGGTCAAAAAAACATCCATAAAAGGTCAACAAAACTCAGATCTAGCGATCAAAACAAAACCTTCAAGCACGCCATCGGAGCCTTTTCTCTATTATAGGATAATTGGTTCACTGTTAGCTGTCATTGTAGGGAAATCGCAACACGGCCAAATACAATCAATCTACAAAAACCAATCCGCAGTGGTAGACGCCATTACCTCCCAATTCCCGGGAGTACCGGGCCTCAGCAAACGTACCCTTGATCGGAAATTTGCAGAGGCTAGGCGTCTTTTAGTCCAAGCCACACAGGGTTAGTGCGCCATTGCCAGGCAATTGTTGCCATTGCCTGGCAATGATTTTCCACTCCAACGAGCCTTCACTGACTGTCACATCCCACTGCGCACCACACGGTGCTACGGAGTGACATCATGCAACCTATCAGCCCCGCCCCACTGCCTGCCGACCGCCACATCATGCGCCGCGATGAAGTGGAGCAAAAAACCGGGTTCAAACGTTCGCACATCTACAACCTGATGAAAGCCGGGCTGTTCCCACAATGCCGGCGCATTGGTACCCGCGCCGTTGGTTGGGACTCGCTGGAGATCGAGCAGTGGATCCAGGATCGACTGTCGGGCAGGGAGTAGCGCCATGGACGTCCTCTCGCTGATCTCGACCAAGGGTGGCGCAGGCAAAACCACGGTCGCCGCCAATATGGGCGGTGTGCTCGCCGATGCGGGCCTTCGCGTCCTGCTGCTGGATCTGGACAGTCAACCGACGCTGTCCAGCTACTACGCCTTGCGCGAGCCCCGTGAGGCCGGCACTTACGAGTTCATCGCACAACGACTCACGGCACCTGAACAGGTAATTTCCGCCACCGTCATACCGCATCTGGACCTGATCGTGTCCAACGATCGCGCCGGGCACATCAGCACCCTGCTGCTGCACGCGGCCGATGGTCGCCTGCGCCTGCGCAACCTGCTGCCGGCCTTCCAGGATCTTTATGACGTGCTGATCATCGACACCCAAGGCGCGCGCAGTGTCGTCGTGGAGATGGTGATCCTCGCCTCTAATTGTGCTCTGTGCCCGGTCCTGCCAGAAATGCTCGCCGCACGTGAACTGCGCCGTGGCACGCTGGGGCTGTTCGAAGAGTTGGAGCCCTACCGCTACTTGGGTGTCGCCTTGCCGTCGGTGAAGCTGCTGCTCAACCAGGTCAACGCCAATCGGCGTGACACGCGCTTGATCATGGACAGCCTACAAGGCTCCTTTCAAGGCAACCTGCATGTCAGCGTCTGCACCACGGTCATTCCCGACCGCGTGGCCTACCCCAATGCCGCCTCGCTGGGACTGCCGGTCCACCGCGTCGAGCCCACGCCACCACCCGACAGCCGGGGCCCTTGCGGCGCGGCGGTCATGCGCGCGCTGGCCATCGAATTGTTCCCGCGCTGGGCGGAGCGACTGGTCGACTCGGGCGTGCCTGCGCCCGGCCAACCGTTAGCGGGCGGCCGTCCACTCCGTCGTCGCGGCTGATGGGAGGGTCTGTGATGAAGCCGCCCTCTCCCGAAGACATCACGCGCCAATTGCAGCAGGCGCATTTTCCGCAGAATCATGGCCGCGACATCTCGCCCGTGCCGGTCGGGGACACGCCGTTGGTGGTCAGTCTCGAGCAATTGCGCCCGTACGAACTCAATCCACGGGTGGTCCGCAACCCGCTATATGCCGAAATAAAAGCCTCAATCCGCGAGCGCGGACTGGATCAGCCTCCGTCGATCACCCGCCGTCCGGGTGAGCTGCACTTCATCATCCGCAACGGCGGCAACACCCGTTTGAGCATCCTCGGCGAACTCTGGCAGGAAACCCGCGAGGAGCGATTCTTTCACATCCACTGCCTGTTCCGTCCTTGGCAGTCCGAGTCGCATACCTTGATCGGGCACTTGGCCGAAAGCGACCTGCATGGCCAGCTCACCTTCATTGAGCGAGCCCTCGCGGTGGCGAAACTCAAGGACATGTTGCAGGAGCCCGATGTGCCCCTCAGTCAGCGTGAACTATCCGTACGCTTGAGCAAGGGGGGCTACCCGATTTCACAATCGCACATCAGCCGCATGCTCGACACCCTCGAGCACCTGCTTCCGGTTATCCCGCAAGTGTTGTATGCCGGTCTGGGTAAACCCACCATCGTCCGGATCATCAACCTGCGGCGCCGGGCGGAGTCGATCTGGAACCAGTATTTGGGGGACGATCAACAATTCGCGCTGCTGTGGTTCGAAGTGCTGTCGGCATTCGACAGTGATAAGCCCGAGCTGAACTGGGGTGAACTGCAGGACGAACTGATTGCCAGGATGGCGGTGCAGTTGAAGCAAAATCCCCGCCTGCTCGCGCTGGAAATGCATCAGGAACCGCGTCACTTACCGCCGCCTGCGGACACGTCTCAGCCTCTCCCGCAAGACTCACTTGGCGAGTCCTTCCCCCAGGCACCTAACGTCGAAAAGGAAGCAGAAACGCCTCATCAATTGCCCTCACCTGAGCCGAAGAGTAGCGCGGACAACACCTCGTCAGCCGAGGCTCCACGCCTCCCCAACATCCGCGAGGCGCTCGGTGATGACAAACCGCTTGCTGCGAGGCGGCCAAATGCCCTTGAGGTCGATGAGCCCTCCCTGGGCTCCGCTTCACCTAGCGCACCGCTACAGGATGACATCACTGCCCTGCGTGAGCGTTGTGCCGCCCTGGCGACTAACCTGGCCGCGTATGCCGATGCCAGTGCGATGGTCACGCCGCATACAGAGGGCTTGGGTTTCACCTTGGCCATCGAACATGGCCAGCAGCTGAGCCCGCGACACACCGGCATTCAGCTAGTGCTGTCTGCCTTGCTACGCCTGCAGGACGACGTGACCTGGCTGCAACGCCAGCAACTGCCAGCCGCACTTTTTGGTCAACTGCTGATTGGCGCCTACGACCTGCCCTTCCCCGAACGCCCTGCCCTGACCGTGGGCCTTGAACGACTACCCGATAACCAGCTGGAGCAGCTGTTCAGCCTAATCCGCCACGCCCGGCAGTTGATCGACCTGACGCTGTCGTCCACGCGTTAAGTGAGGAGCCGCCTCATGAGCACGACCTTCAATCTGTTGAACCATGCGATGCTGAACCAGGTGCTGCATGAGCTGCGCCATGGCCGCCTGCAGCGCTGCAAAGCGCTAGGCCTGGCCGACGAGGACATCGAGGTGCTGCAATCGCTACCACCGACCACCCTGTCCCACCTGGCGCATTCATCAATCGCCTGGGTTGAGGTCAAAGTCGATATCACCGTGCTGCGCCGCTTGATCGTTCAGGCCGAGCGTGACGAGCAGAACGAACGCCTGATCAACCGAGCGCTAAAGCTCGGCGCAAGCTCGACCATCATGTACCGCTGCTTCGGCCTGGACCATTCGGAAACGGCGTTGCGTCGCCGCGTGCTGAAGATCGAGACTCACCGCGGTCGGCCGGTCCAGCTCAGTGAAGCCCAGGAACATGCGGTGTGGAACCGTTGGAGCCAACTGCGGAAGGAAGATCCGGACAACGATCCACTGGATACCATGATGATGCTGGCCGAGGAGCAACACATCAGCCTGACGCTGGTCTGGCAACAGGTCGAACTGTACGGAGGCGTACCATGCTGAGCTTCTACGAGGTGGACTGGCAGGACGTGGTGCGCCAGTGCTACGACGCCCTTCGACGCCGCAATGAGTGTCAGGCCGCTCAGGCCCAACAAGCGGCCGCTGCTGCAGAACCCGCGCTGCGCACGATCTATTACGGCGACAACAATCCATTGCCGCAAGCACTGCTCCTCGATCGTCGGCTGACCCCACTGGAGCGCAACACCTGGCAGGTGCTCCGCTGGCTGATCACCGAGCGCCAAGTCAAGACGCCTCGCTACCAGGACCTGCAGCCCTACCTGGCGACCAGCCCCTGTGGTACCCAGGCGTCGCGCGAGACCATCGCCCGCGCACTGAATGTCTTGCGTACGACGCGCTGGCTTAGCCTCGTTGACCGTTCGCGCGATGCCCAAGGCTGCCTGCGCGGCTGCGTCTACGTGCTGCACGGCGATCCGTTGACGGCAGCCGAGCAGCTTGAACTGGACAGCGGCTACGCGGGGCTGCTGCAACAGAACCTCAGCCATGCCACCAAGGGGGTGCGTGATGTGACGCAACATGTACTGACCGAAATTCAAGCCGACCCGCAGGTCGCCCAGGGCGACAAGGACAGGCTGGGCTCACCGCCGCCGGCACAGCAGCAAACGCTGCCGCTGATGGACGATGACGCGCAGGCGCAACATTCCGAATCTGGTCTGCGCCACCCCGTTCGGAATGCTCATGCACCGGCCACCGATTCCGAACCCTGCTGCAATGCACCGGTTACCGCTGTGGTTCGGAATTCCGACGCCGGCCGTACAGTACAGAAAGACCAAAGCAAAAAATGTACGGTACTGGCGCAGGTGGAATTCGGTCGAGCACGGTGGCCTGAGGATTTACCGCTGAACCCGACCGAGCGGCGCATGGCCTCGCAGGCAATGCGCCAGCTCGAGCCGGAACAGCAACAAGCGGTGATCAATGAAGCGGCGGTGCGCTGCGCCCGCGGCGAGATCCGAAAACCCGTCGCCTACCTGATGGGCTTGATCAAACGCGCTTGCCAAGGCGAGTTCACCCTGTGGGCGGCTCGCGCCGAGGCAACGACCGCCAAGCCCGCACCGTCACGCGCACCGAAGCCCACACCTGCGGAGCCACCCGGCGAGCGAACCAAGCGCAGTGGTCAGCGCACCGCATCGCCACTTGCCCTCTCCTGCCTGGAAGAACTGAAGCAACGCTGCCGCGGTTCGCTTGCGCCTACCTAGGGATGGATCTCGGTGGATTTGATGCCCATGCCATTGAATCCAAGGACGTCCACCGCCTGAAATTACGAGCGGAGCATCTTCGCGTTGATCCGCGTCGGATTGCACGGATCGGCCCATCGTCGGCATCATTCCGATGGCGAGGTACCGGCGATGACCGATCACTACCAGCTCAACCTGGGCTCCCTGCGCAGCAGCATTACCCTCACCCTGCACACCCACCATGCAGCCCGGCTGTGGCAGGGCCGCATGGGCAGCGAGGGGGTGCACCCGATCATGGGCATGGCCGGTTACATCGGCGTCACCAACCTGCTCAAGCACGCCAGCAGCCAGGATGACCCGTTCGCCGACTGGTTCATGCTGCAGCTGGAGGACAAGCTGCTACAGGCCAAGGCTGAAATGCGTGCGCTGACCAAACAGGTCAGTCGGGTGGAACGCGCCCTGCCCACCCAGGTCGATATCGGCGAAAACCTCAATATCCATCCTGTCACCCTGCCACTGTTCATCGGCAGCCAGCTGGGCTTTCTTGCGGTCTACCTGCTGACCGACTACGACACCCTGGTGCGCCGCGTTTTGCTCGCCCACCACACAGCCTTGATCGGCCGCCCCGATATGGAAACTTGGATCGATCACGGCGCCCACGAACTGCGCAGTCTGTTCGGTCTGGCTCAGCGCTATCGTCTGGCGGGGGTCAGTCGGGATGACATGGCCGCCAATAACGCCCGTGCCCGCGAAGCGATCGACAAATTCGGCCTGCCGCCGCAGGACATTCTGGAGGGCAGCCGCCGCTCCCAATTTGCCCCACCCATCGCGCGAAGTCAGGCCACGTCGAATCCCGATGAGCCGGATCAACCTGCCCTGCCGGAGAGCGAGGCACAACCTACGCCGGAAGAGCCGGGCGAAGGGGGTGAGGCATGACCCTGGCCGATGCGATTGCCCGGCGCTTGTCAGCAGATGCCTATCGCGCGTTCGCACAAGGTGCCTCCCTAAAAGGCCTTTTAAAGCCTTTTAAGGGTAAGGGGGATCTGCAGCAGTTCGCCGAGACGATCCTGCGCCTGCGCACTCAGGTCGCCGAGTTGATGGCGGTGATGCTGGCGATCATGGCCCAGCCTCCCTTCTCACTGCTGGAGCTGCGACTGGTCGTCCAGCACAGCGCGACAGGCACCGACTTCCTGCGCTGGCGCAGTCCGGACTTTCAGCGCATGGGCGTGCAGGTGTGGCAGGAATCGGTGGTTCACCCGCACCTGCACCCTGAGCTGCGGCGGGCGTTGTATCAGCTGGAGACCAACCGCGTCGTGCTGAACCTGCAGATGAGCAGCCTGCAGTCGCTGTATCGCCAGGCCGTCGCCGGTGCCAGCAAACTTGAGGCCGCCGAGCTCGCCCTGACCCGTTTCCCCACCGAGGAGTGACCCGCATGAGCACGTTATTTGTAGGTGAAGGCAACATCGGTAGCGTTCCGGAATTCCAGGAGTTCAGTTCGAACCCGGATGAACCGCGGCGCCTGTTGCGGCTGAACGTCTATTTCGACAACCCGGTACCGCGTGAAGGCGGTTACGAGGATCGCGGCGGCTACTGGGCGCCGGTCGAGCTCTGGCACCGCGATGCCGAGCACTGGAGCACCCTGTACCAGAAAGGCATGCGCATCCTGGTCGAAGGCCGCACGGTCAAGGAGGAGTGGGAAGACAGCGAGGACAATGCGCGCGTGACCTTCAAGGTCGAGGCCCGGCGCATTGGTATCCTGCCGCACCGCCTGGTCTCGGTCTCCATGCGCGAGAAAGCGCAGGACACTACCAGCACCACGCGTAAAGGCGGTGGCAAGAAAGCCACGCGCAAGGCCGGGTGAACGTGGAACTCAGTGGAATCACTGCACACTGCGCGATACAGCAGGGAATACGCAGCCCACCCGGCGAGCGGAATTGACGCTCAGCATGCTAACCACCTCGCCGGGCGTTCCCGCGCAGCCCACTCTCCAGCAACTGCTTCACCTCCGTCAGGAATTGATCCGGGGCAAGGAATGCCCGCCAGAGCGACGGACTCGCCTGAACCCAAGTAATCAACATGCGCGCCTCCCTATTGTCCGGTTTCAGATAGGTAGCCATGAACAGCTCGTAGGCCTTGATTGCTAACTAATCAGCCTCACTCTGGTCGGATCCATGCACGTTTCAAGGAGCTGGGTGGCGCCGATAAGCAGTTCGCCCCGGAGTTTCTGCAAACGCTGGTCACTCATCTAGCGCAACACAAGTAAGGTTTTGCCCCGCGCTGACACGTCGAACCGACCCCACCGGTTTCGGCTTTACCCTGGCGTTTCACGACCACACCCCCACCCTGTCGGTACCCATCGAGAGGGCCCGCGTATGCGCCTGTTTATTTGCGAGAAACCGTCCCAAGCCCGCGACATCGCCCGGGTACTTCAGGCCAGCCGGCGCGGCGATGGCTGCCTGCTGGGCCAAAACGTCACCGTCACCTGGTGCGTCGGTCATCTGCTGGAAACTGCGCCCCCTGAAGCATATGGCGATTACAAACGCTGGGCGCTGGACGACCTGCCCATCATTCCCAGCCGTTGGCAGTTGGTGGTCAAGCCCAAGGTCGCCAGCCAATTCAAGGTGATCGACCAATTGCTGCGTACGTGCCGCGAAGTGGTCATCGCCACCGACGCTGATCGCGAGGGTGAGATGATCGCCCGCGAGATCCTCGAGCGCTGTCAGTACCAGGGGCCGGTCCTGCGCCTGTGGCTGTCTGCCCTTGATGAAGCCTCGATCCGCCGCGCCTTGGCTGCCTTGCGTCCGGGCGAACAGACCCTGCCGCTGTACCACTGTGCGCTGGCCCGCTCCCGCTCCGACTGGTTGGTGGGTATCAACCTGAGCCGGCTGTTCACCCTGCTCGGCCGCCGCGCCGGCTTTGAGGGTGTGCTGCCGGTCGGCCGCGTCCAGACCCCGACGTTGCGCCTGGTGGTCGAACGCGACCGGGCCATCGCCAGCTTTGTGCCGCAACCCTTCTGGGTTGTGGACGCCCAGTTGGAGGCAGAAGCCATGCGTTTCAAAGTCCGTTGGCAACCTCCGGCTTCTGTCTGCGACGATGAGGGCCGCTGCCTTGATGAAGCGGCCGCCACGCAAGCTGCACTGCGCCTGAGCCAACACGGAACAGCCCGCATCGAAACCGTCGAGGTGGAGCGCGTCCGCGAGGGCCCGCCACTGCCGTTCGACCTGGGCACATTGCAGGAAGTCTGCTCGGCCAAACTTGGGCTCGGTGCCCAAGAAACGCTGGAGGCCGCCCAGGCCCTGTACGAAACCCATAAGGCGACGACTTACCCGCGCACCGATTGCGGCTACCTGCCCGAGAGCATGCTCGATGAGGTGCCCCGCGTACTGCATGCCCTGGTGGCTGCCAGCCCTGCGCTCGGCCAGGTCATCAAAGAGCTCGATCCCTGTCGCCGCTCCCGCTCCTGGAACAGCAGCAAGATCACCGCGCACCACGGCATCATTCCGACCGCCATGACGCTCGACCTCACTCAGCTTTCCGAGCGCGAGCAGGCGGTTTACGCGCTGATCCGCGCCCGCTATCTCGCGCAGTTTTTGCCTGAGCATGAGTACTTGAAGACCCAGGTATTGCTGCAGAGCGAGGCCGATCACTTGCTCGCTCGCGGCAAGCAGATCCTGGTGCGTGGTTGGAAAGCGGTGGTCAACGAAACCCACGGCAACGAGCCCGGCGAGCACACTCAACGTCTGCCTACGCTCCGCGAATCTGCCTCGGTGGCGCTGACTGACGCGGCCGCCATTGCCCAGCGCACGCAGCCCCCCAAGGCCTACACCGAGGGCACGCTGGTCAAGGCGATGAAGACCATCGCCAACCAGGTGGCCGATCCGCGGCTCAAGCAGACCCTCAAGGACAGTTGCGGCCTCGGCACCGAAGCCACCCGCGCGGCCATCATCCAGGGCCTGATCGACCACGGTTACCTGAGCAAGAAAAAGCGCAGCCTGGCCGCCTCGGCTGCGGCGCACACCTTGATCGAAGCGGTGCCACCGGAAGTGGCCGATCCGGTGCTAACGGCCCTGTGGGAGCAGGCGCTGGAGCGCATCGAATCGGGCCAGTTGAGTGTCGAGACCTTTCTCGCCAAGCAGGCGCAGTGGTTGACCCGCTTAGTGCGCAGCAATGCTTCGCTTACCCTGCAGCCGCCCCCCTCCAAAGGACCGTTCTGCCCGGTGTGCCGTAGCGCCATGCGCCAACGCAAAGGCCGCACCGGCAGCTTCTGGTCCTGCATTCGCTACCCGGAATGCAAGGGCACCAAGCCCGCCGTCAAAGCCAAGCGCCCGAAGAGGTCATGACTTGACGGCAGACTGTCGCGCTGGTGTAGTGATCCAGCCCCTCGCCGCTTGGCGACCCAGACCGATTCGCTCCGGGCAGCTCGGTCAGACTCGTAGAGTTCGGAGCCACCCTTCACCGCCTCTGCGGATGACTTCTCAGCGTTCCAAGTCCCCCAGGCGGATGACCCGTGCGGCTTGTGCCAAGCCTCAAGGGTCATCCGCTTCGGCGACGATGCTCAGCCCCGGTGCCCGCCGGCGAAACACTGGGCACCTTTTGTGCGCGGATGCGTGCCAGTTGATTCCGACCCAGGCCACGACAAGGGTCGGTTGATCCAGTGGATCGACAGCGGAGAGTTTGCGACGAACTCCGGTGTCACATCGCCGGATCAAAGGTGGTCCACCTCCTCCTAGCCTGATGACCGTCGGGCTATTTTTTCGCCGCTGACAATCCACCGAAAGCCACCGAATTTCGCCCACCCAGTCCGTCCCAAATCCCCGGTTGACGGAGGTTTGGCTGCGTTCTATAGATGGGCTGCACACCGCTGTCGTTGACAGCACCCAGGCAGCTAGAACCTTCAAGGCTGCGCCCGTTCGGGTGGTTCTCCCCAAGTGCGACTCGCGCTCGGCAGCTCGCACGGTCACCGACCTGTCGGTGATGAGCGCCCTCTCTACCGATCATGTGTTTGCACCCTCACCCCTGCGGAACTCACCAGCCGCCAGGGCCGGTGGATGTCCGCGTTTCTGCTGAACAGGAGATCCACCATGACTACTGCAAGCAATAACGCCACCACCACCTACTTCAACCTGCACACCCAAGGCATCGGTTACCTGAATCGTGTCCGCGAAGTCCCGGTTCGCCGTGGCCAAGCGTTCATGGCCTGCGACATCGCCGCCTTGCACGGCGCCTCGGACGACGTCGAGTACACCCGCTTCGACTGCAAGGTCGCCAGCGGTGAAGCCGACCGGCTGATCCGTGAACACCTCGAAGACGTGCGCGCTGAACGCAAGGTCCTCATCGCGTTTCGCATTGGCGACCTTTGGGTAGATCCCTTCCTGTACGAGAAAGGCGAACGCAAGGGGCAACCCGGCGCCAGCCTCAAGGGCCGTCTGATCTTCATCGAGTGGATCAAGGTCGATGGCCAGTTCAGCTACCGTGCGCCCGCCCGTACCGACGCTGCCTCTGCCGCGGTTGAACCAGGGGAGGCAGATGGAGATAAGGCAGACACTGACGGTGACTCCGATCAACGCCAACCAACTCCGACCGCCGCCCGTGAATCCACCGCAGCACGTCAGTCTGCCTGAGGCAGTTTGACCGCCAGCAACAGGCGCTCTCAGAGCGCCTGCTGCTCATTCACGTCGGAGGTTGGCATGGAAAGCTTCTGGCTCTGCGGAGACTGCCTGCAAGCGGTTGCCTACGACGACTTCAGCGCACTGTCGCTGTACTACAGCGAGGCCGAAGTCGACCAGCGAGTCGCGCAGATGCGTATCGAGTTGCAGGCGTTAATGCCGCTCAGCGCTGATTTCAATCCGGACACCGGCGTCGGCATCGACCCCTTCTCCACTCGCCCCTGCGAAGCCTGCCATTCCCCGTTGCGCGGCACACGTCATCGTTTTACCCGCCTGTGACCGCCTGACCCTACCCACAGGGCACTCCTCCCGGAGCGCCCCTGCACACGAGGCTCTGCTCATGAAAACGCCATTGACCCTGGTCGAGCCCCTCGACCCCGTCCTGACCCAGCGCGCCCACGAAGATGCGTTGATCAGCGAAGCCCTGCAGCTGCTGGACCAACGCCACTTCCAGCGCGGCGAAGTGCTCATCACACCTGCCGATGCCGCGTCCTACCTGAAGCTGCGCCTGGCGCCCTATCACCACGAGGTGTTTGCCCTGCTGTACCTCGATTCACGCCACCGCGTACTGGACTTCGAGGTGTTGTTTTTCGGCAGCATCGACGGTGCTTCGGTGTACCCCCGTGAAGTGGTGGTCAAGGTACTGGCGCACAACGCCGCCGCGGTCATCCTCAGCCACAACCACCCTTCCGGCTGCCCTGAACCCAGCGACGCCGACCGCGTGCTGACGGCGCGCCTGATCGAAATCTTGGCGCTGGTCGAGGTCCGCGTTCTGGACCACATCATCGTCGGAGAAGGTCAGCCCCTCTCCCTGGCCGAATACGGCTGGCTCTAACCCTCTCTCACTCGCCACCGCCTGCTTGGGGTGGCGTTCTCTTTTTTCTGGAGCGCCATCATGCTCACCTCAACCCCCAACCCCTTTGCCCGCGGTTTCCATGCATTTGCCTGCGAGCGCGTGGTCCAGATCCACTACGACGACCAGTGCCCGCCCTGCTACCGCCCCTGCACACCGCCCAGCTGGACCTGGACGACGATCACATCAACTGCCAGGCCTGCGTGTTCGATGACGACTGTGCCGTCATCACGGAAGGCCAGGATGTCTTGGGCTTTCTACGCATGCAGTTGCCCGCGGTTGGTGTGGTCACCACCGTGCTGTACCAGGTCACCGCCGAGCGGGTGACTGGCTCGTTACACCTCGGCGACCTTCCCAGCCTGGAAGCGGCGAATCAACTGATGCAGCAGTTGTCCTTTACCACCGGCCAGTACAGCCGCAGCTGGGAGATCAGCGCATCTCACCTACCGGCCGACGAGTACGCCTACCTTGAGCAGCTTGCCCGCAGCGAACGACCGGCGAGCTTCCTTGAATGTTTCCCATTGGTCAGCAACCGCTCCGTCGGCTGCAAGCTGTACTCGACACCCTGGCACCGCAGCGACCAAAGAGAAGGCCTTGGTTGCTCAGCGGCGGACGTCTGCATTCGTCTGCTGGATGAACAGGTACCGCCGGTGTTGATGACCCTGTTGCTGCTGGCCGGCCAGACCGACACGCGTTTCCTGGTGTTCGATCCCGATGCAGCCCCGCTGGCAGGACTGCCGGTGTTTGCTGACGATTGACCCAAGGCGCCCTGCAGGGCGCCTTTTTTATGTGTTGGGCTCGATAAACCGGTCGGCCAACTTCGGTTTTTCAGTGGGGGCAGCTCGCGCGCATTGCCAAGGTGTCGGCACCTACTGTCGAGACCTGCTCATGCACACGCCCGCACTTTCTTACCTTGTCCTGATGCTCGCGCTGGCGGGCTGCAACACGTCGCCTGCCATCACCCCACCGATGGCGCCAGCCAAAGCCGCATCAGCTCCAGCCACCCCGTCCAAGCCGTCGGCAGAGTCGGCAGCGTGGGTCCGCCAGGACCGCTACACCCTGGTCAGCACGCGACCGACGCTGGAGCAACGCCAGCCGTTGTTCCAGCTCATCACCGTGCAGATTTCACCGGCGCTGCACGCGACGGTCGGTGATGCACTGCGCCACGTGTTGCAGCGCTCGGGCTACTCACTCTGCGCCAACCGCGCCGAGGTCACGACCTTGTTCAGCCGTCCCCTGCCGGCCGTGCAACACCAGCTCGGGCCGATGGCGCTGCTGGATGGCTTGACCATCCTCGGCGGCCCGGCTTGGCGGCTTGTGATCGATCCGGTCGAACGCAGCGTGTGCTACGCCCTTCGCGCACCGGTGCCCGCCCCACCTCAGCCGCCCCTGGAGATCGCGCCATGAAAGTCCATCACTTTCAGGCCCTGGTTCTCGGGGCCCTGTGCCTAGGCGCCGCCGTACTGGCCGCCGTGACCTACAACCACCAGCAACAACTGACCGCGCTCCTGGTCGCTGCTGAGAATGCGCCAGCCGATCCAGTACCGGCGCTGCGGCGGGACCTCGATGTACTCAGCGCCACTGTCGCGGCACTCCCAGCGCAAGTGAAAGCGCTGGGTGAGCACCAGCGCCAGCAGGACGCGACTTTCGCGACGTTGAGCAAACAGTTGGATGAGATGAGCGCGTCGCTCAAGGCCATTGAAGCGGAGCCGCTGGGTCCGATCCAGGCCGATCTGGTCGCGCTGGAACAACGATTGGACAACACCGAAACCGCCGTCCACACCCTTGAGGCTCGATCGACTGCGCCATCCGCACAGACTCAGTCTGCAGCCTTCGCCAAACGGGCCGCCAAAATCCAAACCCCGACGCCGCCATTTACGTTGTTGGGTGTCGAGACCCGGGGCGACGTCCGGTTTGTCTCGGCCTTACCGACCGGCGCGCACGCCCTGTCGACCGTCCACCTGCTGCAGCCCGGTGACAGCCTGAACGACTGGCAGCTCAAGGCCATTCGCCGGAACCAGGCCGTGTTCCAAGTGACTGGTCTCGGCGAACGTTCGCTGCCCCTGCCGTGACGAGGTGCATATGGCCCGGTTCATGACTCTCTCGCTGCTCCTATTCCCCATCTACCTGATACCGGGATCGGGATGGAGCGCACCCGCCACGGTTGAAACGGAGCAGCAGTCCAGCGAGCAGGCCCCGCTGCAGCAAGCGCGATCCGCAGCACAGGCCAAGGCTTGGGGCCTGACTGATGATGAATGGGCCAAGTTCGAGCGACTGCAGAGCGGTCAGCGCCAGTACTGGTCACCCCAACTCGACCCGCTGACCACCCTGGGTGTGGAAGCCGATTCGGACCAGGAGCGCCAGCGCTACGCCGAGCTGCAGGTACGACTCGAAGCCAAGCGTGCCGAGCGCGAACTGGCCTATCAGAAAGCCTATTCCGCGGCCTGGACGCGGCTGTTCCCGGGGCTGCTGCCAGTGCAGGGGATGAGTGATGCCGTATCCCCTTCGGACAACGTGCGCTATGCGGTGTTTGTGGAGGAAACGTGCTCTAACTGCGAGGCCAGCCTCCGCCAATGGCTGAGCACGGGTGCCCACTTGGATGTCTATCTGGTGGGCAGCCAAGGCGACGATGCGCGCATTCGGCAATGGGCGCGCAAGGTGGGCATTAGCGCTGCCCAGATTGGCAGCGGCCAGGTCACCCTCAATCACGACCGCGGCCGCTGGTTCGCCCTCGGCGCTAGCCGCCCCCTGCCCGCACGCTTTCAACAGGTGGAAGGGAAATGGCAACGCGTCGACTGACCCTCGCCCTGGCCCTGATGGGGATGACTGTCGCCCAAGCAGGCGGCCTCCCTCCACCGGCGTACCAGTTGGCCGCCGCCCAGGCCGGCATCCCGCCCTTGGTGCTGTTCGCCATTGCCCAGCAGGAGAGCGGCACGCCGTTGCGTGGGCAGCTCATCCCTTGGCCGTGGACCTTGAATGTGGCCGGCACGCCGCAGCGTTTCGCCACCCGTGACCAGGCCTGTAGCGCACTCACCGTGGCGCTCACCCAGCATGATCCCAAGCGCATCGATGTCGGCCTGGGGCAAACCAACCTGGGTTACAACCCCGAGCGTTACCCCACCGCCTGCGATGCCCTCGATCCACGTAGCAACCTCGCCGTCACCGCCGACCTGTTGCGCGCGCACTACGCCGACGTCGGTGACTGGGTCATCGCTGCCGGCCGTTACCACCGGCCTGCGGGTGGCGCCCCGGCGGCGCGCTACCGCACGCAGTTCAGCCAGCACTGGCAGCGCCTTGAAGCCGCCATGTCCAGCCGTGGAGGACCACGCTCATGATTGTCGTTCGCCGGGGCGCACTGATTTGTAGGCTGGTGGGGTCGTTGGCCGCCGGGGCATGGCTTATGCCAATGCCCCCTGCTATGGCCGCCGAATCGGCCGCGCCGGTCGAACGACCCGACCCACGCACACTGAACTGGGTACTGCCGGTGCGCAGCGCGCGCCTCACGCCGGGTGAGGTGCCACGCAGAGCGCTGGACCTGCCAGGCATGGCCCCGCTGTTCCTGGTTGGCGCGGACGCCGCCTCATTGGCGTGGCTGGCGCAGCACGCGCCAGCGCTGAAGCAGTTGGGCGCCAATGGCCTGGCTGTTGAGGTCGCCGATGCGGCGGCGCTGCGGCGCATCGAGGCGCTCGCGCCTAGATTGGCCATCTGGCCGGTCAGCGGCGACGACATCGCCGAGCGGCTGGAACTGGAGCACTACCCGGTACTGATCACACCGACCGGCCTGGAACAGTGAGGTACCGCCATGAGCGTTCATGCGATGGAATCCCTGCTGCGCCCGGCGGTGGAGCTGTACACCGTGGGCATCTGCGCCGGTGCCGGCTCGCTGTGCCTGCATTCGCCTTGGGCGGTGGCGCTGTCACCGGAAATTGGCGCTGGCATGGCCCTGGCCTACACCGCCTTCGGCCTCAAGCGCCTCAATGAGGCCCGCATTGTCCTGCGCTATCGCCGCAACATCCGCCGCCTGCCCCGCTACTCGCTGACCAGCCGACAGATCCCGGTCAGCAGCAAGCGCTTGTTCATGGGCCGTGGTTTTCGCTGGAGCCGCCTGCATACGCAACGTTTGCTCGAAGCGCAGGATCCCGCACTCGCCCGCTACGTCAACCAGTCAGCGGCCTACCAATGGGCACGGCGCCTGGAGCACTTGCTGGAAAAAGCGCCGCCAGGGCTCTCCTTCCTGCCTCGCGTGACCGCCTGGGACAGTCCGCTCAATCCGGTACGACCGCTGCCGCCGGTGGGCGGCTCACCGCTGCTGCACGGCGTCGAGCCCAACGAACAGGAAGCCTCCTTACCTTTGGGCGAGCGCGTGGGCCACACCCTGGTGCTGGGCACCACCCGGGTCGGCAAAACGCGCCTGGCCGAGGTTTACATCACCCAGGACATCCACCGACCAAGTCAGGAAGTGGTGATTGTCTTCGACCCCAAAGGCGATGCCGACCTGCTCAAGCGCATGTACGTGGAAGCACGACGCGCCGGCCGCGAACACGAGTTCTACGTCTTCCACCTGGGCTGGCCGGAGATATCCGCCCGCTACAACGCCATCGGCCGTTTCGGCCGCATCTCGGAAGTCGCCACTCGGATTGCTGGCCAACTGAGCGGTGAAGGCAACTCGGCGGCATTTCGCGAGTTTGCCTGGCGCTTCGTCAATATCATCGCCCGGGCCCTGATCGAGCTCGGCCGGCGCCCCGACTACCTGCAGATCCAGCGGCACGTGGTGAACATCGACGCGCTGTTCATCGAATACGCCCAGCACTTCTTTGCCCGGCATGACCCGCAGGCCTGGGAAGCGATCGTACTGATCGAAGGCCGACTAAACGAGAAGAACATCCCGCGGCACATGATCGGCCGCGAGAAACGCGTGGTCGCCATCGAGCAGTACTTGACCGCCAAGCGCCTCTTCGACCCGGTGATGGATGGCCTGCGTTCAGCGGTGCGCTACGACCGCACCTACTTCGACAAGATCGTCGCCTCACTGCTGCCGTTGCTGGAAAAGCTCACCAGTGGCAAGACGGCGCAGTTGCTGGCCCCCAACTATTCCGACTTGGACGATCCACGGCCAATCTTCGACTGGCTGCAGGTCATCCGTAAACGCGGCATCGTCTACGTCGGCCTGGATGCGCTGTCCGATGCCGAGGTCGCCGCCGCGGTCGGCAACTCGATGTTTGCCGACCTGGTCTCCGTCGCCGGGCACATCTACAAGCACGGTATAGACCACGGTCTCCCGAACTCCTCCAGTGCGACCGATAAGGTGCCCATCAACCTGCACGCCGACGAGTTCAACGAGCTGATGGGCGACGAGTTCATTCCGCTGATCAACAAGGGCGGCGGTGCCGGTATCCAAGTCACTGCCTACACCCAGACCTTGAGCGACATCGAGGCACGCATCGGCAGCCGAGCCAAGGCTGGCCAAGTCATCGGCAACTTCAACACCCTACAGATGCTGCGCGTACGCGAAACTGCGACCGCCGAGCTGCTGACCAATCAGCTGCCCAAGGTCAACGTGCAGACACGCACCCTGGTCTCCGGCGCAACCGACACGGCCGATCCGGATGCCCATACCGACTTCACGTCGTCCTCGCAGGACCGTGTCACCACCACCGCCATGCCACTGATCGAGCCCGCGCACATCATCGCCCTACCGAAAGGCCAAATGTTTTCGTTCCAGGAGGGCGGGCAACTGTGGAAGGTCCGGATGCCGCTACCGAAGCCGGCCAGCGACGATGAAATGCCAGCGGACCTGCAGGCCCTGGCCGCGCGTATGCGCGAGTCCTACAACGCCAACGCGGAAAGTTGGTGGAGCAGTGCTGGCGGTGCCCCGACGGTCGACTTCGATCCCGAGATGCCGCCACCGGGACGCAAATCGGCCTCGTGATCGCCTGGTAGCCAGCCAACACCTGGGAGCCTCTAATGCCTACTACCGCAGCCAACCCACCGCAGACACAACGACGACCAGGGCTGATCTTCGGCACGCTGGAGCTGTGCCTGCGATTGCTCGGCCTGCTGTTTGCTTCCCTGCTGTTCTCCATCCTGCTGGAGTTCGCGGGCATGCTGTGGTTCTGGCCAGAACAGGGGTGGCATCACAGCCATGCGATGTGGCTCAGTGAACTCGGCTGGCTCAGCTCTCACTTCAAAAGCTCGCTGCTGGTGCAAGAGCCGGCACAAGCGACCGCGAAACTCCTTGAGCACCTCAACGACTGGGTCGTAGTGCGCTCGGGATGGGCGAAATCGGACACACAACTGAAACTGATCAGCCGAGAAGCGTCAGTACGGGGGCAGTTTGCTCAGATCTACGTTGTGATGCAGGACTTCTTGTTGGCAGCTTTGTTCATCGTGTTCACTTTCGTGGTGCGCTTGGTCGTCCTTACCCTAGCCATGCCACTCTTCGTACTGGCCGTGATTACCGGCGCAGTTGACGGACTAATGCGCCGTGATCTGCGCAAATTCGAGGCAGGGCGTGAGAGCAGCTTTATCTACCATAGAGCGAAGCGAACATTGCTGCCGTTAATGATAAGCCCTTGGATGATCTATCTCTCCCTGCCTTGGTCCCTCAACCCCATCTGGGTACTGTTGCCATCTGCCGTACTGCTCGGGTGCATGGTGGCGATCACCGCCACGACGTTCAAAAAGTACCTTTAGCTGTCGCGCTTTCCCAAGGATGAACCTTAGTGCCCGGCTCCCAAGAACGCCACACGCCTAGGGATCAGCTCACTCCACGGCGCGGGGCCTTCTACCTAGACCCAGTCGAAATTCTTTAATTACCCATACTTTCATGCTTCCAGCGCTTGGACCTTGTAACCACCGGCTTCACTCATGACCTGGCTACCACTGCATTAACAAAATCGAATATACTACTCGACTCATAAGCCAACCGCTATGCAAACCACAATATCTTTATAGATAATCATCTGGTTAACCGTTTACGCTAGGGAAGAAAATGATGGCTCCAACGGAATCAAAATTTCAATCCAGTGAAGTCATAGCCGCGTGGAAATACATATGCCAACTTCGAGTACAGCTCCATAAAAACAAGGCAAGCTTGGTGCTGGGCGCTGGAATCAGCTGGGACTTGAAGCTTCCTCTTTGGGGGAGTTTGATTGAGAAGATAAAGAGCGCTATGCAATTAAAGGCGCCTGAGGCAATGCTGGTCTCTGAGCCGCCTGGAAAGGCCGCACTAGTCCTTTTCGAAATTTTTTATTCATTTAAAAAATCAGAGATCATCGCAAGCGAGATTTATAAAGACTCAAATTTGGTTGAACGTAAAATTCTTTCTGACTGGCGCGAACTGATTCATGAAGCTTTATACAGTGACACAAAAGAGAACGAGCGCCGAAAAACAATCGACGAGCACCCTTACTTCAAGCAAATGATAGCTTTCATCAAGCAATCAGAATTGACTGTCAACTACAATTTTGATGACTACGTGGAGTATGGCTTATCATTTACAGACCTCAACCCAACCAAACATGAGCGCCCCTATCAGACCATTTGGTCTCATCACTCTCAATTTACAAAGGACAAGTGTGTAATTTATCACCCAAACGGTTTTTTACCATTTGATAAAAAGAAGTTCCAAAGCGAAAATTTGATATTTTCCGATGGTGCCTTTGCGGACCAACTTCTTGATGGGATTGGTGGTGGACTATCAACATTACTCCATGTATTGACTAAAAAGACCAGCATATTGCTAGGACATTCCCTGACAGACTCAACCTTGCTGCACCTTCTTCGAAAATCATCCACGATAAGCCCTGGCAATTACAATTATTTCATTCGATACATGAGAGACGATGAGGAGCTAGACACTCAATCAAGAACAGCCATTTTTGAAGCGAACTTCAATAACTACAATCTCATCACTCTATTTTTCAGAAACTCCGACATTCGAGAGTTCCTGCACGCAATAACCCTTCCAGAAGATGACTTCTTGCTTGAGTCTGACATTCTCGGATTGCCCACCAAATATTGTTACTACATGGTCGGATCTATAGGAATTGGGAAGTCTACTGCCTTAAGCCAATTTGGCAATCTAATAACACTCGATGAATGGTTCGACGAGCGCCCCGCTGAAATGGCGAATTCACCAGAAGACTTATCCACCCATAAGACCATAACTATTGACTCTTGGACCAACCAGCAATTCGGAAAGAAAAATAATTACCTGTCAAGTAAGAAGGTCGGTGTATTCATAATTGATAGATCCCCGATGGACCCTTTGACTTTTGTCGTGGACATCACCATTGAGGATAGGGCTCGCTCAATGCTTTGCCAGGGCATTAGGCCCGGGAAATCTTCAAAAATTGTAGAAGCTGGAGAAATCATTCACATGATTGGTGAGCCTTCAGAAATATGGTCGAGACTAATAACAAAGAGAAAAGAATCTAGTTGGCCACCTGAAAAGATAGCTCAGCTACAAGACAAAAGCCTTGAACTGTACAAGCCCTTACATCCAAAATTTGTCAATTCAACAGGAAGGAAGGAAATAGATGTAATCCGTGATGTAGCCAAGATCATATTTTCGGCAGCATACACCCCTTCAGACCTAGATGGCGAGCTTAGGAGAATCGCAAATGCATAGAAAACCTAGCATGTATCTTGCCGCCCCACTCTTCAATGAAATGGAGTTAAACTACAATTCTTCATTGAAAAAAGAGCTCTCCCCTTTTTTCGATGTATTTCTACCACAGGACGACGGTCTATTATTGCGCGACATCGTTAAAGGCGGAGTTCGGCAAGACATTGCTGCTAGAATGGTATTTGATGCAGATGTCCAGGCCATGTCAGATTCCGACATTATTTTAGCAGTGCTTCACGGCGCTCACATAGACGAAGGTGTAGCATTTGAATTAGGCTACTGCTTTGCAAACAATAAAAAATGCATAGCCCTGCAAGAAGATATCCGACAGGCGCTCCCCACTGGAAACAACCCTATGATTAGTCAAAGCTGTGAAAGAGTATTTAGAGACAAGGGAAGTCTACTGGACTGGGTGAAAATAAACTTCCAAGTCAAATCCTCCACTGAATCCAGCTTGTAAATTTAAATTAGTGCGAATTACTCTCTGGAACTGGAAGAATATTTAGGCGGCGTGGCTCGACCGCCTTCTGCAAATTCAGCTCAACCGTGAGCCAGCGGTCACGAATCCTATTAAAACCTCATTGACGAGCAATACCTTCGTAGAAGTAATTAAGAATATATAACTCAAATCGATCGCCATGCCTATTAAAGTATGACAGGACCTCATCTTTATGCTGCAACAATTTGTCTATAGTTAAATGAATATCTAATTGCTCATCCTCAAAGTCATGTAGCCCCGAGCGTTGAATTATTTTCGAGATCGACCTCGGCAGCCCATACTCCTCCAATTGATAGACGACCTTAGGCAAAAAAGCAGAGGAAATTTTTGCTATGAACGGGCTAATGTCATTTGCGGGTGCCCCCAGAAGCTTCTCCTGTAGAACACAGACATCGCCCAACAGCCCAGGCAATCGGAAAGTTACGGTTCTCTCTAGCTTGAAGAAATCATCTACACCAATGTCAAGACTTTCCATTTGGGCTAGCAGTTCTGGAATCGAGTAGCGCCAATTTCCAGACAGTATCTTGATAAATTCAACAACATTAGTATAGGAAGCCCCCCAAACGCCGGGTTGAAGCCGTAAGATCTTGTAAAGCAGGCGATCCCAGTCGGCGGTCCGCTCAGAATTTAGATACTTCAACCCGTTCCAAGAGTTAGGATTATTGTGCAGATCAGTCACAATATCCTTGATTACGCCAGAGTGCGTAGTTTGAATGGAATTGCTATCACGTATAAATTTGTAGCCATCATCACCGACGAGACCCACAAGTTCTTCTCTGTAAGCCACAATTTTAGCGATTTGATCTGCCGTCAAATCATCTTTAAAATCGTCCTCATTAGTCCCGCCCAGCAACTCATCCGGTACTGAGAGTTGAAGATCTGTAGCCCCCTCCACTGGTGGCTTATCCAATATATAGATATTACCAACGAAATGGCGAAGCATTCTTCCGCCTCGCCCAATAATATTCTTATAAGAAAAATCAGTGATTTTCGCCGTACCTTTACCGCTACGATTACTCCAAAGCACAACATTCTGCGCTGAAGTATTAACACCTTCAATGATCGAAGAGGTAGAGACTATTCGCTGAAGTCCGTCGCTCTCTTCAAACAAACGAATTTGCAACTGACTCAAGGATCTATGAAGTTGACCATTATGAATACCCGCACCACGCTTTACCAATTGAGTTAGAGGCCAATTAGGGTCATAGTTTTTAGCGAGCCACTGGCTAAAATCTTCCAATAATGGGCTGGTGGTTCGAGCAGCGTCAGCGATGAGTAGCGTTGTTACTCGATCGATATTTGAATATGTTCCGGCGTAGATAAGCGTCTTGCCAGGCGCTTCTGAAAGAATCTTAAGGAGGATTTCACTCTTTTTGATTTCATCCCCACCTATCTCTTCGTGCAGATCGTATTTCTTCAAAAAAACCGTATTGAAGTCTAAATTACAAAACTCCATACCCTTAGTAAAGACATTATCCTTTATGCTACTAATATTTGGCGCCAGGAAGTAGCGCTGCTTCGACAACTTGCTTAGCCGGAGAATTGCTTTCAATAAAGCTGGCGAGCGCTCCTTATCTAGAGCATGGCTTGCCTTATAAAACTCATCAATAATCAAAATATCCAACGACTCAAGCTTCTCAGCGTATTGGATAGCTCTTTCAGGAGGAAATATTAAAATATTTTTTTCTGCGAGAGTTTGGTCAGCCGTGGTAATTATCTTATAGCTGGCACCAAACTTCAGCTGCAACCTCCGCCTGGTCTCATCAGTCAAAGCAATCGTCGGAACAATTATCGCAACATTTCTTGGCCGTCTAACAGATATAAATGAGTCAATAACAAAGCTTTTCCCAAAGCTAGTCGGGGCGCTTACAGCAATGCTATCCCCATCAAGCAACTTATGGAGCAGGAACGACTGCTCTCGGTGCAGTGTGATTTTTTCACTCCCGCCCACA
The DNA here is from genome assembly GCF_029840925.1 of Pseudomonas sp. GD03858. Lineage (GTDB taxonomy): Bacteria > Pseudomonadota > Gammaproteobacteria > Pseudomonadales > Pseudomonadaceae > Aquipseudomonas. The sequence goes on from NZ_JAOCDM010000001.1 coordinate 86,990, forward strand.
TCTACCTTGAATGCCTCATGAACCAATCGATCCTGCCAAGAAGATGAGTTCAATTCAAGGTACGGGTAAAGGCCAGCCCTACGAATGAGGTGATTAACTATGGGCGAGTAAGGTGTACCCGAGCTCTTAAACTCATGGAGAAGCTTTATCAACTCATCTCTTGCGGAACTTTCATTCCCGCTTTCCATTAGGTTATTGACGACATGACACTGCTCAAATGCATCCATGCTATTCATCTCGTAAAAACTCAACCTTAGAAACAAACTTATCGACTATCGGAGCTTTCTTAGGTACCGGAAACAAGATAATGTGAAACTTTATCTCTGAGTAAAGAAACACCTTAGCCCCAAGCTGTTCAGCTTGCTTCTTGAAGTAGGCCAGTGCCCTCTGCCGATGAAACTCAACAACTTTTGATTCATACTCTTGGCTAAATACTTTACAGCCATTAGTGATATCACACTCATGCAACAACAAAATAGGTATATTCAATCTCGGCTTGAGACCATCAATCGAAGCCTGATTAGAAAGAGCAACCTTAATTCGTGCAACAAGACCCACATCCAAGCAAAGCCCGTCCAAGTCACTCACATTAGTAATTATGCTATTTTCTTTCTTTAGCTTGTTCGTATCAAGAGCGTTTTCGACTGACATTATAATCGAACCCAGCCTGGCATCCTCGATACTGGTGTAAAACTTAGCCTCGCCAAACCATATACTAAAATCTTCTTCTTCCAAGACAATGTGTACGCTATCCGCCCCCTTTGCATTGTCTTGAGAGTTCTGCTTATAAAAAATCTTAGGCACTACAGGCAAAGCTGAATATTGATGCTTCATAATCCCATAAAGCACAATCTCAGCCAGCTCACTACCACGCCCAATATCCCCCTCTTTGTCGGTCAACCGAAGATTTTTTGCTGCGGCCCTCAATAAGGAAGATGGTTTACCACCCAAACTTTCTCGCTCTCTCTGAGATAACGAAGTCTCTGCTATATTATCCCAAATAAAGTCCTGAAACTTAGCATATCGCCACTTGCCATCCTCGTAGTCATTGACCACACTCAAAACCTTCTTCTGAGCTGTAACCTCAGAAGGCTCAATTAGTTTTAAGTCGTCAAAATGGCAATCTATTAGTATCGAGAATTCCATTTCAAATCCATACATTAACAAGTAATGGCACAGTGCCTTTATTCTGTGGGACACGCCATACCTCGTCAAGCCTGAGCATCGATTTAGGATCAACGGCGGATCGGATCAGCGCAGCCAAAAAACGACTCAGTCCAATTCCTTTTATCGCATGCCAACGCTAAGTCGTGCCATCAAGGTGAATGCCAGATACCCAGCTGGATTTCGTCATGAACAATTCCTCCTTCGCCCCGCTGCTTGCCTGCCTGGTTTCGTTCGGTGCCGCCGCTCAAGACGTGCCCGAGCGCTCGGACCTGGGCCTCGTGCAGCGGCAGCTCACTTCCATCGCGCTGTTGGCCGACCGCGCAAGTAGCAGCTCCGTCGACGCCGCAGAGACCCGCTATCAATTCGATTATTCGATGTTCGCTGCGGACCTCAAGCGTATGCGTCAAGGCATACATCAGTTTCTTTCACCCTCCCGCGCACAGCCAACTGATCTGGTCGAGTTGGCCGGCCAGTATCGTGCTGAAAAGACTGACCTGAGCCACTCCGATGAGCATGACTGATGCCCAGCTCAGCGCGTTCTCAGCCGTTGCAGGGTTTTCCCCGCAGCTCAGTTCGATGCTGTGGCGCTCATCGGTGCTGGTGCTCGCATTGCTCTGGTGCGCCTGGGCATTGTGGACCGGCTACCGCGGTTGGGCGGCCGGCAATCTCAATTTCGGTGCGCTCGGCGGCAGCACGCTGCGTCTGGCCCTTGCCCTGATCGTGCTGATGTTTTTCATGCTGTCGTAATCTGGAGACCCTGCCATGAAACTCTCCCGTCGCTGCCTCCTTCCGCTGCCCCTGCTGCGGGCTACCTATGGAAAAGCCCTGTTCGGCGGTTTGGTGCTGCTGCGCTCGACGCTGGCCAGGGCTGATCTGCCGACCATGGAAGCTCCTTCGCGCGGCGAAGGTTCGGGCCTGATCGACACCATCAAGAACTACGCCTACGACGGCGGCATCCTGCTCGGTCTGTTGATCGCCACCCTCGCCTTCCTCGGCGTGGCTTGGCATTCGCTCACCGTCTATGCCGACGTGCAGAACCAGCGCAAGACCTGGAAGGACCTCGGTGCCGTGGTCGGCGTCGGTGCCCTGTTGGTGGTAGTGATCCTGTGGTTCCTCACCAAAGCCGCCACGATCCTATGAGGTTGCCATGTCCGACGCCCCTGCTACCCTCCCAGACGGCACGCTGACCTTCCTGCCAGAACGCCTTAACCGCGACCCAGCCGTCCTGCGCGGCCTCACCAACGACGAGATGTGGGTCGCGCTGATTGTCGGTGCCGTACTGGGTGTGGTCCTCGGTGCGCCGTTGGCGGTGGCCACCGCCTCCATTGCCACCCTCCCCACCTGCATGTTTCTGTGCATGGCGCTAGTACTGCTCGGCGGTGGCAAGCTGCTGCGACGGGCTAAGCGCGCCCGCCCCGAGACCTGGTTGTATCGACGCCTGCAGTGGCAACTAGCGGCGCAGTGGGGCATCGGCACTCAAACCCTGATCCTGCACTCTGGTCCGTGGACTGTCCGCCGTACACGCCGGCCTGCGAGGACCAGCCCATGAGCCGCTTTCGCAACAAGGTGGATGCGCAGCAGGCGCATATCCTCAGCCTGCGCCTGGCCGTGGCAGTTCTGGCGCTGCTGTGCACCGGGCTCTGGTACGGCTGGCAGTCCGCCCCCTCCGAACTGACCATTCACGTACCACCGGATCTGCGCTCAGGCAGCACGCGCAAATGGTGGGACGTGCCGCCTGAAAACATCTATGCCTTTGCCCTGTACATCTTCGGCCAACTCAACCGCTGGCCCACCGACGGCGAGGTCGACTACCACCGCGCCATCTTTGCCCTTCAGCCCTACCTGACACCGGCGTGCAAGACCTTCTTCGACGGCGACTTCGAGTACCGCAAGGCGGCTGGCGAACTGCGCGGTCGCGTGCGCGGCGTGTACGAGGTGCTGGGGCGTGGCTACAGCGATGATCCCGATCTGCGGGTCAAACAGCTGGATCAGCACAGCTGGCTGGTCAAGCTCGACCTCAATGCCGACGAGTACTACGCCGCCGAGCCGGTGAAGCGCGTGGTCGTGCGCTATCCCTTGCGCGTGGTGCGCTTCGACGTCGACCCCGAGCACAACAAGTGGGGCCTGGCCCTGGACTGCTACGAAGGCACTCCGCAGAAGCTGACGCTACTTGGAGGTGCATGATGATGCGTGTCTTGATTCTGATGCTGGTCTCGGTGGCCGGATGGTGTTCAGCCGCAGCCGCCGTCGAGGTCAAATACTGGGACCGCCTGCCGCTGGCCGTTCCGCTGACGGTGGGCCAGGAACGTATCCTGATGCTGGATGAGGATGTCCGCGTGGGACTGCCCAGCGCGATCGCCAGCAAGCTACGCGTGCAATCGGTGGGGGGGACGGTGTACCTGCGTGCGTCAGACGCCATCCCCCCTACCCGACTGCAGCTGCAGTCGCTGAAGTCGGGGGACATCATCCTGGTCGACATCGAAGCACTCGAGAGCAGCGAGACGTTAGAGCCGGTCAAGATCGTTGCTCAGGCCCAGGCACCAGACGTGGACACAACGAAGGATGCAGCACCGGCAGCGACGCCGGTACCGGTTGTGCTGACCCGGTATGCGGCGCAGAACCTTTATGCGCCGCTGCGCACCGTGGCGCCCTTGCCTGGTGTGCGTCGGGTCCCGCTGGGCGAGTCCTCAGGACTCAGCACACTCCTGCCAACTGAATACGTGTCCATCAAGGGGCTCGCCGCCTGGCGACTGGGCGACTACTGGGTGACGGCAGTGAAGATCGTCAACCGTGGGCCGGCCAAGGTCACGCTGGACCCGCGTCACCTGCAGGCCACGCTGTATGCCGCCACCTTCCAGCACGAGTACCTGGGGCACGCCGGCACACCTGAAGACACCACCGTGGCGTACCTCGTCACCCGCGGCGGCGACCTGAAGCACGCGCTGCTGCTGCCACCTCCTGCACCGGAGGCCGCCGATCATGAAGGCTAACGGTTTGCTGAAATGGCTGGTACCTGCGGTCCTGCTGGGGATTGTGCTGATCATCGGCAAATCCTGGGTGTCTGCGCCAGACGTTCAACCTGCCCTTGATTCCGAAAACACTGCCCTCAGTCCGGAACAAGCCAAGGCCCTCGGCATCGCCGGCGACACGCCGCGCGACACCGTGGCGACGCTGATCGGCCAGGTCAAGGCGATGCGTAGCGAGATGCTGTCGCTGAAGAAAGGCAACGAGACGTTGCAGACCGAGAACAACCGGCTGCGTACGCGCCAGGGCAATATCGACAGTCGCATTCAAAGCACGCTGAGCACTGTCACCCAGCAGGTCACCGAGCAGCGCCAGCAGGCGAACGATGCCCGGCAGAAGGCCGAGCAGCAGCACCGCGAGACCCAGGGCTTGCTGTCCCGGCTCAAGGACCAGCTCACCAGCAAGCCGGCCGCGAAGTCCGACGTACCAGTGGGCTTCGGTCTCGAGCCGGGTGATGAGCAACAATTCTCCGGAGCACAACCACCGACGGATGCGCTGCAGTGGATCGAGCCATCCGATGCGCATGCTGGCCTGGAGGGAGCCAGCAACGCTGAGGGGCCGTTGTCGTCGCTGACGTCGAGGTTCAAGGATCTGCATGGCCTGGACAACAACGCGATCGACCGGGGCCAGGACCACCTACGCGCCGTGGCCAAGGGCGAGCGCGACCTGGAAAACACTCAGGACCGGGCTGAGGGGTCCAAGCCGGTCTACACCATCCCCGAGAACTCGACCCTGATGGGCTCGATCGCCATGACCGCGCTGATTGGCCGCGTGCCGGTGGACGGCACGGTGAACGATCCCTACCCGTTCAAGGTGCTGGTGGGACCGGACAACCTCACCGCCAACGGCATCGACATGCCCGACGTGGTCGGTGCGGTCATGAGCGGGACTGCGGCCGGTGACTGGACCTTGTCCTGCGTACGCGGCCAGGTCGAGTCGATCACCTTTGTCTTCAGCGACGGCACCGTTCGCACGGTGCCGCAGCCGCAGAAGGTGGTCAGTCGCAACCGCAGCAGCGCACAGACCTCGGACACCGAAAAGATCCGCGGGGGTCTCGGCTACATCTCCGATCCCTATGGCATTCCCTGCATCGCCGGCGAGCGCCGTTCCAACGCCCAACAGTACTTGGGCAGCCAGAGCCTGATCACCGCAGCTGGTGCCGGCTTCGCGGCAGCGCTGGGCAGTGAGCAGACCAACACCTCGTTCATCAATTCGGCCAGCGGCAGCCTGGGACTATCACAGAACAGCGGCAACAACGCGCTGAACTCGGTCATCAGCGGTGGCATCGGCGATATCCGTGACTGGATCAACAAGCTCTACGGCGAAGCCTTCGCCGCCATCTACGTCCCGCCGGGCGCCAAGGTGGCCTTGCATCTGGATCACGAAATCAGCATCGACTACGAACCCAAAGGCCGGAGAGTGAATCATGAAACCCCATCCGTTTCGGTACTGGACTTGGATTAGCCTGCTGCTGTGCCTGCACCTGGCTGGCTGCACCACCAGCAAGGACGAAATGCTGCCCCACGGCGACCACACCATGCTGGATATCTGGAACAGCGGTGGAACAGTCGGCACGCAGCAGCTGCTGCAAGAGGCCCGCGGTGAGCTGCGCCGGCCGGTGCTCGATCCCGAGCGACTGATCAAGGACCAAAGCGCCTACACCCGCACGGCCGCCAACGAGATCCGCGCCCAGTTCCCACGCCTGCCCAATCCTGACCTGGTGATGTACGTCTATCCGCACCTGGCCGGCACCCAGCAGGCGCCGGTGCCCGGCTACTCGACCGTGTTCCCATTGTACGAGAAGGTCCAGTACGCACTGCCTGGCGAACGCCTGGACGATCTGTGATGGACGAGGATGCAGATCGCACGTCGCCGCGCTGGCAGCCCTGGCGCGCGGCGCAGCACCGTCGTGCCACGTGTGCGGATGAGGCCGCCCAGTACGCACACAACCCCAGCTTCACCGACCACTTGCCCTGGGTCGAATACCTCGAGGAAGAGCAATGCTTTCTGCTCGACGACAACCGCTCGGTGGGCGCGGTATTCGAGTTGCAGGCGATCGGGACCGAAGGTCGTGAGCCCGAATGGCTGATGGCGGCGCGCGATGCGCTGGAAGATGCGCTGCAGGACAGCTTCGACGAACTCGACCAGGCGCCTTGGGTGGTGCAGTTCTTCTGCCAGGACGACAGTGATTTTTCCCCGTACCTGGAACGCTTGGAGCAATACGTTGCACCACGGGCGATAGGCACACCGTTCACCACCGCCTTCCTCGCGTCGATGCGGCGTCACCTTGACGCCATTGCCAAACCGGGCGGACTATTTGACGACCCTGTTGTGTCGCACCTGCCCTGGCGCGGCAGTAATCGACGGATTCGGCTGGTGGTCTATCGCTGGCTCGGTGACCAAGCCGACGACGAAGGGCAAAACCCCGCTCAGTTGCTGGGAAGGACCTGTGATCGCCTTATGGCCTCGTTGCAGGCCTGTGGGGTTAATCCTCGTCGGCTGACGGGGCGGGATTTCTATGCCTGGTTGCTGCCCTGGTTCAATCCAGTCCCGACCCTCACTGACGAGCCAGCGGCGGCGTTCTACCGACGTGTGCCCTACCCGGAGGCCGATGACGGCGATGGGCTGTCGCTACCGTTCGACCACGACTTTGCCGAGCGACTGTTCTTTCAGGAGCCACGCTCGGACAGCGAGCAAGGGCTGTGGTATTTCGATCAACAGCCGCACGGGGTGATGGTGGTCGACAAACTGCGCAGGCCACCCCACATCGGCCAGCTGACCGGCGAGACCCGCAAGGGTGAGGCGCTCAACGCCCTGTTTGACCAGTTACCCGAGCAGGCCGTCATGAGCCTGACCTTGGTCATCACACCCCAGGATGTACTCGAGGAGCAACTCAACCGCTTGGCGCGCAAAGCCATCGGCGAAAACCTGGCCTCGACCCAGACCCGCCAGGACGTGGAAGAGGCTCGCGCGCTGATTGGCCGCCAGCACAAGCTATACCGCGGTACCTTGGCACTGTACCTGTGTGGCGGCGATGAGCCGCAATTGCGCCAGCGCTCGATCCAGGCCGCCAACGTACTGCTCGGCGCCGGCCTGCAACCGGTGCGTGAGGGCGATGAAGTGGCCGCTTGCAACAGCTACCTGCGCTGGCTGCCGATGGTCTACAACCCTGCTCGTGATAAGCGCAACTGGTACACCCGGCTGTTGTTCGCTCAGCATGTCGCCAACCTGTTGCCGCTGTGGGGGCGTAGCATCGGTACCGGCAACCCAGGGATCACCTTCTTCAACCGAGGTGGTGCGCCGCTGTCGTTCGACCCCCTATCCCGCTTCGACCGCTCCATGAATGGTCACCTGCTGTTGTTCGGCCCGACCGGCGCTGGCAAGTCGGCCACCTTGGTCTCGATCCTGATGCAAGTCATGGCGGTGTATCGGCCGCGGCTGTTCATTGTCGAAGCTGGCAACTCCTTCGGCCTGCAGGGCGACTACTTCGCCACCCTCGGCCTGACCGTCAATAAGGTTCAGCTCAAGCCCGGCAGCGGCTTGAGCCTGGCTCCCTTTGCAGATGCCCGGCGGCTGATCGAGCGCCCCGACCAGGTCGCCAGTCTGTCGACCGAAGACCTGGATGAAGACGCTTCGGGCAGTGACGAGCAACGCGATGTGCTGGGCGAGCTGGAGATTACCGCTCGCCTGATGATCACCGGGGGCGAAGCCAAGGAAGAGGCCCGCCTCACCCGGGCTGACCGCAGCCTGATTCGCGAGTGCATCCTCGACGCCGCCAGGCACTGTGCGGCCAGCGATCAGCAGGTCATGACGCGCCATGTTCGTGATGCCCTTCGAACGGTGGCCAGCGACGCCCACCTGCCCAAGAAGCGTCGCGAGCGGGCTCAGGAAATGGCCGAGTCTATCGACCTGTTCTGCCAGGGCTTCGAGGGTGCGCTGTTTGACCGACCTGGCACGCCCTGGCCGGAAAGCGATGTCACGATCGTCGACCTCGCCACCTATGCCCGTGAGGGCTATGAGGCGCAGATGTCGATCAGCTACATCAGCCTGATGAACACGGTGAACAACCTGGCCGAACGCGACCAGTACCTCGGTCGTCCGATCATCATGGTCACTGACGAAGGCCACATCATTACCAAGAACCCGCTGCTGGCGCCTTTCGTGGTCAAAGGCACCAAAATGTGGCGCAAGCTCGGTGCCTGGTTCTGGTTGGCAACGCAGAACCTGGCCGACTTCCCCGACGCGGCGCAGACCATGCTCAACATGATCGAGTGGTGGATCTGCCTGAATATGCCGCCAGCGGAGATCGAGGAAATCGCGCGCTTCAAGAAGCTGACTCCGGCACAGAAGACCCTGCTGCTGTCAGCAAGCAAGGCCTCGGGCAAATACACCGAGGGTGTGGTCCTATCGAAGCAGTTGGAGACGCTGTTTCGCGCAGTCCCGCCAAGCCTGTACCTCGCCCTGGCCATGACCGAGCCCGAGGAAAAGGCCCAGCGCTGGCGGCTGATGGAGGCGCACCAGATGTCCGAGCTGGAGTCTGCCCAGCAGATCGCTGCCGAGATTGATCGTTTGCGTGGAATTATTTGAAAGTTCCATGCAAAATAGTAAAAAACCAGCTTACCCACAAGAAACTGAAAACTACAAATTGGCAATAGCTATAGACAAGCAATACTTGAGCACCACTCCCACCCAAACACCCTCGCAATAACCTTAAAAATGCAAAGAGATTTTTTAGGATGAAAAAAATCAATCTCGATGACTTAGACCCAAAAGTCGAACCCGTTACGGAAAAGCTTCACCGCCTTGCAAGAGGCTCCATTGGCGCGATACCCATAATCGGCAGCATCTCACTTGAAGTATTTAATTCAATACTTGAAGCACCACTGAGCAAACGTAGAACAGAGATAATCGAGCAAATAGGAACCGCAATCAATGAACTCACAGAGCAAGGCATTGTTACAGAGCAGGGCTTGCGAGACAATGAAGTTTTCATTAGTACTGTAGCTGAGGCTTGTAGTATAGCCTTACGAAACCATCAACATGAAAAATTAGAATCTCTGCGCAATGCTGTTCTAAACTCAGCTCTTCCTGGGTGCCCTAACGAAGACTATAGGCGGACTTTTTTGAATTTTGTCGACACCTGTACCGTCACGCACATTAGGCTTCTCAAGCTTTTCGAAAATCCTGTGGCGTGGTTAAGCAGTAACAATCGCCCTCCGCTTTACGGCAACACAGTATCTTTGTCACAAGTTGTAGCGAGCGCAATGCCCGAACTGCTCGATACACCTGAGCTTCTCGACACCATTTGGGCAGACCTTTATGTTCGGGGACTTGTTGAGATCAAACAGCTTGAAATGATTCTTAGCTTGGACTCTTGTTCACACAAGCAAACAACTAGCTTTGGCAGCAAACTCATCGCCTTCCTTAGCAGACCAACCACTCTCGACACCGTCGCACAGTAATACTATGAATAAAATTTTTTACGCCGGCAATGACGGGCAGCCATGCGTTGCCGAATACGAAATTTTGATTGATGATTCCGGATGGATTCAAAAGGCATCAATTGTAGTCGTTCAGTCAACGGAAAAAGGGGTTTGGACAAGCCTACATAACACCGATACCGGGCGCGACAATATTCTCAACCGAATCCTGAGCCAAGAGCTTTCCGGCATCAGGACCGAATTTATTTCCTTCAACATCATCATCGACACACCTGACCGTATCGAAGGGTTACGTTTACCTATCCGAGTAGACGTTGACGACTATATTGTAAAAAAGAATCGTCATTCAAGTTGGCTAGCGCGCCCCAGAAAATTAATCGATTTTTTTAGGATGTTTCTTGGCAAAGGTGCCAGATATATTTCTTACAATAGCGTCGATGTCGTTGGCGGGTGTGCGAAATTCTACACTGACTACAATGATGAAGAGCGCCAACACCTAAAAATCTCAGAAACTACCAAACTGCTGCAGCAGGTCGGATACGTACGCCCTACATTCAAAGAAAAACGCCGATGAGCGTGTACACCGACACTTAACCTGTGCAACTAGTTACAAATACTATAGGTATCCTGATTTTTTATTTATCATTTTTTGGGATGCGCCCCCCGTTCGATTCGTGAAGACTTCGGCTTAGCACAATAGAAGAATAGTACTGCCACTTGCTGAGCCTTTTCCATGAATCCCACCATTATGACACAGCGTAAATCTTGGCTGGTTGGAAAAGCTTCCAGCGGAGGTCGAGCTCTCACAGTAGCTCTTCTGCTCTTCGCAGCCGAACAGTCCATAGCGCTGACCACCCCCGCCATCATTGCTTCCATCACATCACTGCAGTGTCTGGAGTACCGCATCGTCGGGATCTGCTATTGGCTGCTGTGCACGCCCTTCGGCTGCACAGTGCGAACCTCGCCCAAGGTCCGCCACTTCATTCCTGAACTGGTGGTGTCGAGCTATGCCGACACCGGCAGCAACCCCTGGGGCGAGATGTCTGCCTTGTCGGCGCCAACGCCCCTGTCGCAAGGCGGGGGAAACCTGATCACGCCCTCGCTGCAGCGCAACAACCTGCCCCGCTTCAAGAATGTCGACGGTATCGGACATCCCGGCGGCGCCGCACTTACCGCCCTGGCCCACAGCTTCGGCTATGCATGTCCAAGCGGTGCGGTGCCACTTGCACCCTATTACCTCAGCACGCTCGATCCATTGGCCTGGCGCCACGCCGTCCCCGAGTCTGTCTACCCGCAGGCGCTCATCCCGGGCGTGCGCGAAATCGGGAGCCAGGCCCTCGGCAACATGTGGGGCAGCGTCTACCCGCGCCAAGGCTTCCTGGTACAGCCCGACGACTTCAAGGCCGCTGCGGTGATGGCGCAGCGCGCCAGCGATTTCATCACCCGTGCCGGCCAGCCGCACGTCTATCTGCCGCTGCAGCCGATGCCAGCTCCCGGCTATTGGCCGCCACAGCCAGTGATGGAGAACAACGTCAACAACCACCGCTGGCAGTTGCTCGTACCGATGGTGCAGAGCACCTGCGCCATTTTCCCGACCACGACCATCCAGAGTGCCGAGGGCGCCTACGCCTGGTCGCTGTGGCGGCCGTATCGCTGCTGCCAACGCATGGGCCAGACCTTCCTGTTCAGCATCGACTTTGATGGAGGCCAGTGATGAACACGTCCTTGCTTGGGTTGGTGTGTCTGCTCGTATGCGCCGCCGGCCACGGCGCCGAGAGCGGCTACCACTTGGGTGACCAGGCCCAGGTGCTGGATGACCGCGTGATGTACACCATCGGTGGCGGATCGGCGGCGGGCGCCCCCTCCTCGCTCTACCGCCCCAGCGGACTCGGCGTCGGCCTGTCCTGGCGCGCGAACATGATGTGCGGAAACATGAACCTCTCCAACACCCTGCAGAACCAGCTCAATGGTGCCACCCAGGGTTTCCAACAAATCATGGGCAACGTCATCCAGAACGCCACCCAGGCGGTGATGTCGCTGCCAGCAATGATCATCCAGCGCGCCAATCCCGGGCTGTATGAGCTGCTGAGCAACGGCGTGCTCCAGGGGCGCATCGACTTCGACCGCTCCAAGCTCACCTGCCAGGCGATGGCGGCGAAGATGGCTGACAAGGTGGATCAGGCCGGTTGGGGAGCTCTGGCGCAGAACCAGGAAATGCAGCACAACCTGGAGCAGTCCGACGGTGATGCCGTAACCGCAGTGAAAGACACCGAATCCAATAACGGCAACAACGGCGTTAGCTGGGTGGGTGGGCAGAAAGCCGGTGGCCACGGGCAGGCACCCATCCGAGTGACCTCGGATGTGGTCAAAGCAGGCTACAACCTGCTGCACAACCGTTCGGTCGAGGACACTTCCGCGGTTGGCTCGGGCTGTCAAAACGGCGCGATTTGCCAGGCCTGGTCGAACCCCGAAGAGGCGGCTGAGTGGGCAACCCGGGTGCTCGGCGAAACCGAGGTGGAGACCTGCGACGATTGCGAGACGCTGCGCGTGAGCGCGGGTGTAGGCCTCACGCCACTGATCCAGGAAACCTACACCCAACACCTCGAAGGCTTGCAGCGCATGTTGTCGGGCGCTGAGGAGCCCACGCCAGAAAACCTCGGCAAAGTCTCCAGCCCGTTGCTGCAGGTCTCCCGCGGTGTCATCGAAGGCCTGCGCGATGACCCCGACCAGAACCTGCTGGCCCGGCGCCTGGCCAGCGAGACCGCGCTGTCGAGCGTGATTTACAAAGCGATGCTGCTGCAGCGCACATTGCTCGCCGGTAGCCGTGAACCCAATGTCGCGTCGACGCAGCCTGCCACCACCGCCCTCAACAGTAACGTCGAAACGCTGGAGCGCGAGATCCGCCTGCTGCAAACGGAGTTGCAAGTGCGCCAAGCGCTGGCCACCAACACTGCCAGCCTGGTCCTCGATCGCCGCGCCGGTGGCGCTGATGCCTCACGCAATATCGACCAGCGCGATCCACGCCCAGACCGCCTGCAGCGAGCGGATCAGGGAAGGAGCACGCCATGATGCCGTTTTCTGTGAGGAGCTCGGTCGTTCGGGGCCTGCTGATTCTCGGCGTCGTGATGGTCATGTTGCTGATTGCCTCGATGGCGCTGCAATTGAGCGGCCCCCAGTTGGAATGGATCAAGGAGGCACGGGGGAGTACGCCCTTTTTCGGCTACTGGCGAGCCCTGCTGTACGCGCTGATCCTCGCCGGCTGGGCCGCAGCACTCCGCTTGCGGCCGCACCCGGAAGAGCAGCAACGGCTATTGCGCTTGGGCCTGATCGGCTTCGGCTCGATCATCCTGGTCGAACTGTCGCGCGTGTGAGGTGCAGCCATGAACATGAGCACCAACAGCTACCTCGAATACTACCTGTCGCTGCTGGCCTGGATCATCAACAACGGCATCTGGAACACGCTGGCGGACACCGGGCTGTTCGCCGCGCCGTTTGGGGCGATCATCCTGCAGGAGTGGTTATCCGCCCGCCAACAGGGGGCCGACGAAGGCAACAAAGGCTTGCTGTCGATCCCCCGCGTCGAGAACCGCCTGTGGATGAGCTATATCGTCATCCTGTTTGGTTGCATACCGTTTTTCCCGATGAACCTTTCCTCCGTGACCTTCGACGATGCGGCGAGCCAGCGCTGTGGCGTGTCTATGGCCAAACCCGCCGACACGGCCTGGGGAACAACCTTCAACACCATCGGCGAGAAATCGGCGAATGTGCCGGTGTGGTGGTACCTAGTACATGCCATGAGCAAGGGCGTCACCGCCGCTGCCACGGCGTCCATCCCTTGCGCACCCGACATCCGCGCGATGCGCATGGAGATCGACAGCTCGCGGATCAATGACCAGGTACTGCTGCAGGAGGTCGCCGACTTCACCCGCGACTGCTACGGCTTTTCGCGCTCGCGGTTGTTTACCAACCGTCCCGAGCTGGACGAATCGCAGAGCTACGATGCGTCCTGGATCGGCTCAACCTTCTTGCTCAACACGCCCGGCTATTACGACACGGATCGCTCGCGCACGCCCCGGGTTGATTGGCCATATGACGAGACGCGGGACACCTCCCTGCCCCGGTTGGACAACGGTGCGGGTTACCCAACCTGTAAGCAATGGTGGAGTGATACCACAGTGGGCTTGCGCGACCGCCTGGTCGCCGAGGTCGATCCCAATCTGCTCACGCAGTTGCGCGGCTGGCTGACCGGGCGGAGCTCCACCGAAATCGAAGATGCCACCCTGCGTGAACTGGTTAGCCCGCACCAGCAGTCATTGAGCATGGCGCCTGGTCAGGTGTTCCAGGACTACGGCAGCAGTGCCCGAGGCGGCTCGTTGACGCAGGGGCTCAACAATCTCGCCACCAACACCGGCCTGGCGCTGGGCTCTTTCAGTAATTTCCCGGCGATGAATGCGCTACGCGCTGCATTGCCCATGGTTCAGGCCTTTCTGATCATGGGCACGATCATCAGCTTGCCGCTGGTGCTACTGATCAGCACCTACCACCTCAAAGCTTTGATGACAGTCACCTTCGCGCTGTTCACACTTCATATGCTGACATTTTGGTGGGAGCTGGCCCGCTGGATCGACTCAAGCATGCTCGACACGCTGTACCACCAGGTCTCTGCCACGGACCAGGCGCTTTTAACATTGCCAACGGCAGGGTTCATGGATGGGACGGTCACCGCGCAGGTGATCGAATATGTCATGGGCGCAATGTTCATTGTCTTGCCAGCTTTGTTCGTCGGCACCATGAGCTGGGCAGGCTATGCCGTCGGTAACGGGATCCAGAGCATGTTGGCAAGCGGGGGCAAGAACGCAACCGACGCTGCAAGCAAAGGCACAGCGCAACTGACAAGTGCCGGCAAGAAATCAATCAGGTGACTTAAAATCGCCTATGTAATGGCCGTTGCTATCGTAATCGCCAATATAGAGGTCAGCACCCAACGCATCTGGGACTGATTTTTCTCGATTTGCCATAGGTTCAGCGCTCTCCCACCAACTGCGAATCAAGACAACTACAAAGTTGGTGATGATCAGCAAAGAGAAAGTGAGAGCTACGGCAGCAAGACCAAACAAGCAAAGCAACTTTCCACCTGCCATCACCAAAAAATGACTACGTGGACGTTGAGACGAGCTTTGAGAGCTAACTATCTTGGAAATCAAATTTCGCCAGACTTTGCCAAGGGCAAACCCTATACGGCCTGAAAATGAATAACTACGGACCTGCTTCATCTCACACCTCCACAAGCTGATAGCCCGTTGGATCCAAGATTTTAGTCTACTCCTTTCCTATCCACGAATAGCACCGCTCATCGTTCAGCAGCGGACTAAAACATCGCCTTGGACCAATATGGACACGAACCCTAAATCTGCATCTGGCCCACCGTTGACCACACTCAGCTTGCCTGATATTGAGTAAGTGCAATCGCTGGTTTTCCAGCACCCCAGGTAGCCATAACCTTTGAGGCTACGTCACGCTTGTGATGGTTGTCCCCAAATGCGATTCGCGTTCGGCAGCTCGCAAGATCACCTTAACCCGGTGATGGACGCCTTCTAACCCTTCGGGCTCAGCGAGCCCGCATCCTCAACGCACCCTACTCAATCCATTCCAGTGCTGGGAATTCTCCCAGTCGGGTGGCATTCCTCCGCACCTTCTGGAGGATCTCATCATGCTGCGTTTTACAGGCACTGAGCTTCACGCCGTGTTGGCCGAGGCCGGTATCAATGGTTGCAGAGTGATACTGGTCAAGGACCACGGTGTTTACCTAATGTCCGAGATAGGCGAAAGCAAACCAGATGGCAACGGCCGTAAACGCGTGGCCTACGCCACTGGATGCAACCCTGAGGTCGACGACTTCGACACTTGGTGGAATCGGGCTCGCGATGAATTCGGCGGCGATGATTTTGCCGAGTATTTCGACATTGATGATCCTGTGCTCGCCAGTCTTCGCGGAACAGCAGGATCGCTGGTGCTGGAGGCCACCTCTACCCACCTGTACATCGCTGCCGAGGTTGCCCTGCCCGGGAAATCCTGAACGCTCTAGTAACCCAGGCGATGTTCCAGGGAAGCACGAGTTTGTGCTTCTCTGGGATATCGCTCACTTCAATCTTTACGCCGGCAGCCGCCGTTCATCTAGAAGTTTCGAATAGAAAGCCTTCGCTGGAAGCGGCTGGAAACTTGACCTGCTCGGTGCCCTAAATTGAGCATTGACCCCACAGGCAAGCGCGTTTTAATGCCTAGACACGCCAAGTTCACAGTCTGAGTTGTGGTGATGGGACTTCCCCAAGTTGTTCGTGAAGCCATCGCCGGATCAGCTCCCGGGAGGCACCAGTGTCCAGGAAGAACCGCTCTTTGCCCGCCATTGTCCTGAGCCCAGGCGTATGGCGATTCATCGCCGAGGTTCGTACGGCTACTGACGCAGTCGATCAATCAGGGCAGCGCTTGCAAGCCGTCTTGGGAATCGCCTTGGCTTCAGTAAGTCGTCGCCGTCTACGCCAGTCGCTCGAGTTGCTGTTCGGTCAAGCTTCCCAAAGCGACTCACGCTCATCGACGGCTGCCCCTCAGTTACTGGTAAGTCACATCACGCCAGCGACCGGCCCTGTTTTTCTTCACATCAGGTTGCCACATGAGATCGGTGTGGACATCTCACCGGACTGAAAGTCCGCACTACCCCTGTCCACTTACCCCACCGGGAACCCTTCCCGGCCGGGCAGCGTTCCCCTCTTTGACTGGAGAACGTCATGTCCGATATCTACCTGGACGTCACCAACAAGATTGTCAGCGCCCTGAGCCAAGGGGTCATCCCGTGGATCAAACCCTGGACCACTTCAGGCTCCAGTGCTGACGCACCTTTCCCCATCAACGCGATCACCCGGCGCCCCTACGCCGGCATCAACATTCCACTGTTGTGGGCCGAAGCGCGTCTGCGCGGGTACCGCCAGGATCGCTGGCTCACCTACAACCAGGCCCGCAAAGCCGGTGGCCACGTGCGCAAGGGCGAACAATCGACCCTCGCGGTGCTGTACAACCCCATGAGCAAGGAAGCACACGACAAAGACGGTCAGGTCGTCCGTGATGAGCAAGGCAACGTCAAGATGGTGCAATTCGCGCTACTGCGGACGCATTGCCTGTTCAACATCGAGCAGACTGAGGGACTTCCCAACGAGGAACAGCAGCACGCCGAGGGTGAAGAACCGCTGGCGTTCATCGATCATGCACCTGCCGAGCGTCTGTTGGCCGCCAGCGGCGCACGTATCGAGCATCGCTATGGGGATGACGCATTCTATCTACCGATCCGGGATCTCATTCAATTGCCCACCAAGGCCCAGTTCGTGGACGTCGGCAGCTACTACGCGACCGCGCTGCATGAGCTGACGCACTGGTCGGGTCACCACGCCCGCCTCAACCGGGAAGGCATCACTGGCGGGCATGGATTCGGCTCTCCAGCGTACGCCTTCGAGGAGTTGGTCGCCGAGATGGGTGCAGCATTTCTCTGCGCCCTCACCGGCACCCAGGGCGAGCTGCGCCACGAGGAGTATCTGGCGTCCTGGTTGAAGATACTCAAGGAAGATAAGCGGGCCATCTTCCGCGCAAGTGGGCTGGCCCGTGAGGCGTCCGAGTTCCTGTTGGCGCTGCTGCCAGATCAGGCTACCGAGGCAACGGAACGGCTCACAGCGTGACTTTTCACCTTCAACAGAAAGGCCCCAACCGGGGCCTTTGTTTTGCCTGCAACGCCGACCATCGGCCGCTGCAATTGAGCGAGCGATTACTGCAGCCAGCTCTCGACGACATCCGAGCCGTGCTCCTGCTTCCACTGCTTGAGGATCTTGTGGTTGCCGCCCTTGGTTTCGACGATCTCGCCGCTGTGCGGGTGCTTGTAGCGTTTGACTTCACGCGGCTTGCGCTGAGCGCCGGTGGCGGCGCTGGAGGTGGCCACGCTCACACCCTTGGACGGGTCGAGAATGGTGATGACCTGGCGCAGGTTCATGCCGTACTCATCCAGCAAGGCCTTGAGCTTTTGTTCGAACTCGATTTCCTGCTTCAGGCCGGAATCGTTTTTCATCGCGTCCAGCTGTTGAAGTTGAGCAGCCAGTTGAGCTTCCAGTGCTTTGAATTCGGCAAGTTTGGACATGTGAAATCTTTCCTAGGGTTGGGGCATGTGTGGTGATATTACCTGAGGCACAACTACTATCCGAGCGTTAATTCGCTCTTCAGCTAACTTTTCATCCCTCAAAATGTGCACATATCTATGTGACTAATCAGTCCGGCAAGAACTGGCAAAGGTGGCCCACTAGTTTACGAGGTGCAGCACTGTTGCCGATTTTGAAAAGCATATCGCGCTGACTACGTGGCAGCTGTTTCGCACAGCGCTTGGCTGCTGATCGAATGGCAGCATCGGTCCCATGAATCCGGTCGGCCAGTAGCATGATTAAAATGGCATCGTTCAACGTCATCAGGCTACCTTCCCCCAAATAGTGCCGAACAGTCTACCTCCCGAAAAAAGGACAGGCCGTTCCCGCACCACACGTAACCCGATGCGCCAGGCTTCGAATTTACGCGTTCGCGAAAAGGGCCTAGAGGGTAAAGGGTAACGGCAGCAATGGAAGGGGGCACAAGGGTAAGAGCTCTATCCGAAAAGGCAAAAGGACCTTCTGAATGCAAAGCAGGTAATGCGATGAAGCGCTGGTGGTTCAAACATCAAAAAGGCAATTCCGCGCAGTCCACACCCGCCCTAGCGCCCGAGGGATTTTTCCTCCCGCTACCCTCTGAATCCCTGCTCTGTGCCGACCACCGGAAAAAGCTGCTGGAGCGCATCTGGCAATACACAGCGCTCTCCGAGCCGCAGTTCAATCAGCTCTACCTTGACCCGATCCGCCGCTACGCCGCCTATGTACAGCAACTCCCTGCCAGCGAAAGTCACCACCATGCCTACCCGGGCGGCATGTTGGACCATGGACTAGAGCTAATGGCCTGCAGCCTGAAGTTGCGCCAATCGTACCTGCTACCCAGCGGCGCCGCGCCAGAAGACCAGGCCGCGCAGGCCGACGCCTGGAGCGCGGCGATTGCCTACGGCGCCCTGCTCCATGACATTGGCAAGATTGCCGTCGACCTGCAGGTGGAGTATCAGAATGGTGAGGTGTGGCACCCGTGGCACGGTCCTCTGGCCCAGCCCTATCGTTTTCGCTACCTGGCCGGCCGCGACTACAAGCTGCACAGCGCCGCCACGGGGCTGCTGTACACACGGATTTTGACGCCTCTCCAGCTCGACTGGCTCAGCAACTATCCGGTCTTGTGGAGCCATCTGTTGTTCCTGCTCGCCAACCACTACGAGCATGCCGGTACCCTCGGGGAACTGGTATTACAAGCTGACCGGGTATCCACCGCGCAGAACATCGGTGCCAACCCCACCAAAGCCCTGCTGGCACCCAAACACTCGCTGCAGCATCACCTGCTCACGGGCCTGCGCCACCTGGTCAAAAATGAGTTCAAGCTCAACCAGCCCGGTGCGGCTGGCTGGCTCACCGACGACCATCTGTGGTTGGTCAGTAAAGCCGCGACCGACAAACTGCGTGCTTATCTGCTGGCTCAGGCGGTGGACGGCATCCCCTCGTCCAACATCGCCTTGTTCGATGAACTGCAGTCACATGGATTGGTGGATACGACACCGGAAGGCAAAGCGGTATGGAGCGCCACCATTACAGACGATGACTGGCAACATCGCTTTACCTTTCTCCGCTTGCAGCCAAGTCTTATTTGGGCCGACGAGCCGAGGCCAGACTGCTTTAGTGGCAAGCTTGAGCCGATGATAGACGGTACCCTACCGACCTGTGAAACAAGCGAGCCATCTCAAGATCAGCCGCCAATAGCACCAGAAACCAAGCAACCCGGAGCCGTGCTGCGAGATCAGGAATTCGACTACCTAGACGACCTCATGGACATGTTGCAAGTGCCGGGCGAACGTGAGAGTGGATCAGCCTCTGAAAAGATGCAATCCGCCACTGCTCCACCTGAGGATGCCGTGGGGCTGGCCTTTCTCGAATGGCTGCGCGAGGGAGTTCACAGTCATCGCCTAGTGATCAACGACAGCAAGGCCAAGGTCCACATCGTGGACGGCACTTTTTTCTTGGTCACGCCGGGGATTTTCCAGCTGTACATTGCAGAACACCCAGAGTTGGCCGAAGCAGCTCCAAAGAGCGAAGCCTGGCGACTTCTCCAGCATCAATTTGAGAAGCTGGATGTTCATGTAAAAAAAACCAATGGTCGGAATATTTGGACCTGCACAGTTAGAGGCCCCCGAAAATCCGGCTCATTGAATGGCTACTTGCTACGCGATGCTAAGTCAATTTCGAGTGAGATTCACGCCAGTAATCCATTCTTGACTTTGATCACTTAAGCCACTGAACTATCCAGTCTTTCATTTGCGAACAGTGAGTGAGGCGAACTCATCGCTTCACAGCTGTCATGACAGAGCGTATCGATCAAACAGTGCTCGGAAGAAGCGAATCAGCACCTCTTCAGCGTCTGGTTGACCAAGCTCGTACCCTCCAAACCGATACACCTCATAGCCTGATAATCTGAGCAGTCTGTCTGCAGCCACCATGTCCGAGTATCGCTTCGGACTAGCGCGGCCATCATCTGTTGCATAATGGTGCTGGCCATCGACTTCGATGACTATCCTGATACCGCCGGGCAGCAACAGAAGAAAATCCATCCGAGAACGGAGCAGCGCATCTTTGCCACGTTGTGCAACTGTCTGAGGATCCCAGTGAAACCAGACTTCTGGCAGCAGAGCAGGAAGGTTTGGAACGTTCTCCTTGGGAAACGCTTTGTAGAAGCTTGTGAACGCCAATGACTGCACCTTCGATGTGCCCTTAACACTCTCGCCCAAACGCTGATACAAGGGCTTTTTGCCCTCTCCTGCACTGAGCCCTTCCTTCTCCTCATACCATGACTGCAGTTCTCGCCATAGCAAACCGGCATGTCCTATTGGCCGGTCGTAAATCAGCACCTTATCCGCACTGGTTATGACCTCGACATCGTTGTCCAGAGCATTGCTGAGCCTGAGGTCGGGCTTGACTGACGATGCGAAGATCAGGTTCTTGGGAGCAGGCTTTCCCTCGGCGCCGATATAGGCCAGCGCGGGACTCAGATAACCGTCATCACCCATCGTCGCGATGAAATGCACGCCACAAGGAACCAGAGCGCTATCAACAACTGCCATGAACAAGCGCTGTGAGCTTTCATCAGGCCTCACTTGAGATGAAGCTAGCGACTCTAAAAAGTGACTGAATCGGGAATCAGAACACTTGAATGCACCCAATACTTCAAAAAGCTTCGTCACAGACCAGTCTTGGCTCCAAACGAAGTGCTTTACAATGAGGTCACGCAGCGTAGGGCCGAAGCTGAAATCGGGCTGCAGACTTCCTTCGTCAATTCGCCAGTAAGCCCCAAGGGCCTCTTGGAAGCCTATATCATCAATGAACAACTGATGAGCTTCTAGGCTCTGGGCCAGATCACGTCTGTAGCGCCCTGGTATGACGGGGCAAGACCCGTCACTCCACAAAAGCTCTTGAAGATTGTCGCGTTCGTAAACTGTGAGAGAAAGAATTTTTAGCGCTTCTTGAGACGCAAGCACAATTTGCTCATCACTCGAAGCCCAGACACCGCCACTCAGGTGCTTTCGCTTTGAATCTGCCTCTGGACAATCCTCTAGGCCCAAACGAGCAAGAAACGGCGGAATATCTATGCTCCTGAAGTTGTCCTTCTGATCACCCATGATCTTCGCGAAGCATTCGCGCAGCGCTGTTAGGCTGGCTGACGTATGAGGCATGAAATTATCTCAGCGAAAGATTGCCTCACTTGCTGAAATTGAGAGGCCATCAGGAGGGTTAACCAGCAGCACGGATCAACTCAATGAGCCGACGAGAGTTACTATCTAGGCTGAGTATCACCTCCTCCACTGGCAGCGCCCAGGCATCTGCCAGCAAAACCGCCGTTTGACCTGAACTCCAAGGCATGACGGTTTCACCATTCACCTGAGCAAATGGTCCATCACTTTCAGGCACTACACGATGTCGAGGTAGCTTCTTGGCTAATGCTTTCCCAGACGCGGAGTTGAAAGCTGCCGGACCAATGCTGAACCAGCACCCCATATCGGAGGCCGCCTTAAGCTCTGAGGCAGCTCCCGTAAACCAATGAAGTACGGCTGTTCCGTATCCTGGATGACTATCAAGGATGGAAAGCACATCCTTAACAGCCTGGCGCGAATGAATACTCAACACCCGACCGCCCAAGTTTGCACATTGGGAGACAACGGCATTAAACACGTTGCGTTGCAATTCGTAGCTTTGTTGGAAGCGCTTCGAACCGTCCAAGCCGACCTCTCCGACGGCGCCTGCATGCTTGATTTGCTCGAGTAGGCTTTCGAGTTCGCCATACCGATCATGCACTAACTCTGGATGTAACCCAGGTGTGATTAACACGTTCTCATGCCCACCCAAAACTCGATCGGTAGCCGTGAAAGCCCGGGGGCTGGTGGTAACCAGCCAAGTAAACTCGTTTTTCTTCACCGCCTGCGCGCAGACATCGCGTGCATTGGGGTAAAGATCAAGATGGCAGTGGAAGTCCATCAAAGCAATCCGTCTCCGGTCAGAAGGGCCTCCAATTCCTGAATGCCGTTGCTAAGTACCGCGCGATACTGAGGTCGTTCAGGAACAGAAGCAAACGCCAATGATGCTCCCAGCAGCCTATCGATCCCCTTCTCTTTTGCCGTGAGCACTGCCAGTGCTACAGCCATAGGGTCGTCAGGTCCACTGGACTTCTCACTGGTTTTCAAGTTTGGGTGAACGTATTCGGTATCGTCTGCGCCACCTGTCCAAGCAGTGAAGGCGGCGCGCCGAATCATGCAGGGGACACACCTTCCACAGTGCGTTCGATTATAGGTGCGGAATCGACCGCAACTGGTGCTATCAGAGGCAAGTCGAAGTAACCGCGGCTGATCCAAACATTCGTTCATCATCTGCCCTTTGGTCTTGTATCGATAAGGCAATTCCAGTTGCACCGGAACCCCGACACCGTCCAAGACACGCTGCAGCTGGCTGATGAAGAGCGGATGCGTCGTCCGGGTACTGAGGCTTGACACTCGGCCCGGCACCAATGGTGGATTAACACAGATAAAGCCGTTCTCCGGGATGAACACTGTAGGGCGCGCAACACCCAACTGAGAAGCAGCCAGAACTGCGAAAGCATAGAATGCCAACGACCGCCCCCGGGTCGAAGGCTCGCGCGGGCCTTTGAAACTGATGCCGTGGCTCCACTGATAGTGAGCGCCGGCGCCGCCCAGAAGCTGTGCGTAATCACGCTGACGCTGGGAGTCCTCATGAGCGAGTTGGGAAACGAAAAGTGGGCGTCGCCCTTGTGCAACAAGATCCAAACCCCCAATGAGGCTGTCGAGGCCGCCCGACAGCAAAGAGACACAATCTTGATCCTTGGCGGCAGAGCGACCTTGGGGAGGAGGAAGGCCTGCGTTGGTAAAAGTCAACGTCCAGTAATCACCCGTCAGAACCTTCAGCAATTGCTCAAGCTCAGTCTTCCAGGGTTCCCAACGCATCGGATCAAAAAGCCCTACACTTAGCTCGATCATCCTCGTCCAACCATCAGCGCTTGTGCTCCTCAGCGCGCAGAGATCAGTCGCGCATACAGCCAGGCACAATTGCACGAAATCCCAGGTCTCAGGGCTTGGGCGGAAACCCTTCCGTTTCAGAGAGCAGTGCCAGCTCTTCGCGATAGTGCCAACACCCTCACGCCTCGCACTTTTGAAATAGGTAAAGGCCCGCTCGTCTTCTCTGAGTTGAACTGGAAGGCGGTCGAGGCTAGTGCAAATTACCTTGATCATTCAGCGAATACCTCAAGCGCGGTTTGAAGCACCGCTTGGGCCAGCGTTTGCGGATCGACTCTGCGCCCTACAAGACCTTCCATGATTCGCTGCACCTCTCCATGAACCCATTCTTTGATGTCGTTGCGAAATTCTTGGATCTCAACCGGTGAATACTTGAGCTTCTCGTAGGTTTGACCTAACTGAAGATCCATGCGGTTGCAGACCTCATTGGCGATTGTAAAACCTATGACGGAGGTGATCTGCTGATCACTCAACTGGAGAATATCTACTTCGGGGTCTTGCTCGTACAACTGCCCCAATGCGTCAACAGCGGCGTTTCTCAGAGACTCGTCATCAACGCTCCCCGTCTCGGGCAAAACCTTTTTTATAACCTCCAGCACAAGGTCATTGGCAGCAAGATTGAGGCCTCGAATCCACTGAATCCAGTCCAGAACCTGGGGGTCAGTACCGGCGCGCACTGCTTCCAGAAAGGATCCAAGACGTCCTGCGCCATAGGCAACCCCGCGCATCGTACTGGCGGCACGCCCAGATCCGCCCATACCTTTGTTGATCATGCTGCTGGCTGCGCCGCGCAACGCGTCACGGCCACCGCCAGAAAGGTACTTTCCCATTTTCGAACGAGCCGGCATGAATCTGCGATCCGGGGCTAGATCATGATCCTGCGCAGGGTTCTGGCCATCATCTGGCGTATCCTGTGGTTGTCCACCGTCGTCATCTGGAGCGCCATCTCCTGCCCCATCTCCAAGACCTCCATTGCCAGCTGAATCGCCTTGATCTAACCATTCAGGGTCGAATGGAGAACCTGCTTTACCACCACTGCTCGATGTCGAGGTACCCATCAGGCCTCACTCCTTAACGCCGACTCGATGGCCCGCTTTGTAATCTCACGAATACCTGCTTCTTCTATCCATGACGTTAAGACGTCCTTGGCCCAAGCTTGACTAGCAAGCGCAGGAATGAGCCCAGGTCCGATGGACTCAACAGGTGCAAGGCTCAAGAGCCCGGCTGCTCGCTTACCGAGCGCCGGATGAACCTTACAAGGCTCGATCAAAATGACCATTTCGGTAGCAGATCTCCATGTCCGCGATGGAGCATTACCCTGCCAGGCTTTTACCATTGCAAGTTCCGCCTGTTCACTGTCGACGGCGGCGATGGCTTTCGTTAAATGTTCATTTGAGGCAGTAGCAGCCTTCAAAGCATCCCTCAGCTCACGAGCGGCAGGAGTCATGTTGTCGTCGCCAAAATCGCGGGTCGCTGTATCTCTGCTGAGGTGGAGTAAAGGACGAAGATCGGCTGCACCAAGGGGGGGTGCCAACTGTAACCACTCCGAAATAAAGGGGTCGTCGGCGAATAGCTTGGACTGAGTACCTCCGTCCCGCGCAAGCTCCTCAGCCTGCAGGAGCTCCTGCACCTTGCCATCGTTCTCAGAGTTCACCATCGATGCCAACGTGTTTGCCAAGTCCTCCTTATAACGCTCCAGCAAATGCCATTTGGCTAGGGCCGGGATATCCAAGGTGATGCCTTGAGGCTGTGCCAACGACTCACGCAAGTACACTGTATTCAAAAAGCGTTTCATCAGCCTCGGATTAGCACTGATGCTGGTCGATTGGAACATAAGCCGCGCCAATCCTTGCGCCAAATCCATAAGTTGCTGAAGGCGACCATCCGAACCAACGAGTTCGTAAAGGAATGCAGATGATATGGTCTCCCCGAGCCAGCTCTTCGCAAGCCGTTGAGGAATCTCCACCTTCGCACGATCGAATTTATCTTGAGGGAAGCCACTATTCCTAGCCTCCTTCTCAAGCAAGAGCAGAACCAGGTATGCCTTAGCCTCGTTCACTCCGATGCGAGGCACGTGCAGCGGCACCTGGATCAGCTTGTCGAAGTAGTTAGTAGCGATGTCACTCTTGATCCCTGTGCCTTCAAAATGTTTCTTCACTGCGCCGTGGATGAAGTCATTATCCGCAGCGATTACGAAGGCAGTACGCTTGAGGAAAAGCAGCAGTCGGATGGATTCCAGGGTTGAAATGGCGGTCTCCGGCAGGCACCGATCCAAGTCATCCACGAACACTACGAGTGTGATACCAAGCTCTTCCAGCAGTTTTTCAAGGGCAAGCCTGAAGGCGTGAATTTCGTTCGGTAGGGAGAGAGGTTTGGCCGGGTTCAAAAGGCCGCTAGCCTTCAAGGCTAACGTTCCTTCTTCGCTCTTCTCATCATCTTTTTCTTTGCCACCGGCATCTGCCGCTTGAGGGGCATCGCCCTCGGCAGTCTCGGCAGTAAAGGCGTCCCAGAGGTTCGACGCCTTTCCGATCGCCCTCCCGACCACACCAACGGGCACACCAGTCGTCAACGTGATCGCTGCTTCACCACCGATTTGAACAAGGCGTAAAAAGTTGATGCGTTTCAAGAGATCCAGGGCTTTCTTTTGTAGCGATGCATTGCCCTGGGCGAGTTCGAGTACGTGGTCGCCCACGATTTGCAATAGAGCACTTCGGGCGCTTTCGAAGTCTTGATACAGCCATGGGTTGAACGTGATCACGACATACCGATGCTCTGCTGGCGGCACGACACCAGCGGCTGGAGGCTGGTGGGTACCGCCAGTCTCAAGCCTGGCCGCAATCATCTTCACAAGGGATGACTTGCCCGCCCCCCAGCCACCAGAAACACCTATCGAAATCGGCTCGCCATGGCTCTGCCGGAGGAGGCTGGCGCAGGCGTCAGCGACCACGCCAAAATTGAGGTAGTCGACGGTTGTTTCGTTGTCATGCCACATGCTTTGAAGTCCGTTTCGCTCTACTTGGAAAACGTTTGGAGCGCCTCAACGCCATGATCTCTGCGTGCAGCAAAGCCTAAGCGGAGCCATGATGCGTCCATGCGTCTGAATGAAGTGTGACCAGCGTGAGCGACTCAATATCTACGTGCTCGCTTTTCGTATGCCGCTGGCGGGAGGTAGCTACACCAAGATACTAAATCGCCTAGTGCCAATTTGCCATACTGCAAAACATACTAAGCAGTTACTTTTACGCACACTGCCGAGAATTTAATTGACGCCAATAATCCGACATCCGTGCCTTTAGCGCGCCCTGGAAAGATAAGCCCGAGGCAACTCATGTAGTCCCCGAGCTCAGATCTAGTGCATGGCAGAGGCTCATCGACATTTGGACTGATCAGCTCGAAGGTTGTTCAAAGTGAATATTCTTCGAGCCGAGCAGCGTCTGCAAATACGCCACCTCTGCGGCATCAATCTTCAACAACCGCTCGTCAAAAACGGCCTTGAAGCCCTCACCGAGATCGGTGGCCACTTTTTGAATCTTCATTCCCATCCAAAGCATCGCTAGGTTTTTGTCGCGCGTGAGCAACGTAAGCGTACGGCCAATGCATCTTGTGGGACAGTTCGACGTAGGAATTTAGGGGGGCATGCTTTCCACGCTGTCGCTTCGCTGCTCCTGCCGTTTTTTGAACGAAAGGTGGTCGGACAAAAAACAGAGATTGCAGAGCTGAGTGGGCAAAGGAGATGTGTGTTTCCTAGCCCAAAATCTTCCCAAATAACTGGTTCTCGTGAGTCTCGTTTTGAAAAGTATACGAGGGCGATCCTAGGTGTTTATAACCTTGCCGTGGATAGAACGTGAGCGCACGACAGTTTCCAATCCAGACGGTGGCCCAGAGTAGAGATGCGCCGCCAAGGTAGGCATATTTCTCAGCCTCTTCGAGCAATCTGTATCCAACTCCTCTTCCTGTGAATTTTTCTTGTACATAAAGACGTTGCAACTCGGACGGATTCGGATGAGAAATCAGATCATGACCAGTATTCATCGCTACCTGCGCGAACCCGACTAGGTGGTCGTCAACCTCCGCGACAATAATAAAAGTGTCCGGCTTAGCAATTATCTTTGACATGTTATCTGGTGAGAACGAGTCCAAGACTTCTTGTGCGATAGAGCCCCGAATCCCCTCTGTAGCATAGGTGTCGAGAAACACCTGCATACCAAGTACCGCGATACACAGAGCGTCTTGATCCGTCGCATTGCGAATAGCTATCTTTTGTTCAGGCAATCAGGTGCCCTCCGTATTGGAGCGTCCGGTACTCGCGAGTGAATGAGCGTCTCGGTTTGGACAAATCGACTGCCAGTTATGAGGCAATAGTTCAGCAACTTGACTCGCCCGCTGCGTCGGCCACCGCGTTAGCACATCTTTGAGATAAGCATACGGATCATGCCCATTCATGCGCGCCGACTGGATCAAACTCATGATCGCGGCGGCGCGTTTACCGCTGCGTAGCGACCCTGCAAAGAGCCAGTTCTTGCGCCCCAGCGCCCAGGGTCGTATCTGGTTCTCGCACCAATTATTATCAATGGGTACCGCCCCGTCATCGAGGTAGCGCGACAGCGCCGTCCAGCGTTTCAGGCTGTAATCCAGCGCTTTGCCGATGGCCGAACCGGTGTGCACGATATCACGCTGGGCGACCATCCAAGCGTGCAACGCGTCCATCACCGGTACCGCCTTTTCTTGCCGTATTCGGCGGCGCGTGTCCGGCTCCAGATCCTTGATTTCACCCTCGATTTCGTACAACACCTGCATGTAACGCAAGGCCTGCTCAGCCAGCGTGCTTTTGTGGGTCGCATGCAGTTCAAAGAACTTGCGCCGGGCATGGGCCATGCAGCCGATTTCAGTCACGCCCAGTTCAAAGCTGGCCTTGTAACCACCGAAATCATCGCAGACCAGCTTGCCCTTCCAGTCTTGCAGGAAGTTACGCGCATGCTCGCCGGCACGGCTGAGGCTGAAGTCATAAACCACCGCCGAGGTTTCGCAAAACGGGCTGGTGGCGTAAGCCCAGACGTAAGAGCGATGGGTTTTCTTGGTGCCCGGCATGAGCATCTGCACCGGCGTTTCATCCACATGAACGACCGGTTGCTCAAGCACTACCTCACGCAGCGCATCGACCAGCGGCTGTAACTGCACACCACAAGCACCCACCCATTGAGCGAGCGTCGAGCGTGGGATAGCCAGGCCGGCGCGGCCAAACATGGCTTCCTGACGGTACAGCGGCAGATGGTCGGCGAACTTCGCAATCATGACGTGGGCCAACAAGCCCGCTGTCGGGATGCCCTTGTCGATCACCTGCGCCGGCACCGGAGCCTGGGTCAGCGTTTCGCAATTGCTGCAGACCCATTTGCCACGGATGTGGCGCTCCACGGCGAATACGCCCGGTGTGTAATCAAGCTTCTCGCTGACATCTTCACCGATACGTTTGAGTGCGCAGCCACAAGTGCAATCGGTATTGTCCGGTTCATGATGAATCAGCGTGCGGGGAAACTCGGGCGGTAAGGCACGACGTTTAGGCTTCTGCTTTTCTTGGCCGGGTGCCGGAGTGACCCGCAGCGACTCCAGTTCCGCTTCGATGGCGGCGATATCGGTATCGATAAGGTCATAGAGCAAGCTGGCCTGCTCAGGGCTCATTTGCTCGCTACGCTTGGCGAACTTGAAGCGCTTGAGCTGGGCGATCTCGTAGCTGAGTTTTTCGATCAGCGTTTTGTCGTGATGGATCTTCTTGTCCATGACCTGAACGGTCTTGCCCATCGTCTCGACTTGCTCGTCGAGCGCCGAGACACGTTGTAGCAACTGCGCCGCCAGAGCGCGCAGTTGTTCGGGGTTCAGTTGGTCGAGGTCGGGGATCGAAGTCATGCCGCCGATCTTGCCAGATCAGCGTAAACAGGACGACAGACTGATCGGACAATTGCACTGCCGGGTGGGGCATGACTTGGCTTAGAGGATGGAAATGGCGTTTCCAGGGCCAACTCTTTGCCAAGGCAGCCCCAGTATCAAGGCATGCAGTTGTTCGGCGCTCAGCTCCATCTGCGAACCGTGCCGAACACTTGGCCAGGCGAACTTACCTTGATGGAGCCGGCGTGCCGCCAGCCAAATACCGAGCCCGTCATGTACCAGGACTTTCATGCGAGTGGCGCGGCGGTTGGCAAACAGGTAAGCGCAGTGCGGCTGCGCCGCACCGAACACCGAAATCACGCGGGCCATGGCGGTGTCGGTGCCAGCGCGCATGTCCATCGGCTCGGTAGCGAGCCAGATGGTGTCGATACGAATCACCGCAACAGTTCTCGAAGAAAACTCGCGCAGACGGCGGCGCTGTCCACTGGCCAAGTCATCTTGACGGGTGTGCGCGGGTGTTGGATTTCAAGGCAGATACTGGAGGGCTGGGCATGCGATCCGACGCCGAGCATCTGAGGGTGCAGCGGGATGAACGCTGGCTGAAGCGCCACGGCTTTTTGATTGTGCAACCGAATCCATTTGTGGACGAGGTTGGCATTGAGGCTGTAGCCCAAGGCGATGTTGGCGATGGAGGCGCCGGGCTCGGAACACTCCTGGATGACTTGGGCTTTGAAAGATTTGCTGTAGGTACGGCGCTGAGGGTGCATGGGAAATCCGCTTGATGGGCCAGAAATGGTGTCCACTTAAATTAGGTGGACACCATCGCCTTCCGCGGTTGCGGCAGGAAGATGTGTTGGCCGGACGGATACTGAGCAACGCAGAACGATGTACAGGACTGTACAGTTGGAACTGCCTCAGCAAGAAAAGCAGGAAAATATCCCACATGGCGTTGTAGGCCTGCTGAGCCCCGTAGACGATTGCCGGCTTCAGTACTTTTTTGGCGGGGTTGAAGTTCTGCGAAGCTGTCAGGGCGCTAAGCGCCATTGTGACGCTAATGTGCTGAGGTGAAATGTCTGTGTCCCTCGCAGCCTGAATTAGCTTTTGCCAGGCAGCACGGCGCTTCGATCGTCCAGTGGTCGCCATCAGGGATGGTCCGACCTTTTGTAAGAATTCCATACCCTTAGAAAAGTAGGGGTGGTAGCTATTGAGAGTGGCTTGAGTTTCCTCTCGCTCGTAAGACTTCGGCCATACCTTGACGTGAGGGATGGAATCCGCAAGGTCAGCTAGAGCAACCCGAAGCTGCTCATGCACGAGATCGACATCCGGGAGGCCCTGTATATTGCCTTCAAGCCCGTAAGGCAGGGGGTTGAGCGAGCTGCTACAAGGTTGCTGAACCAGCAAATCGAGAAAGTCCTTTCCAGAAGCCGCACCTGGCTTGATCTTACCCCCTTCGAACCGCGCCTTAATTTCGGCCACAACATTCTTGTCTACGAAAATATTGGTGCCAGCCAAGCAATAGATCAACGGCAGCCAGCCACCATCAACTAAACAAATGCTCTCGTTCTTGATCGATGGGTCAATCTGCAGACTTCTGCTGATCCAAGTGCCTACCGGAGGTACACCAGGCTTAGAAGTGTTGCTTCCCACGTCGACACGCCCAGTGATCTCTACGGATAGAGGCTCATTTTTTTGATACTTGAACCAGTCGTCCAAGGTGAGGGGTTTAGCGGTGACCTCTGTCAATACAACGCCATCGGCATCTGGCGGCAAAACATCGTCGTGAGCTAAAAGCATGACCGAAACGGGCGAACCTGCTTGCTGCAATTCATAGCCTCCCAAGTAGTTACTATCGCGTGAGTTCCGACCCTATGGAAAACTCATCCATCCGCAGGACTTAGGCTCCTGAATGCATGGACATGTGAAAATGTACCTTGCATTCCTTCACGTGCAGGATTTTCTAACGCGCTTTCGAGTATGAGCAAGGCAGTAAGCTCAGCTCTGTGGTGGACGCATCCACTTCGACTGTTAGCTGCCATAGGCGAAGACCTGATCTGGTGCAAAGCCAGCAGCATGGACGCCACTACGTCGCTTTCGTTAATGATAGGTACACCCGCTTGGAGAGCAGCCAATGAGCGCTGCACGTCCACCACAATCTACAGAAGACCAGAGGCATCCGAACGAAAAATGGGGGACCAGATGGGGGACCAAAAGTACTCAGACACAAAAAAGCCCTGAAAATCAGGGCTTTAATGAAATTAGTGGCGGAAGCGTAGTCCGCCAAACTGGCAGCGGCGGTGATCAAGGTCCGGTCGACTGGATGACCAAAGCCCCCAACACGTACGTCCGCCTGCTCAGTGAGCACTACAAAAGTCGCCTGAGTGAATAGGCGCTTTTTTCGAGTAGGGGCATAAGTAGGGGTATTTTTCTGACGCCCAGAACTTTGGATGCCCATAAAAAAATCCAGTCACCGCTAAGTGACTGGATTTCTTGGAGTATTTTGGTCGGGACGGAGTGATTCGAACACTCGACCCCTTGCACCCCATCAAGGGGTATCCACCCTGAAAATATCGACTCGATGTATTGCTCGACCAGCTGGGAGCGCAACTCCCCAGAGGGCGCCAATGCTAGGTGGCCAAGAGCAGCTTACAGCGCGGCTAGCTGCAGATTGCGCAAACAGCGCCTCAGGTTTTTGATGACTACAACTGCCAGCGACTTACGGACGCGCTGTGACCCTGCCTGGCGCCCTGCCCTAGGCAACCAATAATCCAAGCATACGCCGAGCAAGCCGAAACTGACGTACACTGAAAGCCGCAGACGACCACTCCGAAAGCTGTCAGAAATCGCCATTCTCGATCGCGCATCCTCGTGAGGGTATCGTGGGTATTTTTGGGGGTATATTTCCGCTTCTTGAGACCAGAAATACCGCCCCAGAGCCATGTCCAAATGTTCTTCGGCGACTCTGAGAGTCTTTAGCGGCTTCGCGCATGCTTGTTAGCGGATCATTTTTGCGTTTTTCCAGCCTCAAATTGCCATTTACTTCCAGCTAATTGCTACATTTGGGGCATATTTGAGGGCATGCTTTGGGTGGCTTGAAAAGGATGCCCCCAACCGAAGATGCCCAGCGCTTTCGGGGATCCCCATAGCTTGTGACTGCGGGAAGACAGTCGCGAACTCAGGCTGACATCGTTGGCAACTTCGTGCTCCACCTAGCTTCCCGCCGCAGCACTGCCCCCACCGCAATTTGAAGTACCTTTCGATGGTCCCGTGCTAGCACCTGGAGATAGCAGGTCGCCCATAAGGGTTTGCTATCGACCCTAAGATATCTTTCGTGGAAAGCAGCCCGGCCCAGAGCTGACGTTCAACACTGATAGCTTTCGCAATCACCCGATCATTCTTCCCCGAGTGTGTTGGGCCCGCCCCTTGAGTGAGGCATTTTGTTGCCCATTCATCTGCTCGAGCGCACCTCAATGAACTAGGTAGTTTCCAAAGAGTACGGCTCGGAAAAACTGGACTCTATCGGAGAGGTACCTATGTCTATCGACTCGAGTTTTCAAGATCAACCGCAAGGCTCAGATCCATCGATGCCTGGTTCTGATGTGAAGAATCCTACCCTGAACCCCGATGACCCTAAGAAGTACGATCCGCTAAGGAAGCCAGGCATGGATCGTCCAGAGGATTGGGAGGACCAAGAACGGTTGCCTCCCGAAGCGGATGAACAGACGCCACTTTCTGATGACCGGCGTTGAGCTGAAAAGCCCGGCTTCGGCCGGGCTGCAATACCACCCTTCTACTCCAGGCATTACTGATGCCTCGCATGTTTACGGTGGTAGGTTGCATGCTGCTGGCCATGGAGCGGATCGGCACCGACCTGCAAGCACCATTCGGGCATCGCCAAGACAGCATTCGTACCGATGACGTCTACCGAAATATCGAAAAGAATCTTCAGTCGATGTTTAACTCTCGGGAGCGTGGGGCCTTGTCATTGACGCCAAGCCTGGCCACCGAAAGGCACCGTTCTGCCTCGTGAGGCACGGCCAACGGCTTGACAGTTTGCAAGCTCGCTCAAGATAGTAACCAGAGACTGCGGCTAGCCACATAAGCAGCCGGACTAGGAGGACAACACCATGGCTGATCAGATAGCCCGACTGGACGCTGAGCTCGTCTCTCTGGATCAGATTGCTGCTGAATTGGAGCGCCAGGTGGGACCTAGCCCTGTAACGCGCCCCCTGGTCATCGCATGGTTGAGCGAATGGTTGAAGGTGGCGGGCGAATCGAAACCCGGTTTACCTCATCTGCCTCACTCTCTCAAAGCGGCTTATGCCGCCTGGACGCATCAAGCCGTGGATCGCTGAACGGAAACTGCAACCCACGGTTTCCAGCGATGTTTTAAGCAGTCCGTTGTTTAGGCTGGTGATGCTCAGTAGCGAGGCACCTTGCACGGCTAACCCCCCAGGCCAAGGCACGCGTCATCGACTCTCCTGGACGCGTGTCGAAGGCTTCTTCGTGCAGTGCCATACCGGTGCCGGCATACACGCCTATGAACATTTGCGTGTCACCTGTGCGCGAAAGGCGCACTTGGACATCCATCGTCGTGCCGTCATCCAAGCTCTCATCGTGCGTCCTGTGATGTAGCGCCGGGTCTGCCCACTTCCAGAAAATGTCGCCGCGAATCCGCATGCCGCCCTCCTACGACTTTAGTCTTATGTATGGGATTTCTGAACCTTAGCGCAGCGGAGTAGAAGAGACAGCCCCACCGAGCGGATTATGGATACATACTGTGACGGGATGTGACGTGGGAAACATTCCAAATGCGTCACCGGAATTCAGGATGTCCCAGGATTCTAAAGGCCCTTTGAAGATTGCTTCTCAGCGCTGATCTGCACCAGCGGCCCATGGTCATGAGTGCACAATGAGATTGAAGGCGAGCCCGATCCAGCACGACTTGCCGTCCGCGCTTCCTCATCACGACTCTCCAGCCAGTGCCCGCATCTGCGATGGCTACCCTGTCGCTCGAAAGCTGGAACTCCAGCACTCCCACTTGACTGTGCACCGAGATATGCCGGGAGCGGAGCGCCTCGAAGGCACAACGCAGTATGTGGCGGATGACACTGCGTTCTTTGGCTGAGCCTGCATCCTCGTCCATGACCAAGCAGGCCGCAGCGAGTACCTCAGCCACCAGCTGCTCGGCTTGATCCTCGTTTTGATTTGGCATCTCGTCCTCGACCTGACCTACAAAAAAATACCTTGCGTGGCCGGCATCGTGGCCGGCATCAGCATAGCGAGCGTCCCACGCCCGCAATCAGCGGGAAGGTTGGCTTCCCGGAATTTCCAGGCGTGCTACGCCCCTGATTCCGGGTCGCTCGCCGGAACTCCAGGGGAACGCTGGCTTTCCTTGTCATCGCCAAGACCGGGATTGATACCCGGATCATCAGGTATGGGAGCCCCTTCCTTTAGTTGAATATCCCGGCGCACATCCCGCCGACTACTCGCACCGCTAGGGTTTGGGTGTTCACTGGATACTGAGTTGTTTGCATCCACATCGTCCATCTCTTCTTCAATGGGTGACTCATCATTAGGCGGCAATGGGACCTCAACCTCTTTGGTCCCGGGACCATGCGTTTTTTCATCACCGTGTTTATCGCCGATGACCTGCTGCGATGCCTTACCGGGAGCATTTTCATCAATGACCATGTCCTTTCTCCGTTCAGAGGCAGATGGTATCTGCACCTAAACTTGAGAAGCGGGCGATGCTGGGGAGTGCCTGCAGCTAGACGAGTGGCGCAGCAGCCCCGTCGAAGCCGGGCCTTTTCGATTGAGCGCCTTTGCTCAGAAAAGGGCGTCGGTTCATCCACTTCGACAGGTAAGCGCTCTTGATCCTCCCAATCCCCTCGATCGCGATCAGCCTGACCCTGAGAGCCGGCCTTTCTGCATCAGAACCTTCCGTCGCTCTGCGGGCACCCTTCGGTAAACAGCAGGCCGAACATAGGGTGAACAACCAGAGAGGGAGTTTCACCATGAAAGCAGAGAAACCGTGCGCGTTACTGCTCGCAATGTGCTTGGGTTGCGCGGCGCCACTTGCCCTGGCCGCCACAGACCTGAACGATCAGCGCGCCCCTTGCACGCAACCGCACAGCAAAGGGGCCATGAACGGCCAAGGCGATGCGACAGGCTCTGGAACACCAGCCGATGGCATGGGCACGGGTAATGGCGGTACCCATGACAATGGAACGGACAACACGGGCGGTGACGGCACCGATACTGACTCGGGCTCCGGCGATAATGGGGGAGATGGTAGCGGTGCAGGTCCGGCGAGTGGTAGTGGTGACTCAACCGGTAGTGGATCAGGTTCAGGATCGGGCAGCTAGGCGGAATGGCCAAATGGCGGAGGATCTCCCGTTCATGGCCCGGCGTTTCAGTTTTGCCATTGCTCAAGCAACACACTCAGGAGTAATTGCCATGCCACGCGGTGACAAGGACAAATATACGGACAAGCAAAAACGCAAGGCCGAGCACATCGAGCAATCGTACGAGGACAAGGGCGTGGGCAAGGACGAAGCCGAAGCGCGCGCCTGGGCCACCGTGAACAAGCAATCCGGTGGCGGTGAAAAGCCAGGAGGCTCGGGGAGCAGGACTCCGTCACGCGAGAAAAAGACCGCACGCAAGGATTCAGCCAAACGCGCCGCCGAGTCTCGCCACGGGAATTCACGCACTTCGCGCGCGTCGCTGGAATCGCAAAGCAAAGAAAGCCTTATGAAGGAGGCGCGCAGCAAAGATATCAAGGGGCGCTCGAGCATGAACAAGGCCCAGTTGGTTGAAGCCCTGCGAAAACAGGGGTAATCGGAGAAGTTCGGCGCAGCGTGAGGCTCATTCGCCTCACACTCAACGCCACTGCATCAGCAACATGCCCCGAATACCGCAGACCGGGTCTTGTTCAGGACGCGGCACCTGAGCGATGCGCGCGAGATTGCGCGGGTGTGCTGCTCTGTCGGGCCGCTGAATGTCGTAGTCTTCCTGCCCATGAGGATAGGCGCCGACCACCAGGAAGTTATCGCTGCACTCGATGCAGCGATGGCCCGTGCCTGCGGGCAGCACTAGCACATCTCCCCGCTCCACGCTTACGCTCTGCCCATATTCCCCGCCAAGCGTCAATCGGGCCCGTCCACGGGCAATGCCGAGCACCTCATGAGCGTTAGGGTGAAAGTGGTGATAGTCGAAAATCCCTGAGCGCCAGAGCGGGGTCCATTGGTGAGCCGCAAACATCGCTTCGAATGCGCTGGCACTATCCCCCGACGGATCAAGCTTCAACCGGTAGAGCAGCACGGGAAAACGGCTGTTCGGCGTCGCGCCGTCGTCTTCGAAATACAAGGTCTGCACGCTGGCATCTTGTGTATTCATGAGCGTCATGATGCGCACCCTGAGGGGTTATCGGTCCACCTTCGAACCTTTCGGCGGTTGCCTGGTTCCAGCCGGCAGACGGGTGCACATACCGTTGAAACTTTACCGGCACGTGCCAAGTCCAGACGCCTATCGATAACAGAACGGGAGCAGGCAATGACCGGCACGGTAGGCGACTTTCTGGTAGAGCGTTTGTATCAATGGGGCGTACGGCGCATCTTCGGTTACCCTGGCGACGGCATCAATGGTGTATTCGGCGCGCTGAGCCGGGCCAAAGGCAAGATAGAGTTCATCCAGGCCCGCCATGAGGAGATGGCCGCCTTCATGGCCAGCGCCCATGCCAAGTTCACAGGCGAGCTCGGTGTGTGCATGGCCACCTCCGGCCCGGGCGCCTCGCACTTGCTTACCGGCCTGTACGATGCACGCATGGACCACCAGCCGGTGCTGGCCATCGTCGGTCAGCAGGCCCGTGCGGCACTGGGTGGGCACTACCAGCAGGAACTGGACCTGCTGTCGATGTTCAAGGACGTCGCCGGTGCGTTCGTCCAGCAGGCATCGACGCCGGAGCAGGTACGCCATCTGCTCGACCGTGCGGTGCGCACCGCCGTCGGCGAACGCCGCGTCACCGCCATCATCCTGCCCAACGACTTGCAGGACCTACCCTACAACGAACCACCCAAGGCCCACGGTACGGTGCATTCCGGCATGGGCTTCAGCAAGCCCAGGGTGCTGCCCTTCGAGGAGGACTTGCAGCGCGCGGCCGAACTACTGAACGCCGGTCGCAAGGTGGCGATACTGGTGGGTGCCGGCGCGCTGCAGGCGACAGAGCAGGTCATTGCAATTGCCGAAACACTTGGCGCCGGGGTGGCCAAAGCGCTGCTGGGTAAGGCGGTGCTGCCGGACGACCTCCCATGGGTCACTGGGTCGATCGGCCTGCTCGGCACCGAGCCCAGTTATCAGCTGATGAGCGAATGCGACACCCTGCTGATGATCGGCTCCGGCTTTCCCTATTCCGAGTTTCTACCCAAGGAAGGCCAGGCACGAGGCGTGCAGATCGACCTGCAACCCGACATGCTAAGCCTGCGCTACCCGATGGAGGTCAACCTCGTCGGCGACGCCAGCGAAACATTGCACGCACTGTTGCCGTTACTTGACCACAAGACCGACCGACGCTGGCGCGACAAGGTAGAAACCTGGCGTGCACAGTGGGACAAGACCGTGGCCAAGCGCGCCCTGGTCAAGGCCGACCCGATCAACCCGCAACGCGTGGTCCATGAGCTTTCCCCTCGCCTGCCCGACCACGCCATCATCACCAGCGACTCCGGCTCCTGTGCCAACTGGTTTGCCCGCGACCTGCAGATTCGCCAGGGGATGCAGTGCTCGCTGTCCGGCGGCCTGGCCTGCATGGGCGCCGCCGTGCCCTATGCGATTGCAGCCAAATTCGCCCACCCGCAACGGGCTGTAGTTGCTTTGGTGGGCGATGGGGCGATGCAGATGAACAACCTCGCCGAACTGATCACCGTGGCCAAATACTGGCAGCAGTGGGACAACCCGCAATGGATCTGTGCCGTGTTCAACAATGAAGACCTCAACCAAGTAACCTGGGAGCAACGGGTCATGGAGGGCGACCCCAAGTTCGAAGCTTCGCAGTCGATCCCTGACGTGCCCTACCATCTGTTTGCCATTTCCATTGGCCTGCAAGGTATCTACGTAGATCGCGAAGAGGACGTTGCCGCTGCGTGGGAGCGTGCGCTGGCTGCTGATCGGCCAGTACTGCTCGAGTTCAAGACCGACCCGAACGTGCCGCCCCTGCCACCCCACATCAAGCTGGAACAGGCAAAGAAGTTTGCCAGCAGCTTGCTCAAGGGCGACCCCGACCAGGCGGGCATCATCATGCAAACAGCCAAGCAGGTGCTCGGCTCGGTGCTGCCTGGCAAGAAGTGACAGGCACCTCGGCGAGCCGGCTGAACGTTTGATCAGCCGGCCCGGTCGCAAAACACAGACGCAGCAGACTGCGCAAACCCTGACCGTGAGGACCTACCATGAGCGCGATCGCTTACAACGGGGCTGCACAGCACCCCATTTGCCTGACCCTCAATGGTCAGCCCCGAACCCTGCAAGTGCATCCCTGGGTCACCTTGCTTGACCTGCTGCGTGAGCAACTGGACCTGGTCGGCACCAAGAAAGGTTGCGACCATGGCCAGTGCGGCGCCTGCACGGTGCTGCGCGATGGCAAGCGCATCAATGCCTGCCTGACCTTGGCCATCATGTGCGACGGGGCCGACCTGGTGACCATCGAAGGGCTGGCCAGCGGCGACGTTTTGCACCCGATGCAGCGCGCCTTCATCACCCACGATGCGTTCCAGTGCGGTTACTGCACCCCGGGGCAGATCTGCTCTGCGGTGGGGCTGGTTTACGAGGGACATGCCGACACCCGCGAGGCCATTCGCGAGCAGATGAGCGGCAATCTTTGCCGCTGTGGCGCCTACGGCAACATCGTCGCAGCAGTGGAAGAAGCCTTACCGTTGATGACCGACGGGGCCCAGCCGCAACGAGGGCAGACTCCATGACGCCCTTCAGCTACCACAAGCCCGCCTCGGTCAGCGAAGCGGTGAACCTGGCTGACGCCTGCTCGCACTTCATCGCCGGGGGCACCAACCTGGTCGACCTTATGAAGGAAAACGTGGTGCGCCCAGAGCGCCTGATCGACATCTCCGGCCTTGGGCTGGACGGTATTCACTCCACCCCCGGCGGCGGCGTATTGATCGGTGCACGGGTGAGCAATGCCGACCTGGCCTGGCACTCGATGATCGAGCAGCATTATCCACTCCTGTCAGACGCGATCCTGGCTGGGGCATCGCCGCAGTTGAGGAACATGGCCAGTACCGGTGGCAACTTGTTGCAACGTACCCGCTGCTACTATTTCTACGACACCGGCACCCCGTGCAACAAGCGCGAACCGGGAAGCGGATGCCCTGCGCGTGCAGGCATGAACCGCATCCATGCCATTCTCGGTGCCAGCGACGCCTGTGTCGCGATCCATCCCTCGGACATGTGCGTGGCATTGGCAGCGCTTGAAGCCGTGGTCCACGTACAGGGGCCGTCCGGCGAACGGCAGATACCTTTCGCGGATTTCCATCGACTGCCCGGGGACACCCCCGAGCGCGACAATCAACTGGCATTCAATGAGCTGGTAACAGGCATCGAACTGCCGCCCCCGCTGTTCGAACACCATTACCGTTATCTGAAAATACGCGACCGCGCCTCCTACGCGTTCGCGCTGGTGTCAGTCGCTGCAGCCTTGAACTTCGATGGCGATGTGATCCAGCAGGCGCGCCTGGCACTGGGCGGCGTAGCCCACAAGCCGTGGCGGGATTCGGTTGTGGAGTGCATGCTGGCCGGCCAGGTGCCTTCTGAAGCGCTCTTCACCCGCGCTGCACAAACGATGCTGCAAGGTGCACAACCCCTGAGCCACAACGGCTTCAAGGTAACGCTCGCTCAGCGAGCAATCGTGCGGGCATTGGATGACGCGGCGCGCGGTGCCGCCAACGGGAGGCTACGACCATGATCAACAGCACACCAGTAGTCGGCACGCCCCTGGACCGCGTGGACGGTGTGGCGAAAGTCACCGGGCAGGCCCGCTATGCGGGCGAATATCCCCAGGCGGGCCTGCTACACGGCAGCGTCGTGTCCAGTACCATTGCCCGCGGTCGGGTACTCGACATCGACAGTACGCAGGCCATGTGCGTGCCCGGGGTAATCGCCGTGCTCGACCATGGCCATCGTCCGCCTATATCCAGTTATGACGACGACTACAGCGATGCCGACTCTGCCGAGGGGGCGCCTTTTCGGCCCTTGTTCAATGATCGAGTGCTGTACAGTGGGCAACCGTTGGCGCTGGTGATCGCCGAAACCCTCGAACTGGCCCGCTATGCAGGCTCGCTGATCAAAATCAAATATGCCGAGAAGGCTCACCAGACAGACCTGGGCGCATGCCAACAATCGCATGCCGCACCCGCCGAAACACCGGCGCCGCGTGGCGACTTCGCCGGGCAGTTTGCCGAGGCGCCGGTACAGGTGGATGCCACGTATCTGACGGCCAACGAACACCACAACCCGATGGAGCCCCATGCGTCGACCGTTCACTACAAGCCCGACGGCACCCTGGAAATCCACGACAAGACCCAAGGCACGCAGAACTGCCAGGACTACCTGCACAAGGTGTTCGGCCTGCCCAAGGCAAACATTCGTGTGCGGGCGGCATTCGTCGGCGGCGCCTTCGGCTCGGGCTTGCGCCCGCAGTACCAGTTGCCGCTGGCAGTGCTGGCGGCGTTGCACCTCAAGCGCTCGGTGCGCGTGACCCTGACCCGCCAGCAGATGTTCACCTTTGGTTACCGACCCCGCACCGAGCAACGTTTGCGCCTGGGTGCAGACACAAACGGGCGCTTGCTGGCGATCGCTCACGATGCGCTTGGCCAGACCTCCCGCTTCGAGGACTTCACCGAGCACCTGGTGGAATGGAGCGGCATGCTTTACCAGTGCGACAACGTGGCGCTCAGTTATCGCCTGGCCTCGCTCGATGTCTACACCCCGCTGGACATGCGGGCGCCTGGGGCCGCGTCCGGGATGATTGCACTGGAATGCGCGATGGATGAGCTCGCCTGTGCAGCGCAGATCGACCCGGTAGACCTGCGCCGCCGCAATTTCACCGACAACAATGCCAACGAGGGCAAGCCTTACTCCAGCAAGGAGTTACTGGCGTGCTATCAGCAAGGTGCCGAACGCTTTGGCTGGCAGGGCCGCAATCCGCAACCGCGCAGCATGCGCAGTGGCAAACGGTTGATCGGCTGGGGGATGGCTGGCGGCGTCTGGGAAGCCATGCAGATGAAGGCCAGCGCCAAAGCGCGCATCGATAGCCAAGGTAAACTCACCGTCAGCAGTGCCACCACCGATATCGGAACCGGCACTTATACGGTCATGACTCAGATCGCCGCCGACGCAGCTGGCGTCAAGGTGCAGGATGTCACCTTCATGCTGGGTGACTCCTCACTGCCCACCGCCCCGCTTCAGGGCGGATCGTTCACGGTGTCGTCGGTGGGCTCGGCCGTGCGCCAAGCCTGCCATGTCCTGCGCACCCGGGTGCTGGAACATGCGCGCAAAATGTACCCCCAGGTGGCCAACACACCCCGGCAGCAGATTTCTTTCATCGATGGCTACCTGCACGCGGGCAGCCATCGCTGGGCCTTGGCGGACATCGTGGCGAGCGCCCCCGACGGTAAATTCGAAGTGCAGATCGACGCAGAGCCCGGCGCCAGGCGCCAGCCGTTCTCCACCGCCACCCATTCGGCGGTATTCGTGGAAGTCCACGTCGACGAGGACCTTGGCACGATCAAGGTAGCCCGGGTGGTCAGCGCTGTGGCGGCAGGACGTGTGATCAACCCGAAAACCGCACGCAGCCAGATCCTGGGGGGCGTGGTCTGGGGGGTGGGCATGGCCCTGCACGAAGCAGCGTTGACCGACCATCGGCTAGGCCGCATCATCAATCATAATCTTGCGGAGTACCACATCCCGGTCAACGCAGACTGCGGGGATATCGAAGTGATCTTCGTTGAGGAGCACGACGACATTGTCAATGAACTCGGCTCCAAGGGCGTGGGCGAAATCGGCGTTGTCGGAGTGGCCGCTGCGGTGGCCAACGCGGTCTACCATGCCACGGGCAAGCGTGTAAGGGAGTTTCCAATCACGCTCGACAAAGTGCTGTGATATGGCATGGGATGATCAAGCGCAGCGTTTCAGGATGCTCTTGATCGGGCGCCTTACTCGGCACTTCGACACATCCCTCGCCTTGATCCAACGGCAAGCCTCGATCTCGTTTCGAGGGCGTGGCTTATCGTCTGCCTTTCGGGCTTCGAACAGATAATGGATGACCTTGTCCTTCCGGTACATCGTGAGGT
This sequence comes from Pseudomonas sp. GD03858, assembly GCF_029840925.1. GTDB lineage: Bacteria > Pseudomonadota > Gammaproteobacteria > Pseudomonadales > Pseudomonadaceae > Aquipseudomonas. The sequence goes on from NZ_JAOCDM010000001.1 coordinate 129,571, forward strand.
AACGAAGCTCGTCGAATGCGAGGCCAGTTTCCTCAGCCATCTCCCGCATAGCCGCCTCAAGCGGCGTTTCGTTCCGCTCCACACGTCCGCCCGGCAGGTTCCACTTGGCGTTGCGCTTGCGAACGAACAAAACCTCTCCATCCTTGCGGTAGATGATGGTGGCGCGCAGCTTGATGCCTTTGCGTTTGGCTGTTGCAGTGTCCATTGCCTTCATGCGCTGCCTTTGAAGTTGGCTGGCCTGGATCCGGCAAGTTTCTTGCCGAGAGTGAATCGCCCGTGTGTCCGTTAGATGACCGGCATAACGGTGACAACGTTCAAGTTATCCATGCCGAAGTGTGCAGAGCCGCTCTGCGTGACCTACCCGCCCATCGTACTCAATGGCAGGCGGTTAATGGCTTACGTATTCGGCCCAGTGGCAATGCTTTTAGCCCGTCCTATCCCCCCAAGCCAGTGCACGCGTCATTGATTCGCCCGGCATGGCATCAAATGCCTCTTCGTGAAGGGGCATCCCACTGACGACATAAACCCCGATAAACACCTGCGTGGCTCCGGTTCGGGACAACCTGGTCTGGACTTCTATAGCGGTACCGTCGTCCAGCGTTTCATCATGACCACGGTGGGGAAGCGCAGGGTCAGCCCACGCCCAAAAAACATCACCACGTATGCGCATGCCACCCACCCTATGTCTTTGGTATTGGTTAGGAATCAGCCGACGCTGAGGAACGGTTGAAGCCCGCGATCGGTTGCTTCCCGCTGCAAGGTTTTCGCAAGAGCGGGTAATAGGGGGTGCCCATCGACACGTCCAGGAACCCCCAAACTAATTGTTCAGATACCACGGTGGTCTGAATGGTTCAGGCAATTTTCGGGGCTGCAGCAAATCAGTACCGCCAGACTTTTTGGTCTGAACTTTACTGTCCGCCATGGCTTCCCCTGCATACCGATCACGAAAATACGCGGCTGCAGGAGCTGACATTCATGAGAGCACTGACCTACCACGGAGCACACGACGTCAGGGTCGATAACGTTCCTGATCCCATCATCGAGCAAGAAGACGACATCATCCTCAAGGTCACCGCCACAGCCATTTGCGGCTCCGACTTGCACCTCTACCGAGGCAAAATCCCAGAAACCGAAGCCGGCGATATCTTCGGCCATGAATTCATGGGCATCGTCGAGGACACCGGGAATGCGGTCACCAATCTCCAGATCGGCGACCGCGTGGTGATTCCCTTTGTGATCGCTTGCGGCAGCTGCTTCTTCTGTCAGCACGATCTGTTCGCTGCCTGCGAAACCACCAACACAGGTCGTGGCTCGATCATCAACAAGAAGGCCATTCCACCGGGCGCCGCTTTGTTCGGATACAGCCATCTCTATGGCGGTATCCCTGGCGGCCAAGCGGATTACGTGAGGGTGCCCAAGGGTAACGTCGGCCCGTTCAAAGTCCCCACCGACCTGGCCGATGACAAGGTGCTGTTCCTCTCGGACATTCTGCCCACCGCTTGGCAGGCGGTCATCAATGCCGATATTGGCCAGGGTTCATCGCTGGCGATCTATGGCGCGGGGCCGGTGGGCTTGCTGAGCGCCGCCTGTGCGCGAATGCTCGGCGCTCAGACCATCTTCATGGTCGATGACAACGATTACCGCCTGGCCTACGCCCGCGAGTCTTATGGCGTCATACCGATCAATTTCGAGCAGGACGACGATCCAGCCGACAGCATCATCCGCCAGACACCCGGCATGCGCGGGGTCGATGCGGTGATCGACGCGGTCGGTTTCGAGGCCAAGGGCAGCACTGCCGAAACGGTGATGACGGCGCTGAGAATTGAAGGCAGCAGTGGCAAAGCATTGCGCCAGAGCATTGCTGCCGTGCGGCGTGGCGGCATCGTGAGTGTCCCCGGTGTATACGCGGGCTTCATTCACGGGTTCATGTTCGGCGACGCGTTCGACAAGGGCCTTACCTTCAAGATGGGCCAGACCCATGTCCAGAAATACCTGCCTGAACTGCTGGAACACATCGAAGCGGGACGTCTGCAACCGGAATTGATCGTCACTCACCGCCTGGCCCTCGAAGAAGCGGCCATGGGCTACAAGATGTTCGATCAGAAGCAGGACAACTGCCGCAAGGTCATCCTCGTGCCAGGCGCGGCACCCGGCACCCTGTGCCCCGACTACGTATAGAGGAAGCCAAGTCATGAACGGTCTCGCCAGCTACTTCTGGATTGCCGTGGCGGCAATCCTTTTACTCATTGATCTGTGGGCCATCGTCAGCGTCTTCAGAAGCGACAAATCAGATGCACTCAAAGCGGCTTGGGCCCTGCTGATCGTGGCGCTACCGCTGGTTGGCCTGGGGATCTGGGGCGTTGCTGGCCCGCGCGGCATCAAACGAGGAACCGGGCCCACTTCCGACGAGCACAGCAAAGGCTGACATTTCCGAGCGCCACTTACAGGGGTTTCAACATGATCGATCAAACGACAGGCATGAAATCAGGCGAACGCTATCGCGTGGAGAACGTGGAGCGCGCTCATCAGTTTCCAGGCTTCTTTAAAGACGGGAAGTATTATCTGGGCCCTGAACTGCTCACCGCCGTGGGCTGGCTTGACGGTACACGCTTCATCTACGACAGCCTAGATGCCAAAGGTGAACCCGTTTTTGCAAACCGAGAGGCAGGCACGATCGAAGGGCTGACGTTGACCCTGGTCGATGGCACCACGCTCGAACTCTCGCGGATCGAGGCCAGCGAAACCGTTGCCCCTCTTGACCACCGTGCCTCGGGTACAGAACGACAAGCGTCCGACAGTGCCGCTTCGGTCAGAGGGCCTCTGCGCGGCAAGGTTGTGGTGATCACTGGCGCGTCCAGCGGTATAGGCCGAGCCGCCGCGCATGCGTTTGCCTGCAAAGGTGCTCGCCTGGTACTCGCCGCACGCGACGAAGAGGCGTTGTTCGATGTTCTGGATGAATGCACCGATTGCGGTACGGATGCCATAGCGATCACGACTGACGTCACCCACAGCGACCAGGTTCAAGCGCTGGCGGCGCAGGCCGCCGAATTTGGCCATGGCCGAATCGATGTTTGGGTCAACAACGCCGGAGTTGGCGCGGTCGGCCACTTCGAAGACACTCCACTGGAGGCACACGAACAGGTCATCCAGACCGACCTGATCGGATATCTGCGAAGCGCCTACGTCGCCCTTCCCTTCTTCAAGGCGCAGGGCAGCGGCATTCTGATCAACACGCTGTCGCTGGGCAGCTGGGTAGCCCAACCCTATGCCGCCGCGTATTCGGCGAGCAAGTTCGGCTTGCGTGGACTGACCGAGGCATTACGGGGCGAATTGACTGAATTTCCCGACATCCATGTGTGCGACATCTATCCAGCAGTCATGGACACACCAGGCTTGCGAGACGCAGGCAACTACACCGGACATGCGTTGACACCACCAGGCCCCATTTACGACCCCGAAAGGGTGGCAAAGGCTATGGTGGCCTGCGCAATTTCGCCTCGAGCTCACACCACGGTTGGCACTGCGGCGCGCCTCGCGCATCTGGCCAGCTACCTGATGCCAAGCCTGCCTCTGTTGTCAGGAAGGCTGACGCGCTGGGGGATAAATCGCAGCCCCATAGCCGAAGCATCATCAGGCAACCTCTTTGAGCCGCCAAGTGGCAGGAGGGGTATCGACGGAGGCTGGAGGAAGCCAAAAGACAAAACGCCGCTGCTGATCGGCGCAGCGGCGCTGGGAATCCTTGTGGGCTTTACACTCACACATTCACGACGCAGGGATAGCTAGCGGGAGCTCTGCTTACAGAGGAATGAGCGTGGTTTCATTGCGAGATCACGTTTGATCCCTACTCTGCTGACTACCTCGTAGGATTTACCGGGAGATAGTCCTCCCCTGCTACCGCTCTCAAGTAAGCAGCGTCAGCCTCCAGGCGGAGATCGCGCCATTCCTGCCAGCAGATAATCCCTCGACGATCCATCTCATCGGCCTGGCGAAGCAATTCCTCGTGATAGTCGTCAGGCGAGTCCATCCTCAAGGCCCGACTTTCCAGCACGCCGTACCAGGCTGCCAAACAGTTGAGCTTCAGCAACTGGTCGGCGGAGAGGTTTTTCTCGAATGTTCGCATCAGTAAGTCTCACACGCTGATGGAGGGTTGAGTCATGAACATTCAAGAGGTTCAGTAAAGCTGTGCCAGCGGCGTTGATGCATCCAGAGGATCGCTTAACAACGCCGGTGTGGCTGACGGGTCGGCATCTGCGCGAGGGCAATTGCCGCCCTGGCGCTTTCAAGTTGAACAGCCCTCAGGAGACCCTCTCCTTCCACGCTTCGTATCTGGCAAGGAGCGGCTGGACACTCAACCCATGCAGCACAATGCTCAACGCCACCACTGACAGCACCAGGTTGATGCTCTGCGGGGCCAAGGCGGGAAGCAGCCCATGATTCAGGGCATAGAACAGGTAATAGAAGCTGCCGATACCTCGGATACCAAACCACCCTAAAAGGCCGCGCTGGCGGATATCCAGCATTCCTCGAGTCGGGAACAAGAGGATGCTGATGGGGCGAATGACAAAGAACAAAGCGCCGGCAACCAGCACTGCCCGCCAATCCCAATGCTCAATGAGCACCACCCCGAGCAGGGTCACCAGAAATACTTCCATTGCCCGCTCGATCAGGCTACCGAAGGCCAGCATGTCACCCAACATGATCCCCGCTGCGACCTGCGAGTCGTCGAGCCCTTTCACATCGCCTTTGACGGCTAGCTCAGGCGCCACGTGCTGGTGACCTACCACAGGCTGTACCAGATGTTCAGCAGCCGGCTCTTCTGGGCTATCGGCGGTCTGAACCTCCGCCTGCCGTAAACCCAGACCCGCGGCGAACACCGCGAGGAATCCATAGGCCTGTATCGACTCGGCGCTCACGTATGCCAACGCAATCAGGGCAAGGGCCAGATAGTCGTTGGGCGAGACGGTGCTGTCGTCGTTGCGCAGACGCAAGAACAGCGTGAGCTTTCCCAGGCCGCGGCCCATCCAATAACCAAGCAGCATGCCTGCGGTTACTGCCCATAGCAGGTCCTTGAGCAACCAGTCACTGAACCAGGCTTGGCCATTGTCCTGTTGCAGGAACAGTCCAAGCATGACGAAGGGAAATGCCACGCCGTCGTTGAGCCCTGCCTCACCCGACAAGCTGAAACGGACAAGATCATCGTCCCGGGCATCAACCACCTGCACCAGGGTTGCGAGCACGGGGTCAGTGGGTGCGAGGATCGCCCCGATCAGTAGCGAGACGCCCCACCCCAAGTTCAGGCCGTAGTGCAGCACCAGCGTTACCCCACCGATGCAGATCAACATCACTGGCCCCGCTAGAAAAAAGGCGCTGCACCAACGGCGGTTGTGCAAGGGCAGGCGCAATTTCAACCCACTGAAGAACAGCGAAAACAACACCGCGACCTCTGTGAGGTGCTCCATCCAGCCGCTCGACTTGCTCAAATCCAGCTGAAGAAAACCCAGCCCCGATGTACCCAGGCCGATACCCAGGGCAAGGCACACTACAGACGAGGTCACAGGGATCCAGCGCAGGTAGGCGGATGAGAGTGCGAGCAGCAGCAATACTGCGCCCAGCATGGCGAACCAGACGATGAAGGTCATCTGCGCAGAAGCCTTGGGAAAGTTTTCGAGTGCCATCCGCTAAATGGATTCGCCGTCATCCTGGATGTCTTCCTCTGCTTCGGCTGCCTCCGTGGCATCAGCGTCATTCAAAGGTGGCGACGTTGGCTTTTGGGGATCATTGAGGAAAGGTAGATCGCTTGGCCCTTTTTCTTCGAAGCCTTCGGTTTTCGGCTGCATGACAATACCTCCAGGCAAATGGATCGAGCGCAGAGCTTCAAGTACTTTCAGCAACGCCCGAGAACTTTTTGACGTCGACAGGTGGCGCTATGAATTCAGGGCCATCGCCGGCGAGCCGCCACTTCACCTTGGCGATGCCGTAGCGCTCGGCCATCGGTCGACTGACCAGCTTGATTTTCTGCTGACTGAATCTTGGGATGATGCCAACGCCGGCATCGCAACTGGCCCAGTGCCAAGCCCCGGCGTTGTCCATTTTTTCCAGGCGGATGATGAACGTCCGATGGTCACCGTGAAGGTCATACTCGATTACGAACAATTGAAGTGCTGGCACAAGATACGCTCCCTGGTTCATACGCTATTGAGCGACGTCTGGAAGAGATAATTCCATTGGATTGGCAGGATGTGCAGCCAACCCATGCCACGGGCAGTCAGGCGAGTTGGATGTACACCGAGTAGCTACCCAGGAGCACCCAGAACACCAGAAAGATCCACGGTGTGCGCAGCGAAAACAGCAGTGATTTCCGATGGCCTGCACGCGAGGTTTCCGCCTCGCAGAACAGCGGCGACTCATCGTAAGCCAGTCCCATCAACGGCTCGCTGCGCAGCAGGTGACTTTGCTTGAGCTGCCAGTGATCGATGATGTTGTAGGCCGCCCGGATGCCAGGCCAGGCGTTGAGTGAGCTCAGTACCCCGAGCAAGGCGAGGAACGCCGGTACGATCAGGGTGAACATCTCGCCCCATCCTTGATTCAGATTTCCCATAGAGGAGACGAAGGCGATGACCAGAAAGGACTGCGCCGCGAGGTAGGCATCCGTGCGGTTGGCGAGGATGCTGGTTTCGTACTGGATTTCACGCCGGTAAAAATCCAGACGCTCCTTGGGAGAGCCGAACATCCTGGCATTGTGTTCGCTGATCTCGTGCTCAGGGGTTGCTGGCGTAATGATTCGAGGCACTCGCTCCTCCGGGAATGGGGCTCCGAGCTACGGGATGAGCCTGAAGCTGAGTTCGGTAGAGCAGGCGATGGGGTTTGGAATTCAATTGGATTGATAGCCCGCACCGCTCGTCGTACCAACCGCAGATTGAAACCAACACGCGCAGGCCAGGCCTTTCGAACCGGTATGAGCGTTCTCAACTGCAGGAGCTTCTACCATGCGAGACTTCCCTACCCCGCCCTTCCCTTCACAGCCTCAAAATGTCCCCGGCTCACAGCGCAAGATGGAACCCTACCCGGATTGCGGTGAGCAGTCGTATACCGGCCACAATCGACTCGAAGGCAAGGTTGCACTCATCACCGGAGCAGACAGCGGCATCGGGCGGGCAGTAGCGATTGCCTATGCCCGCGAAGGAGCCGACGTCGCCATCGCTTATCTGAATGAGCATGAAGACGCGCAAGAAACCGCGCGCTGGGTTGAGTCCGCAGGCCGTCAATGCTTGCTGTTGCCCGGTGACCTGGCGCAGAAGCAGCACTGCTACGACATCGTCGAAGAGACCGTCAGCCAGTTCGGGCGTATCGACATCCTGGTCAACAACGCGGCGTTCCAGATGGCCCACGAAACCCTGGAAGAGATCGACGATGATGAATGGGTGAAGACCTTCGATACCAATATCACCGCCATCTTCCGTATTTGCCAGGCGGCCCTGCCTTACATGCCCAAGGGCAGTTCGATCATCAATACCAGCTCGGTCAATTCCGACGACCCATCCCCCAGCCTGCTGGCCTATGCCACGACCAAGGGGGCCATTGCCAACTTCACTGCCGGCTTGGCTCAGTTGTTAGCCAAGAAAGGCATCAGGGTCAACAGCGTCGCGCCGGGCCCTATCTGGACGCCTTTGATTCCGGCAACCATGCCGGACGAGGCCGTCAAGAACTTTGGTTCCGGCTACCCGATGGGGCGCCCGGGACAACCGGTCGAAGTCGCGCCGATCTACGTGCTGCTGGGCTCCGACGAGGCCAGTTACATCAGTGGCTCACGTTACGCAGTGACTGGCGGCAAACCCATCCTTTAGCAAAAAGAGGCTCGCCGTGCTGGCGAGCCTGATTTTTGCTTGGCAGTTTCAGCGTTTGTGCCGATCGTGATCACGGGCCGCTTTTTGCGCTGTCGAGTCATGTGATGTACCGGTGGATCCATCCGGACGATGCGCATCGTTGTCTCGCTCCTCTTCCCCACCCGGCCTCGTCTGTGCCGCTTCCTTTTGCCTATCGCTCTGTTTCTTCATCTTGCGCTCCTATCCTTTGCCTTTGAACAAGGGAAGCCGAAGCGCCGGCAAAGTTCCTGTCAGGTTAACTTCTCGAGATAGCCGGGCAATAAATGCGATGAACCAAACGCGCCAGGATCGCGTCCACCGCTAAACAAGCGAGTCGATTCTGGAATGGAAAACGACCCTGTACTGGCCACCCTCGGCTATCTGAAAAACAACAAACTGATTTTGAGCACAGCAGAATCGTGCACTGCGGGCTGCCTTGTGGCGTTGTTGGCGGCGATACCGGGTACCGGAGAGGTGCTGGAAAGCGGCTATGTCGTCTACTCGCCCAGCGCCAAGAAGCGCTTGCTGGGCGTCAGCGCCGAAACCATTGAACGATACGGCCTGACCAGCGAAGCAGTAGCCTGGGAAATGGCCTTGGGCGCCTTGAGAGACAGCGATGCGAACGTGGTGATAGCCACCACCGGAGTAGCCGGGCCGACACCCGAATCCGGGATACCACCGGGGACGATGTGCTTTGCGTGGGCTTTCGCCGGCGAGCCAGTTGCCGTTTTCACGCGCACTCAGCGTTTCTTCGGCGAGTGGTCTGATGTTATGCGCCAAGGCGCCCTTTTCGGGTTGACCCGGCTTTCCCACTATCACCAGCGCTGGTTACGCGGCGAGCGCGCCTGAGGGCTGTGATCATGTCGGAAGATGAACTGCTATCCAGGCGTCACCCTGTTCAAGAAGATATACCGATGCAGCAGCGCATCTGGCGCTTCGAGCGCGTGGGGTGGTACGTGCTCGTGGCCATCGTATTGCTTGCTTTGGCAGGTCTGTTCGGTAATGGCCCGTTGAGCGATGCCGAGGTGGTGAGCCAGGATGGCCGGGTACGGGTCGAGTACCAGCGCCTCAGCCGAAGCGGCACGACAGACAGTCTTTTCATCACCGTTCAGGGTACCCCTGGTCAGCCGGTGGAGGTGCAACTCGAGGGATCATTGCTCCGTGACGCCAGCATCGAGACGTTACAACCGGAGCCGCAACGATCGCTGTCGCACGGCCAGGCCATGCTGTTCCAATTGGGTACCAGGCAAGATGGCGTGGCCACCTTGTACGTGACCCTACGAAGTGAACACGTAGGCACTCTGGAGGGCAGCGTCAGGTCTGGCCCCAAAAGCGCCGTTCACTTCTCCACATTCCTTTACCCCTAGGAGTGCGTCATGGATTCGATCCTCCGCGCAGCCGGGATGTACGTCGCCCTCATGCTGCTGTTTCGCGTAGCCGGCCGGCGCTCGCTGGCCGACCTGACGACCTTTGACTTCGTCTTGCTGCTCATCATCGGGGAGGCCACCCAGCAGGCGCTTCTGGGTGACGATTTTTCATTCACCAATGCCATGCTGGTGATTGCCACACTGATCGTTCTGGATGTCGGCCTTTCGCTTGCGAAGCTCAACTCCAGGCCCTTGGCCCGGCTTCTGGACGGACACGCAACCTTGGTTGTCGAGAACGGGCGCTTTCTGCATCACCGCATGCGTCGGGCACGCCTCACGGAGGACGATATCCTTGAGTCCGCGCGGGACAGCCAAGGCATCGAGCACATTGAGCAGGTGAAGTTCGCCATCGTCGAGCGCAATGGAAAGATTTCGGTCATTCCTGCTGAGTGAGGTCTGTTGACAGCATTCAGACGCGATGATGCCAGCCATCGTAAGTATTGAACCGTGTCACTCGGCGTGTACTCAACCACGAGCAAGTTCCTGACTTAATCCGTGATGAGGTAACGCCATGAACGCTATCGACTTACTGATCCAAGACCACAAGCTCGTGAAGAAGCTGCTCGAAGAGCTGTCGACCACCACCGAGCGCGCAGTGAAGAAACGGGCCGAGTTACTCCACAGGATCGAGCAGGAGTTGCAGATCCACACCGCGCTCGAGGAAGAAATTCTCTACCCGGCCATCAAGCAAGCGGGTGGCAAGGAAGAAGCGAAGATGTACTACGAGGCCAAGGAAGAACACCGCACTGTCGACGCTCTCGTCCTGCCCGATCTCCTGCATACCGAAACCGGCACCGTCGAATTCGCCGGGCGGGTCAAGGTTATGAAGGAATTGTTGGAGCATCACATCGAGGAAGAGGAAGGCGAGCTGTTCCCCACCGCGAAGAAGCTGCTCGGCAAGGACACCCTCGAGGAGCTTGGGCAAACCATGGAAATGCAGAAAAAGATGCTCAAGGGCGAGCAGCGAGCAGCTTAGTCAAGCGATCACCTGCCAGCGCCCGGGACGCTGGCAGGTGATCAGCTTCAGATACCCCATCATCATTCGGAAGGTGTCATGGAATATTGGATTAGGTTACTTGAATGGCCTGCGATGTTGATGACCGTGCTGGCAGCGTGGTGCATCGGTTCGCGCCGTCCGGGGCGGAGGAAGGCAGGTTTCTGTTGTTTTCTTGCAAGCAACGTTTTGTGGGCCGCCTGGGGCTGGCAAGCAGAAGCGTGGGCATTGATCCTCCTGCAATTCTGCCTCTGTGCCATGAATCTGCGAGGGTGGCGAAAAAATACACAACTGCAAGCGAGGGCGTGAACACGCTTATGCCATTGGCAGGGATATGCGGAATGTGGTGCCCGATGAAGAGTTGGATTCCACGTCGATAGCCCCTCCATGCCGGGCTACGATCTCGCCCACGATGAACAGGCCAAGACCCAGCCCACCGGATGCCTCGTGATCTTCCGACGTCAGTCGCGAGTATCTGGCCTGGGGGTTGAACAGATGAGGCACTACATCCGGCGCAATGGGCTTGCCCCAGTTATGTACGCTCAACTCGACCGCTTCAGGGCCTTGGGTCAATGTTACGGTGATAGGCTTGGCATGATCACCGTGGTGAAACGCATTGGCTATCAGGTTGGAAAACACCTGCCCCATGCGGGTGGCGTCAAACTGGCCGAATGCTTGCCGGCCGCCTTTCAGCACAATAGTGGTCTCGGGCCGAGAAACGCGAAGCTCGTCCACAAGCGTATGGCACACCTAGGAAAGGTCGACAGGCTCTTTCTGGATGGGTATGCCAGTACCCACGTTCGCTTTGGCGAGATCGAGTAGATCAGTCACGATTTGCCTGGATCGTGTCACACTGGCCGCAATCTGGTCTGCAATTTTTCGGTCGCGCTCGTTTAGCTGACCTTTACGGCTCAACATCTCGGCGCCCAGAAGAGCTGCAGTCATCGGGGTTCGTAGATCATGCCCAAGCACACCCAGTACCAGTTTCCGTGTGGTCTCCACCGCGATGCCGTATGACGTGATGGATTCGCCCAGTGCTTGATCGATGGCCTCGTTGAAACGAACCATGTCATAAATATCTTGGGGTTCATCAGCCATTGGCTGCGAAAACCAAAGGCGCAGCACACTTGCGCGCAGCGCACGATACTCTGCAACCACTTGGTCAAGCGTGAACCCGGCACTCAGCCGGGTAACCGCATGGGCCTGGGCGGCTGTTTCGATCGAACTCGTTGCCTGCATGCCTCGAGACTTCTCAAACTGCTCGCGGGCTGTCTGCGAGGATGCCATGTCCAGTGCAACGGTTCGCAGCATGGCTTCAGCGTGGTTACGCAGGCCTGCAGCATCAAGATCCGGCATAGGGGTCTTTACGGTACGAGCAAAATCCTCCCAAGCCTGGAGAATGAGCTCGATGTTCTGTGTAATGAAGTCAGAGAGCCGCACGTCGGGTCCTCGGCGTAACCGTAGGCGTCAAAGGTGAATGTTCAGCATAGCCGACATTGATCTGATCACTGACGATGAACGCGATGAGGGGATGTGCGTGTAACTTTCCCGATGGGTGCCAAGTCCAGACGCCGGTCTGATTCACCCGCTCCACGGATCATCCCCGCTGACAGCTAGCGTTGCTGGCGGCGCCCGCCCAACTGGATCCAGACCGGCGCATGATCACTGGCCTTGGCTTCGTTGCGCACCCAGGCATCCACACCCGCCCGCTTCAAATAAGGGCTGAGACTGGAATTGAGCAGCAGGTGATCGATACGGAGCCCGGCATTACGCGCCCAATGATTGCGAAAATAGTCCCAGAACGTGTAGATGCGCTGCTCAGGATACAGGTGACGAACAGCATCGACCCAGCCCTGCGCCAACAGCTGTTGGAAACACGCCCGCGATTCAGGTTGCAGCAGCGCGTCCTTTAGCCATGAGCGCGGGTTGTAGATATCCAGATCGGTGGGCACAACATTGAAATCGCCAGCCAACACCGCAGGATGGCTGCTGCCCTGCAGGGTTTGGGCATGCTTGATCAGGCACTCGAACCAGCGAAGTTTGTAATCGAACTTGGGGCCGGGTTGCGGGTTGCCATTGGGCAGGTAAAGGCAGCCCACCAGTACACCATGCGCCGCAGCTTCCAGATAGCGGCTCTGCTGATCGTCCTGCATGCCGGGCAGCCCGCGACGTATCTCCAGCGGCTCGCTATCGCGCGCCAGGATCGCCACGCCATTCCAGGAGGGTTGCCCTTGGTAGAGGCAACCATAACCTGCCGCTTCGATGGCCTGACGAGGAAACTGCTGATCGGCCGCCTTCAACTCCTGCAAGCAGGCAATGTCCGGTTGCTCCCGCTCCAACCAGGCCAACAGTGCGGGCAGGCGGCTGCGGATGCCATTGATATTGAAGGTGGCGATCTTCAGCGTTTTCATGCGTCAGGGTCGCTCACGTGAGCCTGCACGGCATCTTCCAGTGCCCGGATATGTGCCTCGTCGGCCAGTGCCTTCAGCGTCAACCAGTCATCCCAGTCAATCGCACCATCGTCCCGTAATGCCTCGGCGGTGCGAACCAGTTCATGGTGGTAGGCATCCGGCGATTCGCGCCGGTAGCTGATGTCGTCGTACTGCGCGTACCAGGCTTCAAGTTCAGGAATGCTGCGTTCGATGCTCATGACGGCCGCCTCGTTCTATCCCTGCTACTGAGAGCCCAAGCGCCGCGCAATGTTCAACCGCAATGGTCAGCCGGTCAGCATCCCATACCGCTGAAGGAGTGCATTGGAACTTCTCACCCCGTCCGAGACGTCCCACATCCACACCTGGCAAAAACGGAGAGTGAACGATGAGTGCGAAACTGAGTGGTAAACGCGTAGCCTTTTTGGTCACCGATGGCTTCGAACAAGTGGAGTTGACCGGACCTCGCGAAGCCTTGCAGAAAAACGGGGCCGTGATCGACATCCTGAGTGACAAGGAAGGTACTGTCCGCGGCTGGAACCATGACAAGCCGGCCGATGAGTTTGCGGTGGACGCGACGTTCGACAGCGCCCACCTCGACCTCTACGATGCCATCGTGCTACCGGGTGGGGTACAGAATTCCGACACCATCCGCCTGATACCTGGCGCCCAGAAACTGGTCAAAAGCCACAATTCGGCCAGCAAGCCACTTGCGGTAATCTGCCACGGCGCCTGGCTGCTGGTATCGAGTGGACTGGCCAAAGGCAAACGGATGACCAGCTACAAGACCTTGCAGGATGATATCCGCAATGCAGGTGGCCACTGGGTCGATGAAGAGGTGGTGGTGGACGGCAACCTGATCAGCAGCCGCAAGCCGGATGATATCCCCGCCTTCAGCGAGCAACTGATCAAAGCCCTTGCTGGCTAGCTGCCTGACCCATGAACTGGCAAACAACGGGTTTGCCAGTTCAACAAGCCCACGCCGTTTGCCCCGGCATGGCAGGCATGTCGAACTGTGGAAGACGAGCCGGGCCAACAGATGGATGCAGGTGCGGCAGGCATTCGTCCACGGTAGTCAGGCTTACGCTTTCTTTTCCACGTCCCTGGGTGGTTTCGCGGGGCCCTGCGGGTCCACTTGAGGGTCATCCAGGTCCGGAGAGTCCGGATCGAACCCCAGGTCCTGATCAGTCGTTGCATGATCGGAAGAATGGGGGCCTTTCTGCCGCTGATCGTCGGGTTTGTTCATCATCTGGTCTCCGAAGTTTGAGAAGTATGGTTTGTTCACCGTCACGGCCTTGCCCCTGTCGGAACAACGCCATAGCTTGATCTTGAACACGTCAATGGGAGTCCTCCCTGTCCGGCCCCGCTTCGTCGTGTTCCCCCAGTTGCTGGTATCGCTCTCGAAGCGCATGGAGTTCAGCAGGTCCCATATCCTCAAGGTCGAGCAACGCCTTGTGCGCCCGCTGAGTAGTGCGCAACAGTTCGTCAAGTTTTATGTGCAACTCGTCGCTATCACGGTTTTGGGTATTCTGGATCAGGAACACCATCAGGAATGTGATGATCGTGGTCGACGTATTGATAACCAGCTGCCATGTGTCGTTGAAATGAAACAAGGGCCCGCTTACGCCCCAGGCAATGATCAGCATCAAGGCAATAACGAAGGTCAATGGCCGCCCGCTGTGGTTGGCCAGCCATTGTGCAAACCGATCAAACTTCATGGCTGAGCCTCCTTCATGGTGTACCTCAGTGGAACCCTGGCATCCGGTGGAGGATTGCAACTACGGTAAAGTTCCCCTTTTTGCATGGCCATCCACTCGTCAATCCCGCTGAACAATCTGCTCCAGCTGCCTGTCGCTACTGTTAGGTACAGGAGCGCAGGGGGCTATGGTGAGTGAGATCCGCATTGGAATTTCCGGTTGGCGCTATGGCCCATGGCGCAAGGATTTCTACCCCGAGGGTCTGCGCCAGGACGACGAGCTGGCCTTTGCCTCGCGGGCAGTCAACAGTATCGAAATCAACGGTTCGTTCTACGCACTGCAAACCCCCGAGCGCTATGGCAAGTGGCGTGACCAGACACCGCAGGGCTTCGTTTTCTCGGTCAAGGCGCCGCGCTACATCACTCATGTACGCAGGCTCCGCGAAATCGACGAGGCGCTTGCCAACTTCTTCGCATCGGGCCCCTTGCTGCTGGGCGACAAACTCGGCCCCTTCCTGTGGCAGTTTCCCCCCAACCTGAAATTCGACGCGCAGCGCTTCGGCGACTTTCTGGCCAAGCTGCCACGCGACCGCAAAGCCGCCCGCAGCATTGCGCGCCACGCCGCAGAACGCCTGCAAGGCAACGGCGGCGTGGCCGTGCCGGGTAATGCGCGCCTGCGCCACGCCGTGGAAATCCGCCACCCCAGCTTCCTCTGCGACACCTTCATCAACCTGCTACGCAAGCACAAGGTTGCGTTGGTGGTCGCCGACAGCGCCGGCAAATGGCCCTATGTCGAAGAGGTCACGGCCGATTTCATGTACCTGCGCCTGCATGGCGATGTCGAACTGTACAGCAGCGGCTACACGGCCAGGGCACTGCGCCGCTGGCGCCTGCGCATCCAGGCCTGGGCTGCGGGCGGTCAGCCTGAGGATGCTCAGCGTGTGGTGCGTCGCGCCCCGGCAAAACGCACCTCCCGTGACGTCTACTGCTACTTCGACAACGACCAGAAAGTCCATGCCCCTTACGATGCCCGCCGCCTGCTGGACAAGCTGGGCCTTGGCGGCGAACTGGCGACCGAACCAGGCGTCGAGCCGCAGGAGCCGCTATGAACCCGACACTGCCCGCCCCCCGCTGCATCATCGACAAGGTCACCGCCGTACATCGCCTGACGGTCCTGACCCTCAATGTGCACAAAGGGTTCACCCTGTTCAACCGCCGCTTCATTTTGCCGGAGCTGCGCGAGGCGGTACGCTCGACGGGTGCCGACCTGGTGTTTCTCCAGGAGGTGCACGGCAGTCATCAACTCCATGCCGAGCGCCATCCCCAGTGGCCACAGACACCCCAGTACGAATTCCTCGCCGACAGCATGTGGCCGCAGTTCGCCTATGGCCGCAATGCGGTCTACCCCCATGGCGACCATGGCAACGCGCTGCTGTCCAAGTTTCCCATCCGTGCCCATGACAACCTGGATGTTTCGGTCCATGGCAACGAAGAACGGGGCCTGCTGCATTGCCAGCTGGAAGTGCCGGGCCATGAACAGGTGCACACCGTCTGCGTACACCTGGGCCTGCATGAAGCGCATCGTCAGCGTCAGGTCGGCCTGCTGCTGGCACTGCTGGATAGCCTGCCGCCGGACGAGCCGGTCATCGTCGCCGGCGATTTCAACGACTGGCGCCTGAAAGCGGATGCGCGGCTGTCGGGGCACTTGGTGGAGGCCTTCGGCAAGCCGGCACGCAGCTTTCCCGCGCGCTTGCCGATGCTGCGGCTGGACCGCATCTACCTGCGTAACGCTCAAGCTTGCGAAGCACGGGTGTTGTCCAGATACCCGTGGTCACACCTCTCCGACCATGCCCCGCTGGTGGCGCAGGTGACGCTATGAAGCTGCCTTGGTGCGACGGCAACCGCGTCGAGTTGCTGATAAACGGCGAGCAGTACTACCCCCGCGTATTCGAGGCCATGGCCCAGGCACGCGAGGAAATCCTCCTGGAAACCTTCATCATCTACGACGACAAAGTCGGCCAGCCACTGCGCCAGGCTCTGATCGATGCCGCGCGGCGTGGGGTGCGGGTCGAGGTGGCGGTGGACGGCTACGGCACCGCCGACCTGCCTGACGAGTTCATCTCCTCGATGACCGAGGCCGGGGTGCGTTTCCATTCGTTCGATCCGCAACCACGGCTGGTGGGCATGCGCACCAACCTGTTTCGCCGCTTGCACCGCAAGATCCTGGTAATCGACGGGCAACGCGCCTTCATCGGCGGCATCAATTACAGTGCCGACCACCTGGGTGACTTCGGCCCCCAGGCCAAACAGGACTACGCAGTGGAAGTCGTCGGCCCGGTGGTGGCCCAGGTGCATGCTTCTTCCTGCCGCATGCTCGCGCCGGTGCTGGATGCCGCCAGCAGGGTTCAGCCGGACGGCATCGCCTCAGGCCCGGCCAGCGCCGTGCTGGTGGAGCGCGACAACCAGCGCCATCGCAACGATATCGAAGCCTGCTACCTGCAGGCTTTCCGTGAAGCAAGGCAACGTATCGTCGTGGCCAACGCCTACTTCTTCCCCGGCTACCGCTTGCTGCGCGAACTGCGCAACGCCGCCCGGCGCGGAGTCGAGGTGACGCTGATCCTCCAGGGGCAATCGGACATGCGCTGGGTACGTGCGCTGTCGCGGCTGCTCTACAACTACCTGTTGCGCGACGACGTGCGCATCCATGAGTACTGCCAGCGGCCGCTTCATGGCAAGGTTGCGTTGGTGGACAACGACTGGTCCACCGTAGGCTCAAGCAACCTCGATCCACTGAGCCTGTCGTTTAACCTTGAGGCCAACCTGCTGATACGCGACCCCGCGTTCAACGAACAACTGTACCAGCACTTGACCGAACTGAGCCGGGAGCACTGCAAGGCCGTGACACTGGAGCGCATGGTGCGCGGCTACTGGTGGCGTGCTCCGCTGATCTTCCTGGGCTTTCACATCACGCGCTATTTCCCGCGGATCGCCGGCTGGTTTCCGGCGCACCGGCAGCGCCTGCAGTCACTGCAAGCCGACGGCGAAGCCCCGGCCGACTACCACGGGGGCGAGACCTGATGGCCGCTACACGCTGGAAGACCTGGGGCAAACGCCTGCTGACCGTGCTGTTCCTGGTGTTGATACCGGTACTGCTGTTCACCCTGGCGCGTAACCTGGACTGGAACGAAGTCCGCCAGTCGCTGCTGGCCTACCGGCCCTCGACCCTGGCCTTGGGGTTGCTGCTGGCCCTGTGCAGCTACCTGGTATTTGCCAGTTACGACCTGCTCGCCCGCGCCTACACCGGCCACCGCCTGCCGGCCAGACAGGTACTGCCGGTAGCGTTCGTCTGCTATGCGTTCAACCTCAACTTCACCACCTGGGTCGGTGGCGTTGCCCTGCGTTATCGCCTGTACAGCCGGCTGGGCCTGGATACCCCAACCATCACCCGCATCCTGACCTTGGGGCTGTTGACCAACTGGATGGGCTACCTGCTGCTGGCCGGTACGGTATTCGCCCTGGGCTTTGTGAAGCTGCCGGAGAGCTGGGCTGTGGGCGCCAGCGGCCTGCGCCTGATCGGCGTTTTGATGGTAGCGGTGGCGTTGGCTTACCTGTGCGCCTGCGCTTTCGCCAAGCGGCGTACGTGGGCGCTGCGCGGGCACGAAGTCACCCTGCCGAGCCTGCGTATGGCGCTCTGCCAGGTGACACTGGGTGCCAGCAACTGGGCGCTGATGGCCGCGCTGATTCACCTGCTGTTGCCCCCTGAACTGTTCTATCCCTCGGTGCTGGGTGTGTTGCTGATCAGTTGCGTCGCCGGTGTGGTGGCCCACATTCCCGCTGGGCTTGGCGTACTGGAGGCCGTATTCCTGGCGCTGCTTCACGGCCAGCTAGGCCAAGGCACCCTGGTCGCGGCGCTGCTGGGCTATCGAACGTTGTACTACCTGATCCCGCTGCTGTTGGCGGTGGTGACCTACCTGGTTCTCGAGAAGCGCGCCAAGGCCCTGCGCAAGCAGGTCGGGGCAGCCCTCGACAAGCGCTGACGGGCCTTGGTGCCCGGGAGGTATATCATGCGATTCGCTCTGTACATGGCAATGCTGGGCACCCTGAGCTGCGGGCAGGTGTTGGCCGAAGGTTGCGACGTGGTTACCCGCTCATCCAGCGAGGCGGTCAAACCCGTGCAGCAACACACCTGTTACAGCTACAGCAACCTGCCCGCCGAGGCGATTGCCTGGTCGTGCAGCAATGAAAGTAAAGAGATGTTGAACAGCGAAAAGCGTCGGGTCGAGCGTTGCCCCGACGGCAGCGTTGGCAGCTGTATCGCGCCACTGACGCAAGAGACACTGGCCAACCCCGATGCCGCTGGGCGTGATGAACCTGCCACCCGCCCTGCACTACCCAAGGATGCGCGGATCATCACCTACTACTACGACACCCCTAGCCTGGGCCAGGCCCGCAGCGATTGCGAACGCAATAACGGTGTCTGGCAGACCCATTGAGGGCTTAACTCAAACCAGATGCGTGACGGGTGAGTTTCCACATGATCTCAACTCCCGTCTCACATCTGGCAGCAACTGGCCTCATGGCGAAATCGGATCGCTCGCCGGGAATGTTTCCTCCAGTGCATTATCGACATTGGACTCTTTCGACTCAGCCAACTCACCACACTTGCAGTCGCTCATTCGACAGGGTTCGCCATTGCGATGGCCCTTCGCACAGGCCTCGCAGCAATAGGCCTTGCCATCCTGGACCACAGCATTGGCATCCACGGTGCAAGAACAATGGGTGCAGGAACATCGTTGCTCATTCATTTCGGCTCTCTCCCTTCATCATCGGGTACCACCTCATCGGTCCACAGCTCGCCGTCCAGCGGCGCGGAGCGGGCCAGTTCGGCCTCGTCCAGGCCGGAACCGCCACCGATCTCGTGGGCCTCCACCTGGCGCAAGGTCTTGTCCGCCGCGCCGCCGCTGCCAGGCTCATGCGGATCGCGGGCACCGGTCTCATCGAGCAGCGTATCGGGGCTCAGGTCATCGAGGGTGACATTGTCCTCGTGCAGGCTGTCGCTCAGCGCCTCGCCGCCGGTCATGCCGCTTTCGGCGACACGCCGGGGCGGGTAATCCTCGGCGATCTCCCGCGCCGGACGCTCGTCGCCGACACGCCCCTGGCGTTCATCGCGGCGTTCGCTGAAATCCAGCTCGTGGACGCTGCCCATGCGGTCCTCGGTGTCATCGATCTCAATGGGCGGTCTTGGGTCATCGGGTGTGGACATGAACGTTCTCCGTCTGTGGGCTTCACTCGGTCGACTCTCCCCGGCGGCAAATGATTCAGAGTTTCTGCCAGCCCTCACCCCTCGCATTTTTTGAACTCCTCGCGCCACCGCCGCCTCCCAATCCTGAGACCCGCGAACCCTTCCGGAGCCCGTCATGGCCAAACCCCTGCAGGAGTACCAGCGCAAGCGCGACTTCAATGCCACGCCCGAGCCGGCTGGTAAACGCGCCCGTCCCCGCTCGGCCCATGCGCTGCAGTACTGCATCCAGAAGCACGATGCCAGCCACCTGCATTACGATTTTCGCCTGGAGCTCGACGGCACCCTCAAGAGCTGGGCCATCCCCAAGGGCCCCTCACTGGATCCCAAGGTCCGGCGCCTGGCAGTGCATGTGGAGGATCATCCGCTGGACTACGCCAACTTCGAAGGAAGCATCCCTGAAGGCCACTACGGCGCCGGCGATGTGATCGTCTGGGACCGGGGTGTCTGGGAGCCCGAGGGCGACCCACGCGAAGCCTATGCAAAAGGCAAGCTGCGCTTTCGCCTGCAGGGCGAAAAACTGTCAGGGGTCTGGAACCTGTTCCGTACTCACCTGGCCGGCAAGAAAGAGCAGTGGATGCTGGTCAAGTCCCATGATGGGCAGGCACGCAGTGAAACGGACTACAGCATTGTCGAGGCCCTGCCGGACAGCGTGCTGAGCGAACGTACCCTGCCCCCGCGCAGCCCGGCCAAGGCGACCACCGCCAGGCACAAGCGAGTCGGCCGCAAACCCCTGCCGGATACGCTACAGCCGCAACTGGCCACGTTGGTCGACTCCCCGCCAAGCGGCGATTGGCGCTACGAAGTCAAGTTCGACGGCTACCGCATCCTGGCGCGTATCGACGGTGACGACATACGCCTGTTTACCCGTAATGGCCACGACTGGAGTGCGAAGATGCCCCGGCAGGTCGAGGCGCTCAAGGCCCTGGGCCTCGACTCGGCATGGCTGGACGGCGAGATGGTAGTGGTCGACGACAACGGCGTGGCCGACTTCCAGGCTTTGCAGAACGCCTTCGACACCGAGCATGACGAGCGCATCACCTACTACCTGTTCGACCTGCCCTGGCTGGGCGGTGAGGACCTGCGAGCACTGCCGCTGCAACAGCGTCGCGCCACCCTCGCCCGGTTGCTGGAAGGCCATGCATCGCAGGTACTCAGGTATTCCGTCGATTTTGAGGAGCCCGTCGAGTCACTGCTCGACAGCGCCTGCCGGCTGGAACTCGAAGGCTTGATCGGTAAACGTGCCGACAGCCCCTACGTTGGCCGGCGCAGTAGCGACTGGGTCAAGCTCAAGTGCAAGCAGCGCCAGGAATTCGTGATCGTCGGCTACACCGACCCCAAAGGCAGCCGCAATGGCTTCGGCGCCCTGCTGCTGGCCCTGCACGACCACGGCAGCGGCCAACTGCGTTACGCCGGCAAGGTCGGCACGGGTTTCAGCGCGGCCACCCTGGATAGCATTCACGCCCGCCTCAAGCCGTTGCAAACCGACCGATCGCCTTTGCCGAAACCACCCTCCGGTGCCGAAGCCCGCGGCGTGCATTGGCTCAAACCACAGCTGCTGGCAGAGGTCGCCTATGCCCAAATGACCCGCGAAGGCATCGTGCGTCACTCGGTGTTCCACGGCCTGCGTGACGACAAACCTGCAAACGCCATCGACCTGGAGCGAGCAATGCCCACCAAGCGCGCAGCACAGACAGAACCCGAGAACCTGGGCACCCTGCGCCTGACCCACCCCGACCGCGTGGTCGACGCAACCACGGGTACCACCAAGCGCGAGGTCGCCCAGTACTACGCTCAGGTCGCCGACTGGCTGCTGCCACAGCTGAAGGACCGGCCTGTAGCCCTCGTCCGGGCCCCGGATGGTCTGGACGGCGAACTGTTCTTCCAGAAAAACGCCGGCCAGCTGCATATTCCCAAGGTGCTCAGCTACAACAAGGCCCAGGCCGGCCAGGCGGCCATGGTGCTCAACCGCGCCGACAGCCTGCTGGGCGCGGTGCAGATGAACACGCTTGAGCTGCACACCTGGAATGCCACCACTAAGGATTTCGATAAACCCGACCGCTTTGTCCTCGACCTGGACCCTGACCCGGCGCTGCCCTGGAAAGCCATGCTTGAGGCCACCCAGCTGACCCTTACTCTGCTCGACGAACTGGGCCTGAAGGTGTTTCTCAAGACCAGCGGCGGCAAGGGCATGCACCTCGTCGTACCCTTGACCCGACGCGCTGGCTGGGACGAGGTGAAGGACTTTAGCCATGCCTTGGTCAACCACATGGCCGGGCTGTTCCCTGATCGTCTCAGCGCCGTGTCCGGGCCGAAGAACCGGGTCGGGCGGATCTTTATCGACTATCTGCGCAACGGCAAGGGTGCCACCACCGTTGCCGCTTACTCGCTGCGGGCCCGCGAGGGCCTGCCGGTGTCGGTGCCGATCTGGCGTGAGGAACTGAGCCAGCTCAAGGGTGCCAACCAGTGGAACATCGGCAACCTTCACACGCGGCTTGCACAGGTCGAAGACCCGTGGGCCGAAATGGGCAAGACACGCCAGTCGATCACGTTGCGTATGCGCAAGCAGTTGGGTATTGCATGATGGAACTGACCCACTTCGATTCGTTGTTACACCGTTTTGCTCACCGTTCGCAGGCCATCGAACGCGACGCTTCGCTAATAGAACTGATGCAGGCCTTGCAGGGCGAACGGCTCGACGTGCTCCCGTTGCCCGGCCAGGGCTGCACGCTCGAACGCTGGCGCGTCCTGGCGCGGGTCGCCGGTTGCGATCTAAGCCTGGCCAAACTCTATGAAGGCCATACCGACGCCTTGGCGATCCTCGCCGAATGCGGTGCCGCCCAGCATGCCTCCAACGGCATTTGGGGCGTGTGGGCCGCCGAGCCGCCAGATGCCCGGGCATACATCGTCGAGCGGGACGGTGAACGCGTGCGCCTGCAAGGCCGCAAGGCTTGGTGTTCGGGCGCGTTGCAGGTCGACCGTGCCCTGCTCACGGCCTGGGAAGACGACCAGCCTCAGTTGGTGGCCATCGAACTGCCTCATCCCAGCCAGCGCATCCTGGCCGAGCATTGGCAGGCCGTAGGCATGGCCGCCACCCGCAGTGTCGTCATCGAATTCGACGACTCGCCAGGGCTGGCCATCGGTTCGCCCGGCCAGTACCTGTCCCGGCCCGGCTTCTGGCAAGGCGGCGCGGGTATCGCCGCTTGCTGGTATGGCGCCGCCGAGGCCCTGGCCGGCTACCTTCACGAACAGTGCCGCAAACCCCGGCGCGACCCGCATGCCGATGCGCATCTGGGCGCAGCCGATGCAGCCTTGTACGGTGCCCGTGCCGCCCTTCGCGAATGCGCCACCTGGATCGACCTCCATCCTCAGGATGACGCCAGCTTCGAGGTGCGGCGCACCCGCGCCCAGGTCGAGCAGGCGGTCGAGCAGGTCATTCAGCATGCCGGCCGGGCGCTCGGTGCCACGCCGTTCTGTTGCAGCAGCCATTTCGCCCGGCTCAGTGCCGACCTGCCGGTATACATACGCCAGAGCCATGCCGAACGCGACCTGGCCGAGTTGGGCCGGCAACTGACCGGCCTGCCGACGGGAGCATGGCAACTATGAACCAGAACCTGATACAGGCAGCGCAAGGAACGCCATGGGGCGCTTGGCAGCATTCTGCTCAGTTGGCCCGCGCCAGCTGGACGCTGCCCGAGCAGTTGTGCCCCCCCGGAAGGCGCCTGGTGCTGCTGGCTCCGCACCCGGACGACGAAATCCTCATGGCCGGCGGGCTGCTGGCCAGCTTCCAGGGACGAGAACAGGACGTGCTGCTGATTTCTGCTACCAATGGCGAGGGCAGCCACCCGCATTCCTCGCAATGGCCCGAGCGCCGCCTGCGTCATCAGCGCCCACTGGAAAGCCGCCATGCCCTGCAACTGCTTGGGCTGGACCTCAACCGTTTGGACTGGCGACGACTCAACCTCAAGGATGGCGCGCTGCCCCATGATGAAGCCTTCCTGGTCAATCACCTGAACCAGTTGCTCAAACCTGGCGACCTGCTGCTGACCACATGGCGCGGCGACGGCCATTGCGACCACGAAGCAGCAGGTCGCGCCTGTGCCCAGGCTGCCCAGGCCAGGCGTGTACAACTGGCTGAGGTCCCGGTCTGGGCCTGGCACTGGGCAAGCCCCGATGACCCGCGCCTGCCCTGGCCCCGGGCTCACCGCCTGCAGCTGTGCGATGAGCACCTGGCGCTCAAGCGCCAAGCCCTGGCCGCCCACGCCAGCCAATTGCAGCCCGATGGTGATCGCCCACCGGTTGTGCCAGAACAGCTGCAGGCTTGCCTGTTGCAACCGTTCGAGCTGATCTTTCTGTCAACGGAGGCAACATGAGCCTGGACGCACAGTATTTCGCCGACTTGTATGCCGGCAGCGATGACCCCTGGGCCTTTCGTACCCGCTGGTACGAACGGCGCAAGCGCGAGCTGACCCTGGCCAGCCTGCCGCGCCAATGCTATGAGCGCGTATTCGAGCCAGCCTGCGCCAATGGCGAGCTAAGCATCCTGCTGGCCGAACGCTGCGCCAGCCTGTCGTGCCAGGACATCGACGCGACCGCCGTGGCCCTTGCCCGTCAGCGGCTTGCAGGTGTGAGCCACGCCCATGTCAAACAGGGCCACCTGCCGGGCGACTGGCCGGGCGGGCAGTTCGACCTGATCGTGCTCAGCGAAATCGGCTACTACCTGGCCCCCACCGACTGGCTGCAGGTGATCGAGCAATCGGTGGCCAGCCTGGCGTATGACGGTGGTTTGCTGGCCTGCCACTGGCGCCATCCCATCGCCGGTTGCCCGCAGGATGGCCGCGAGGTGCATGCCCTGCTGGCCAGGCATCTGCCACTTTATCCAGTGCTGCGCCACGAGGAGGCAGACTTCCTGCTCGAATACTGGTCGTGTCAGCCCAGCGTCGTGGACCTTGACGAGATCTGCCCATGATCGCCGTCATCATACCCGCCCACAACGAAGCTCGTCGCCTCGGGCACTGTCTGGCCGCCGTCAAGCTGGCGGTGGCGCAAGCCGAAGCGGCGGGCTTGGCAGTGGAGGTCCTGGTGGTGCTCGACCGCTGTGTCGACGCCAGCGCGCGCATCGCCCGCCGCCATGGCGTGCATACCCTGGAACTGGAGGACGGCAACGTCGGCATCGCCCGGCGCCTGGGCGCGGAGTGGATGATCGAGCGCGGTGCCCAGTGGCTGGCCTTCACCGACGCCGACAGTCGCGTGCCCAGGCATTGGCTGGTGTCACAGCTGCAATGGCACGCGGACGCGGTGTGCGGCACGGTGCACATCGAACGCTGGCAGCCGTGGCAGAACGCAGCGTTACGCCAGTTGTACCGCAGCCGTTATCAGGCACGTGAAGGGCATCGGCATATCCATGGCGCCAACCTCGGCGTATGCGCCAAGGCCTACCAGCGCGTGGGCGGCTTCCAGCCATTGCCGGCGCATGAAGATGTGCATCTGGTGCTCGCCCTCGAAGCCAGCGGCGCACAGATCGTCTGGACCGCAGCGCACAGCGTGGCCACCAGCAGCCGGGTGGACAGCCGTGCGCGCGAGGGCTTTGGGGACTATCTCAAGGCGCTGGAGGGGCCGTTTGCATAACTCATGACGCCTTGCGCGGTCGCTTGGCCGCCGGCTTCTTCGCTTTGGTCTTTCCGCCGAGGCTACGTTTAAGCAGTTCAGTGAGGTCGATGATGTCGGCGCCCTTCTCAGCCGTCGCGCCCTCGCCTTTGTCCACGGTCTCGATCTTGCCTTTGCTGGCTTTCTCTTCCACCAGGTCGAGGATGGTCTGGCGAAACGCATCATGGTAATCATCCGGCGTCCATTGCCCGCTCATGTCCTCCACCAGGCGCCGGGCCATGTCCAGCTCACGCTTGTCGACCTTGCTCTCGGTCACGCTCTTGTCCAGCTCCAGCGTATCCAGCCCGCGCACCTCTTCCGGCCAGCGCAGGGTGATCAACACCAGCGCGTCTTCCAGCGGGCGCAGCAGGGCCAGGTGCTGGCGGGTGTGCAGCACCACAGTGGCCAGGGCCACCTTGCCGGTGCTGTGCAGGGTCTCGCGCAGCAAGGCGTAGACCTTGCCGCCACGACGGTCGGGGCTCAGGTAGTAGGGAGTGTCAAACTGTTGCAGCGGGATGTCGCCGGCATCGACGAACGAGAAGATATCGATTGTCTGGGTCGCCTCGGGCCTGGCCTTGCGGACTTCTTCCTCGCTGATCACCACATAACGGCCCTTCTCGTACTCCACGCCCTTGACGATGTGCTCCTTGTCGATGTCCTTGCCGGTCACCTTGTTTACTCGCTTGTAGCCAACCGGCTCCATGCTGCGCTTGTCCAGCCAGTCGAAGTCCACACGCTCGCTGCGCACGGCGGTATTCAGCGAGACGGGGATGTGCACCAGGCCGAAGCTGATCGCGCCTTTCCAGATTGACCGGGCCATGGTCCGCTCCTACGTATTGAAGGGTTGGCCGGGCTGGCTGTAGCGCAGCGCGCCACAGCGTTCGCAACACTGGCAGTGAAGCCCGGCGACTTCACACACCAGCAGGCTGCGCCATTGGCAGCCACGCAGCAGGCAGTAGAGTTTCATCAGCCACCTCCCTGGCCCTCTGGAGTATCCGGGCCCTTACTGAAACTGACTCCAAGGCGCCGCGAAGGTTTATCCGGATTTCCAAGGGCAGCGGCTCGCCACCGGCCTACCGATGATCGCTCATCACCTGCCCGACCACTGCGCGCATCGCCTGGCGGTTATCCAGGCCCTGTTCACGGGCCAACGCGAAGGCCTGCCGCTGGCGATCGGCACTGCTGCCCTCGCGCAGGATGTGCCGGGCCTGAATGAATGAACGCTCGGCATCTGCAGTGTCCGGCGGGCATTGCAGCTGCAACTGCATGAGCCAACCTTCGGCGCTTACCGGCTGTTGCTCGTGGACACCGATGAAGGTGGCCAGGCGGCCCTGACGCAGGGCGCGCCAGTAGTTCTCTTGGGTGACCCAGCGCATCTCGCGGCTGGCGGGGTCATCGTGGCGGGCCAGCGCCAGCTCGACAAGGTGGCGAAACAGGCCGGCGACGGCCAGTGCATCTTCCAGCCGCGGGCAGCCATCGCAGATACGCAGCTCGACCGTAGGGAACCGCCGCGAGGGCCTGATCGCCCACCAGAAGTCGCCGTCCTTGGCCAAGCTGCCGGTCCGTTGCAGCAATGCCCGGTAGCGCTGGTACGCGCTCCAGTCCGGCAACGGCTCAGGCAGCCCCATGTGCGGCCATTCCCCGCACACCACGCGGCGGTAGCTCATGTAGCCGGTATCCTCCCCGCCCCAATACGCAGACGAGGTACTGAGCGCCAACAACAAGGGCAGCCAGTAGAGCACCCGATTGATCACCCGCATCCGATCGATGCCCACCGGTACGCCAACGTGCACGTGCAAGCCATTCAACAGGCTGCGCTGGGCCACCAGCTGATAATCGTCGAACAACTGGCGATAGTGCGGGGTGCCACGTGGGCGTTGGCGCAGCCACTGGGCGCTGGGGTGGCTCGCCGCGCCGTACAGCCCGGCGCCCTCGTCGGCCAGTGCCTGGGCCAGGCGCTGACGCCGCTCGCCAAAGAAATCACGCGCCTGGTGCAGGGCATCGAATACGGGCGAAGCGAGCTCTATCTGGCTGTGGAACATTTCCTCGGCGAACCACGGGCCCAGCGCATCCCGACAACAGCTGGCCACGGCTGCTGACGGAGCCGCCATGACCTGCCCGGTGGCCAGCTTCACCAGCAGGTATTCTTCCTCGATGCCAAACGTGCACTGCCGCGCCACGACGCTATCAGCCGCGACGGGTGACGGTCAGGGCCACGGCGGCAATGCGCTCGACCTGCTCGTAACCGGGTTCAAGCAATTGCTCACCGAATACGTCGGGGTCCAGCTCGCGATAGAACCAACTGAACGCAGGCCCTGCCAGGCGCAACCGCATGGCTTCGAGCAGCGCGTCGCGCCCGTCGACGATGGCGACACCGGTGTAGAGCAGCAACGTGCCCCCGGGCGACAGGCGCTCCCGGGCTTGCTCGACGATGCGCAGCGACAGCTCAGCACCCAGTGCGCCGCCGCCGTGGCGGTAGGCGCGCTGTCCGGCGTCGAGCATGTACGGCGGGTTGGCGACGATCAGGTCGAAGGTACCTGCGATGTCATTGAGCAGGTCACTGCGCTCGACCGAAACATTGGCCACACCGGCCAAGGCGGCATTGATGGCGGTGTAGCGCAATGCCATAGGGTTGATGTCCACTGCGCAAACCTGAGCGTGTTGGGTGGCGCGAGCAATCAGCAACGCCCCGACACCGCTGCCACAGCCGATGTCTACGGCATGCTGCACGCGCTCGGGCGTGCTTCTCAAATGATCGTGTATCAGCTGGGCGAAACGGTAGCTGTCCGGGCCAAAGAACACCGCGTCGCGGCTGTCCGTTGGCCAGGCAGCATGTACCAGCAACAGATCGTCCAGGCTGGACCAGCGCACAGTACTGCGCCACAGCGCCCCCTGTGTTTCCAGCACGCCGGCAAGGCGCAGTTGCTCCAGTGCATCAGGGCTGAGCAGTGACGCGGCAAACGGTCTACTCCAGCCGAACACATCACGCAAGGTACGCGCCTGCTGCGCATCGGCCCGGGCATTGACCCTGGCTTGGGTCGCAGGGGTTACGCAGGTGAAATGATAGCCGTCGGCGCGCAAGCGGTTACCCAATTGCAGCAAGGCCTCATCGGCACGGATCTGGTCCTGGTCGAGCAGCATCAGTAAAGCCCTCCGTGCATCAGGCCGGTGGCCTTGATGAACGCGCGGGTGGCGTGCAGGCCCGCCGGGGTAGCATGCCGATTGCCGGCCATTGCTTCGATCAGTGCAGCCATGTCCGCAGTCTGCGGCGAAAGGGGCGTTTCATCTGCCAACTGCAAGGCGTGCTCCCACTGCCCTGGCGGCACCCGACGCGTTCCGGCGCCTTGCCAGTTTCCAGCGATCCAGTCATACCAGAGCTGCTTTTCATAGGCATCGAACACACCGAACATAGCCGCTGTCGGCCCCTCGATCAGCGACCAGAAGCGGCTCTGTCGGGGATCGGTGTCACGCTTGATCCAACCTTGGGCCTGCAGTGCATCCAGAAACCCGGGCATCGCGCCGGGTTCAGCAAGCCATTGGTTGATGGTGCGTCCTTGCAGACGACAGCGGTCCGAATGCATGCACTGCCCGTAGCTGCGCTTGCGTTCCAGCGCGCCGAGCAATTCGGCCTGCAGATCGAACGAGGCGATCAACGACGGCGTGTTGATCCCCAGGTCATTCAGCCGATAGCCGTGCCGTACCCGCTCGTAGAACGCGGCCCCCTGATCGCGCGCCAGCTCGGTGACGCTCTGCGCGGCGCGTCGCGCATGACCACTGGCGGCATTGTCGATGGTCACATGGAGCTGGAAGTAATAGGCGTCGATACCCAACTCGGCCAGCTCATGCGTGGTAATCAGCAGGTGCAAGGGCGGTTGCTCGTAACCCAGGTTGTAACCGATCACTTCCGGCAGGAACCGCTGGCAGTGCTGCCCTAAAGCTAGTTGCAGCGCGCCCTGCAGGTAGCGAACGGGGTCAAGCGGGCCTTCCTGCAGGCAACCAAGCCGACTGAGCAAGCGCTGGTAGATCAACACATGATTGCAGCGCGGGTCACCGTCCCCGAGCTCTTCGAGAAAGGTGCGGATCAGCCCATGGAAGCGCGGGTCCTGCCAGTGCCACAAGGCCCCGTGCAGCCATGCGCCATCGACCGCCTTGGTCGGCGCGACCTGCTGCAGGAACCACAAGGCATGGGCACGGTTGGCAAAATAACGACGTGCCCCGCCCTGACGCCGTTGTGCCAGATAGGCCGCATGCTCTTTTGCCACACGGCGTGCATGGGCATCGGCCCATTCCAGGAGTAGCCCAGGATCATCTGGCAGGTCATCGTCAAGCACAAGGGTATTGCGCAGTTGCTCATCCAGCCAAGCCTCGGCGGTCGGCTCTCGCCCCTCAAGCAGCGCGCGATAGCGATGCTCCAGCCCTAAATCAGCCTTGTGAATCCTTGTACCTGCCGGTGTCATCGCCACCATGCCCTGTACCTCGCTCATGGGTTCTGCGGTTTGCTCTCAGCTGGAGGGGCGGTTGCGGGGTCACTGGGTTGCTGCATCTGAAGCGACGGTTTACTCGGGTCGGCATCCTTCGCTGGATGGTCGTTATCGCGGTCGAAGCAACCTCCGAGCAGCGTGAAGCTGGCAGTCAACAACAGCGTGGTGAACAGGTTGCTTTTCATGTCGAGCTCTCGCTTTGTTTGAAGACTTATACCAACGAGTCCAACGCGCCCCCCTGAATTCGTTCTGATTACGACATAGCGGATGAGCGGTGCCCGGAAACGCAGAGTGCTCTGCCACGGCCGCCCTGTATTCAAGAAAAACTAAACCTTCACCCACACCTGCGGTTCAACCGAGTGCGACATTGAGGTCGCGCCAACAGAACGAAGGAGTGAGACATGAACACACCATTCTTGAAAATCGCCGGAGTTACCCTGTTGCTTGGCCTGGCGTCGCTGCAGGTGCAGGCAGCGTCTTCGGACGATTTCGTCGATGCGGCCACTGAAGCCGGTATCGCCGAAGTGGTCACCGCCAACCTGGCGCAGGAAAAGAGCCAGAGCGCAGATATCAAGCAATTCGCCCAGCAAATGGTCACAGACCATACCAAAGCCAATCAGGAACTCGGTGATATCGCGCGCAAGCTGGACATCAGCGTGCCCGACGAAGCCGCGCTGACCGACAAGGTCAAAAAAATGATCCTCGAATGGCGCGAGGAGTCGTTCGACCGGTCATACGTCAATAACCAGGTCGACGCGCACGAAAAGGCCGTGGAACTGTTCAAAAAAGAGGCCGCCTCCTCCGACAAGCCAGAGCTGAAGGCCTTCGCCAGCGACAAGTTGCCAACGCTGCAACACCATCTGGAACAGGCCAAGGCGCTGCAAGCGACCCACGGCAAGTAACCCACACGTCACCGCGCAATCGCCAGGGCCGCCCTGCGGCCCTGCCTCGAGCCATCTGGAGGTGGGCTCCCCATGAATGATCGAATCATCGAACTGTTCACCGACACCACATTCTTCGGCATTTCCATCCTCAACCTGCTGGTAGCGCTGTGCGTTGCCGTGCTGACGTTCGCGATTGCCAGAGCTGTCATCGGCCTGTTGATGCGCCGGGTGCAGCGCTGGTCCGAACATGACGGGGCAATGAGTCAGGTGCTGGCCAAGGTACTGGCCGGCACCAGCAATAGCCTGCTGCTGCTCGCTTCGCTGCTGGTGGGTCTGAGCATGCTGGACCTGCCCGAGCGCTGGTTGGGCCGGGTCAGTAGCTTGTGGTTCGTGGTCGCTGCCCTGCAGATCGGCCTCTGGGTCAATCGCGCCATCGCGCTGGGCCTGACCCGCTACTTCAGCCGGCACAGCGCCGACGGCCTTTACCAAGGCAGTGCGCTGGCCACGCTTTCGGCCTGGGGCGCGCGCGTGCTGTTGTGGTCGGTGGTGTTGCTGGCCATGCTGTCCAATCTGGGCGTCAATATCACCGCCTTCGTGGCCAGCCTGGGTGTGGGCGGTATTGCCGTCGCCCTGGCCGTGCAGAACATTCTGGGTGACCTGTTTGCCTCATTGTCGATTGCCGTCGATAAACCCTTCGAAGTCGGCGACTTCATCGTCATCGGCCCACTGGCCGGCACGGTGGAGCACGTGGGGCTGAAGACTACACGCATCCGCAGCCTGGGCGGTGAGCAGATCGTCATGGCCAATGCCAGCATGATCAGCAGCACGATCCAGAACTACAAGCGCTTGCAGGAACGACGCATCGTGTTCGAGTTCGGCTTGTCGTACGACACGCCCACCGAGGCGGTAAAACAGGCGCCCTCCATCGTCGAAGAGGCGATCAAGGCCCAGCAGCAGGTGCGTTTCGACCGCGCTCATTTGCGCGGCTTTGGCAAAGAAGCGCTGGAGTTCGAATGCGTCTATATCGTGAGAGACCCGGGCTACAACCTCTACATGGATATTCAACAGGCCATCAACTTTCACCTGCTCGAACGCTTTACCCGAATCGGCGCCAAATTTGCCGTGCCAGTGCGTGCCATCAAGGTTACGGCGATGCCGCCCCCCCTCGTTCAGTCTCAAGCACTGTGACGGCGCGTCGCACTTTGGTCCGTGCGAGCAGTCTTACCTGTATCTCCGCTCGTCCATTGAAGGCTGTCGAGCCTATAATCGCTGCCACTGCTCACTTTCGGTTCGCACAAGGCTCGTGCCCATGAAATCGTCCAGCAAGCCCACGCTCGCCTCGCCGCAAAACCCTGCGCTAAGCCCCAGCCATCTGGACTTTCCAGTGGTGGGTATCGGTGCATCGGCCGGCGGGCTGGAGGCGGTCCAGGCGTTTTTCCAGCACGCCCCCGAAAACTGCGGCATGGCGTTCGTTGTGGTGTTGCACTTGTCGCCGGACCACCAGAGCCAGGCCGACCGCTTGATCCAGCGCGTCACGCGCATGCCGGTGTGCCAGGTAAGCGAGCCGGTACCGATCGAGCGTGATCACGTCTATGTCATTTCGCCGGCCAACCGCCTGTCCACCAATGACGGCTACCTGCGGGTCAGCCCGGCCAGGCGCAGCCGCGGCGACCACGTCGCCATCGACCTGTTCTTCCGCGACCTTGCTGATGTGCACAAGGACCATGCGTTCTGCGTGATCCTTTCGGGCAGCGGCAGCGATGGCGCAGTGGGCCTGTCGCGCATCAAGGAACAAGGTGGCGTGACCCTTGTGCAGTCGCCCGATGACGCCCAGTACCCTGACATGCCCAAGGCCGCCATCGCCACCGGCATGGTCGACCTGATCCTTACGGTGGCCGAGATTCCGGGCAAGCTGGTGGAACTGTGGCGCTCGGCTCAGAAGGTCAAACTGCCGGAAATCGAGGATGACAGCCTCCCGCCGCCGCTAGGCGAACGCTCAGGCGACCCAGCCCAATCCGACCCGCTCCTCGACGATATCCTCGCCCGGCTGCATGCCAGCACCGGCCACGATTTCCAGCACTACAAGCGCGCGACGGTGCTGCGCCGGCTTGAACGTCGCCTGCACGTCACCGCGCAGACCGACCTTGCCGGTTACCGCGACTACCTCGAGCGGCATCCTGAGGAGTCTCGCGCCCTGTTGGCGGACATGCTGATCGGGGTCACCAACTTCTTTCGCGACCGGGACGCCTTCGAAGCGTTGCAACAACAGGCGATGCCGGGGCTGGCCAACGACGACAGCGAGGATCCGCAGCGCGAAATACGCATCTGGTCGGCGGGTTGTTCATCCGGCGAGGAAGCCTACAGCCTGGCGATGATGGCAACCGAACAATTGGCGATGGAGCAGCGCAGTGCCAAGGTGCAGGTGTTCGCCACCGACCTCGACGAGCGCGCGATCAATGTCGGTCGGCTGGGCGTCTATCCCGATGCCATCGCCACCGATGTGCCCACGGCCAGGCTGCGTCAGTTCTTCATCAAAGAGGACCAGCATTACCGGGTTCGCAAGGACATCCGCGAAAAAGTCCTGTTCGCCCGCCACAACCTGTTGTCCGATCCACCGTTCTCTCAGGTGGACCTGGTGGTATGCCGTAACTTGCTCATCTACCTGGACCGGGAAGTGCAACGGGAAATCCTGCGGCTGTTCCACTTCGCCCTGCGCAAAGGAGGTTACCTGTTCCTGGGCAGTTCGGAATCAGCGGACGTGGCGGCCGACCTGTTCATTGCCGTGGACAAGCGCCATCGCATCTTCCGCGCCAGGGAAGTGGAGCCGGCGCGCCGCCCGGGGCGGCTTCAGGCGCCCGACACGCAAGCAGTACGCGCCAAACCCAAGCCCCTGCGCAAGCTGTCCTATGCTGAAATCCATCACCGGGCGTTGTCCAGGCGCACACCGCCCAGCCTGATCGTCGATGGCGATGGCAACATCTTGCACATGAGTGATGGTGTCGGCCGCTTCCTGCGCCACGCCGGTGGCGAAGTCAGCCCCAGCCTGCTGAACCTGGTACTCACGCCGCTGCGCCCTGCCCTGCGCAGTACCCTGTTGCAAGCTCAGAACACCGGCCAGCCGATCAGCTCGGGCGCAGTGATCACCACCGTCGACGATCAGCGCGTCGAAGTCCAGGTCCAGGTACAGCCCCACCAGGACGAACCCAGTGGCAGCGAATGCCTATTGGTGGTTTTCCAGGTTCGCGACGCTGATCCCCACAATCCGCCTGCTATTCAGCAAACCGAAGGCATGGTGTTGAGCACCCTGGAGCGCGAACTGCAGCGTACCCGTCAGCAGTTGCAGGAAACCATCGAGCAGTCGGACATCTCCAGCCAGGAGCTGATGGCCTCCAACGAAGAAATGCAGGCGATCAACGAAGAGTTGCGCCTGGCCAGCGAAGAGCTGGAAACCAGCAAGGAAGAGCTGCAATCCATCAACGAAGAATTGCTGACGGTCAACTACGAGCTCAAGACCAAGGTCGATGAAACCGACAAGATCAACGACTACCTGAGCAACCTGATCGCCTCCACCCAGATCGCCACCGTGTTTGTCGACCGCAACTTGCACATTCGCTGGTTCACCCCTGGGGCCACCGCCATTTTCAGCATACTGCCGGTCGACACCGGCCGCTCGCTGCTGGACATCACCCATCGCCTGGAGTACCCAGGCCTGGCGGACGATGCGCGTGCGGTGATCGAGCGCGAAACCACGATCGAGCGTGAAGTGATTGGGCAGGACCAGCATTGGTACCTGGCGCGCCTTCTGCCTTATCGGGCCAGCGAGCAGAATGTCGATGGCACCGTGCTGACGTTCATTGATATCACCAAAAGCCGCGCAGCCGAAGAACGCTTGCGCCAAGGGGAGGAGCGCATGCGCCTGGTCGCTGAGAGCACCCATGACTTCGCCATCATCCTGCTTGACGAACAGGGCCTGATCATCGATTGGAACACGGGCGCTGCGTTGATCTTCGGCTACGCCAAGGATGAAGTGATTGGCCAGCACTATGCGCTGATCTTCACCGATCAGGACCGCGAAGATGGCGAACCAGAACGTGAACTGCGTGCCGCGCGCCTGCATGGCCGCGGCCAGGACGAACGCTGGCATGTGCGCAAGGACGGCAGCCGCTTCTACTGCAGTGGTGAAGTTTCACGCCTCAAGGGCAGCAGCCTGCGCGGTTACGTGAAGATTGCCCGTGACCTGACCGGCCACAAGCGCTTGCAGGACGAACAAAGCAAGCGCCTGGCCGAGTCACAAAGCTCCAGCCACATGAAGGACGAGTTCTTCGCGGTGATGTCCCACGAGCTCAAGCACCCGTTGAACCTGATTCAGCTCAATGCCGATATCTTGCGACGTATACCATCGGTCACAAGTACCGGCATGGCGAGCAAAGCGGTCAACGTCATTCGCGAAGCGGTCACCAGCCAGGCGCGGATCATCGATGACTTGCTCGATGTAGCGCGCATCCGCACGGGCAAACTCAAACTGAAGACCCAGCCAGTCGATTTTTGCGCCGTGCTGCAGGGTATCTGCTCCGTAGCCTGCAACGAGCAGCGAGGGCGCAAAGTTCGGCTGACGCTGCCGGCCGATGGCGAACCGGTCTATGTGGAGGCCGACAGCACCCGTGTCGAGCAGATCATCTGGAACCTGCTGAACAACGCACTGAAGTTCAGCCCTGCCGATGGCGAGATTCTGTTGAGACTTGCTCGCCAGGATGAGCAGGCACGCCTTGAAGTCATTGATCAGGGCATAGGCCTCGCCAAAAACTCCCTGGAAGATATTTTTGAGCTGTTCAACCAGGCTGCACCCACCGGCCATGGGCGAGAGGGGCTAGGTATTGGCCTTTCCCTGGTTCGTCAATTGGTCGAAGCCCATGGCGGCGCGGTCAGCGTAGAGTCTCCCGGAATAGGCCAGGGTTGTACGTTCATCATCACCCTGCCTTTGTGCGCGTACGCCCAGCAACCCCAAGTGCAGGGCGAAGTGCTGCCCTCAGAAGGTCGGCTGAAAGGGGTTCGTATCCTGTTGGTGGATGACTCGGTCGATGTGCTGGAAGTGATGGAACAATTGCTGTTGATGGAAGATGCCGACGTCGATGCCTACAGCGACCCGACACTGGCGCTGCAGTCGGCGGCAGATGCGCGTTACGACGTGATCATTTCCGACATCGGCATGCCTGGCATGGATGGCCATGCACTGATCCGGGCGCTGCGCGGCCTGGAGCATCTACGCTACATCCCGGCCATCGCGTTGACTGGCTATGGGGCAAGCGCCGACCAATACAAGTCTCGCCAGTCCGGGTTCGACCGTCACCTGAACAAGCCGGTGGGTTATGACGACCTGATCGACGCGATCGAGCGCCTGAATGGTTCAGCGTCGGTCTGAACAAGGGCAGGCAGGCTCTGTGGGGGCGACCCACGCC
This sequence comes from Pseudomonas sp. GD03858, assembly GCF_029840925.1. Classification (GTDB taxonomy): domain Bacteria; phylum Pseudomonadota; class Gammaproteobacteria; order Pseudomonadales; family Pseudomonadaceae; genus Aquipseudomonas. The sequence goes on from NZ_JAOCDM010000001.1 coordinate 165,745, forward strand.
CCTCAGTGCTTCCTGCCCTCCTCCTTCTGTTTTTCTTCGTCCTGCCCTTCGAGCTTGTCCACCAGCAAGGGCATCGTGCCCAGCACCAACAGCGCCAGCACCGTGCTGACCAGCGCCGTGGCTTCGCGTCCCATCCCCGCTGCAGTACCGATGGCTGCCGTCATCCATAGCCCCGCCGCTGTGGTCAGGCCTTTGACATGACTGGTGTCCTGGCCATTGCCTTTGAGAATGGTGCCCGCGCCCAGAAAGCCGATACCGGCGACGATACCCTGAATCACCCGGCTGAGCGCCTGCGCATCGGCACCTGCCATGCTCGGTGCCAGCACGAACAGCGCCGCACCCAGCGAAACCAGCATGTGCGTGCGCACCCCAGCAGATTTGCCCTTGTGCTCGCGCTCGAAGCCCAGTACCGCGCCCAGTACGGCAGCCATCACGAGGCGTACAAGAATCCGCACGACCTCACGCACATCGCCGATATCGGCGAATTCGGCCTGGATTGTTTGCCAGATCAGATCCATGGATGGGGTCCGGGCCGTTTACACGTTCGGCTTCTGCTGGCGCGTACGCGGATAGGCGTTTTCATGATCTCGATGGGCATGGCCGGGTCTTCCGGAGGCAGTTACAGTGTGTGACTGCGAGCACTGCACGTTTGCTGCATCGAACGCTCAAGTGGTCGCCTCTGCAATTGACGATCAGCATCAAGTTTTCGCCGTAGATGTTCTCGGCGCGTGCTGTGCTGTCGTTAAGGCATTCAGACCCAATTGACGGCCATCCGCAGCCGCTTCAGTCGACTCCATGTCCCACCACTGGTCGCAAATAGCGAACGGCTGGTTATGCTGACCACTCTCCTATTCTGAGCGCCGCAGAACACGTCCAGGCTGTCGTAGCTTAGTGTCCTATTCCGTCGCTCGCTGTCCCGCCCGTTTCTCGTACGAGCCTTGCTGAATGCTCGCGGGATATCGCGCGGTTAAAAAACGTCAGATGACGCCGACATTCCCGCCGTCGTCGCTCGAGCAGCCTTGAACCAATAGTCGAGAGGCTCTACTGCCTGTGGCCTCTGGCCAGGAGCGTACTATGAACTTCGAAGAACGCGACAAGTACGGTATGTACAAGGGACGGACCGATTTCACTGCCGAGGGAGACCGCGGCCCGGGGCCGCGGCTGATGGGCGCGGATACCCTCATCGGCAACGACGTGTATAACACGCAAAACGAAGACTTGGGTGACATCAAGGAAATCATGCTGGACACCGCCAGCGGCAAGGTTGCCTACGCTGTACTGTCGTTTGGCGGTTTCCTGGGGATGGGTGAAAAGCTGTTCGCCGTACCGTGGGCTGCTTTGCGCCTGGATACGGTGAACAAGCGCTTCGTCCTTGATGCCGACAAGGACCGCCTGAAGAACGCCCCAGGCTTCGATAAGGACAACTGGCCAAACATGAGCGATCCGACTTGGGGCAGAGGTATCCACGACTACTACGGCACCACGTGGGAAAGCGATCCCCGGCTGTGATGGGCCCTGCTTGGCTGGGCTCCCGGCCAAGCCTATCCTGAGCAAGAGGGTCGTGACAGGCGGCTTTGGGTCGATAGCAGCCCTTCGCGAGTGGCCGCTGACGACCCATAGCGGTCGACCGCCGAGACAAAGAGGTTGGCTCCAGCAGCTTGCGAATACCGAAGAGGAACTGGTCAACGCGACTAGATGCTGTTCAGCACGCTCAATAAATACCGTTGCATTTGGCTAGATCTGGATTAATGTAGAGATAGATACGTTTTATGTTGAGTCTTCTACATGATCTATTGGTCGCTATTGATCCTTGGGCTGCCGACGGCCAACGCCACCGAGCGTATGCGCGCCTGGAGAACCCTGAAGGCCTCTGGTGCAGCTGTGCTGCGGGATGGTGTGTACCTGTTGCCGGAAAAGAGCGCGGGCCGCGAAACGTTCAAAGCAGTGGAGCGAGATGTGCTGGCCATCAACGGCACAGCATTTCTGCTATCGCTGCCTGAACGCGAGGAGCGCTTCAGCGGGCTATTTGACAGACGCGATGAGTACGCCAAGCTCATGGAGGAAATTGCAGGCTGCCGAGCTGACCTGTCCCCGGATGATGCGCTGCAGACAGCCCGGCAGGTACGCAAGCTCAGGAAGGCCTTCGGCCAGTTGGCGGCGATCGACTTCTTCCCAGGCGTGCTCAAGAACCAAGCCGACTCGGCCCTGCAGGAGCTTGAGACCGCGATTAGCCGTGCACTGTCCGCCGATGAGCCGAGTGCACATGATGAGGCCATCAACCAGCTGGAGCGCAGCGAATACCAAGGTCGCCGATGGGCAACGCGAAAACGCCCCTGGGTGGATCGGTTGGCCTGTGCCTGGCTAATCCGTCGCTTCATCGATGCCGACGCCGAATTCATTTGGTTGGACAGTCCCAGCGACTGCCCAAGCGATGCACTCGGCTTTGATTTTGATGGGGCCAGGTTCAGCCACGTCGGCCAGCGGGTTTCATTCGAAAATCTCATTGAGAGCTTTGCCGTTCAGCAGCGAGGTCTGACACGCCTGGCAGACGTCATCCACTACCTGGATGTAGGGGGCAACCAGCCTTCCGAAGCACCAGGTATCGAGCGTGTCCTCGCCGGCTTGAGAGAGAGCATTGGTGATGACGATCAACTGACAATGGTCGCCGGAGGCATCTTCGATGGCCTGCTGACGGCTTTCGCAAGTGAGGAAGCCCAAAATGGTTGATACCACCTCCGCGGTGAGCGAGCAGCCACCATCGCAAGCAACTCAGCAACCGATCGGCCTCTATGAAGCCTTCCTGTTCTGGCTCAAGTTGGGATTCATCAGCTTTGGCGGGCCCGCCGGGCAAATCTCGATCATGCATCAGGAACTGGTTGAGCGCCGGCGGTGGATTAGTGAGAAGCGATTTCTGCACGCGCTGAACTACTGCATGTTGCTGCCTGGTCCTGAAGCTCAGCAGCTCGCGACGTACATCGGCTGGCTCATGCACCGCACCTGGGGCGGGGTGATTGCTGGCGCATTATTCGTGCTGCCTTCGCTGTTCATCCTGATCGGTTTGTCCTGGGTCTACGTCGCCTTTGGCGAGGTACCGGTAGTCGCGGGGATCTTTTATGGCATCAAGCCAGCGGTCACGGCCATTGTCGTCCATGCCGCCCACCGGATTGGCTCGCGAGCCCTGAAGAATGGCTGGCTGTGGACCATGGCTGGTGCTTCGTTCGTGGCCATCTTCGCCCTCAACGTGCCGTTCCCGCTGATCGTGCTGGTGGTTGCCATCATCGGCTATGTGGGTGGGCGCTTTGCCCCAGGCAAGTTCGTGATCGGTGGCAGTCATGGAGCCGCAAAGAGCAACTATGGCCCGGCACTGATTGATGACGACACTCCGGCCCCTGAGCATGCCCGCTTCAGTTGGGGTCACTTATTGCGCTTGCTGCTGGTCGGTGCTGCGCTCTGGGTCCTGCCCATGGGGCTGCTGACGCTGTCGTTTGGCTGGGGAGCAACCCTGACGCAGATGGGCTGGTTCTTCACCAAGGCCGCACTGCTGACCTTTGGTGGTGCTTACGCGGTGCTGCCCTATGTCTACCAGGGCGCGGTCGGGCACTACGGCTGGCTGACGCCGACCCAAATGATCGATGGCCTCGCCTTGGGGGAAACCACGCCCGGACCACTGATCATGGTGGTCGCCTTCGTCGGCTTCGTGGGGGGGTATGTGCATCCGATGTTCGGTGTGGAACACCCATTCCTTGCCGGCGCAGTCGCGGCGAGCCTCGTCACCTGGTTCACCTTCCTGCCGTCGTTCATCTTCATCCTTGCTGGCGGCCCCGTGGTGGAGTCAACTCACAACGAGATGAAATTCACCGCACCGCTGACAGGCATCACCGCCGCTGTGGTGGGGGTAATTCTGAACCTCGCCATGTTCTTCGGCTACCACGTGCTCTGGCCAAAAGGCTTCAGTGGGACGTTTGATTGGCCTTCAGCGGTGATCGCGGTTGCTGCAGCAGTTGCCATGTTCCGCTTCAAGCGCGGTGTGATACAGGTGCTGTTTGTCTGCGCACTGGCCGGCTTGGCAGTTCACATGTTGCGTGTATGAAACCAGATGATATGCCCGACAGTTCAGCACTTTGGGTCGGTCGCGGCTTCTTCTAACGACGTCCACAGGCCGCGCCTATGTGCTTTATCACGTTGGAGATAAGCTGCCGCTCACCAGTGTCCGCTTTGGGTCGATAGCGGTCATTCGCGACGTGGCAGATCCCTAATAACGGACCGTGTTCTGTGCTCAAATGCCAAGATGTCCGCCTAATGTCTCACCGCTCTGGGTCGATAGCAGCCGTGTGAAAAAATTTCCATACGGACGCGGCACTGTCCTGCTTTCGACCACACCGCCATGGAGTTACACTGAAATCCAAGCTGCACCATCTCGACAGCTGTCAGAAATCGCCATTCTCGATCGTGCATCCTGCTGGGGGTATCGCGGGTATTTTTGGGGGTACATTTCTGCTTTTTGGAGCCAGAAATGCCGTTCCAGAGGCCTTTCCAAATGTTCTTTGGCGACCCTGAGAGTCTTTGATATTCCAGTAGTTCCGCTAGGGCCATGGCCCATCCCAGGCACCACTCCGGGACCGGCCTGCTTGACAGACTTGCGTCACAAAGCATCCATCTCAGCAATATCGCGTGCCACCTGATCCGCAGAGTGGTCGAACATCACCTGTTCCTACGTATCCAGCGGCAACTCAATCACCCGCGTCCCCCCTACACAGGGCACTCCCATGGCGATGCCTGTTCGCCCGTACTCACCCGTCGGCAAGATGTGGTTTCGTCCGTTGCCGATAGCCTCCACCATCTGCGCGATTGCGACACCCGGCATCACAGGCGCTGCCCAGCTTCTTCAAGCCCAGAATCTCGCCACCGCCCTGGCGTGTGCGCTCCACACCTTTCTCGATCAGCTCATTGGACAGGAAGTGAGACAGAGGTATCGACCCAGCGCATGAGCGGCACCCTGCTGTCGCCATGTCCTCCCAGGACCAGCGCCGAGATATCCCAGGCAGAAAAACCTGTCTGTTCGGCGATAAAACACTTCATCCGCGCCGTATCCAGCACTCCTGCCTGCCCGAACACCTTCTTGCGTTCCAGCCCACTCCGACACCAAGCCTGGCAGGTCGGCACGTCAACCGGATTCGCCACCACCAACACTGTCGCCGCCGGAGCGTGACGTTTGATGTCCTGCATGATGCCATCGAGGATGGGCAGAACGCACAAGTGGACAGGTAGACATTAGAGGATCACATCTATTCCAGACGAAAGCATAAGCTGGAGTTCTAATACCCTCCCTCCAAAGGCTAGTTTCAATTAAGACAGACACCGTCCAAGCGATGGATTGCGATTGTTAACCAAAGCCGAACAATGTCTTAACTGTCTAAGCATTTTACCCAAGACGCCACGGGGTGAAAATCCAATCACACCTTTTAAAAGTATCACCCCCTCCAACGAGTGATGCCTCCAAGGGTGACATTTAACAGGAGACCCGAAATGAAAACCTTAATTGTACTTGCCGTTCTTGGATTCGCCAGCCAGACTTTTGCCGCACAAAGCTCAAACGAAATTAACAATGCTGTCTCTAGCGAAGCACAGGCATACACATACGATATGAAACTGGATATCGACAGCGTGATTTCGACCTCGAGCGAGAGCGCTAACTGTGGCGTCGTACCGGCCCGCATGACCTTCATGGACCATAACGGTCACGCGCACACCATCGAGTACCACAAGAGTTCCGACTCGTGCCAGGGTGAAAATGGTTGATGGGTGCTCCGAGGCGAGCCTAATGCTCGCCTCGCCCTTGTAGGATCAGTTCATCGGCAGTCAACCGTTCAGGCAGATATTTTTTCAAGTAATCAATCCAGGTTCTGACCTTGGCATCCAGAAAATGTCGAGACGGGTAGATTGCTGTGATACTTCGCTGATTAGCGCGTACATGAGGCAACAGGCAAACCAAATCACCATTCGTTATTGCCGCTGCTGCCACGTAGCTGGGAATCAAACAAATACCCATGTTCTCCTTGGCGGCCTGAGCGAGTGCGTCTGCCACATTTACAGAAAACTGCTGGCGGACCGGCAGCAACTCCCCAATATCAACTCCCTCTATCTCCCATCCCATCGGAAAGGCAGGGTCGCGCAACCCTAAACACCTGTGTCCGATTAGATCTTTAAGTGATGTTGGCGCCCCATGCTCCTCAATATAACCACGTCCGGCACACAGCACACTGTAGGTCGAGCCCAGCGTCTGCGCGATAAAGCCTGAGTCGGCCACTCGGCTATCGGCAGAGATGACCAGGTCGTAGCCTTCAGCAATCATGTCCGGTGCCAGCTGAGAGAGGTTCAATTCAAAATCGACATTCGGATGTAAACCCGAGTATTGGGCGATCAAGGGGATAACATGATAATGACCGATGCCGTTAGGCGAGTGCACACGCAACTTCCCGAACGCTTGCAGATGAGCACCAGCCGCCTCGAGCTCTGCAATTTTCATTTCTTCGATAATGCTGCGACATCTCTCCAGGTAACGCTGCCCTGCCTCGGTCAGGGCCAGTTTCCTGGTGGTTCTGTTTATCAGCCGTGCCTGTAGGTGGCTTTCGAGATCGGAGATGCTTCGCGAGACATGCGGAGTCGAAAAACCCAAGGACTCAGCCGCAGCGGTGAAACTGCCATGTTCTATAACTCGAACGAAAATCTGCATCGCATGGAAGATCTCCACGGCATATTCCCTCATGTAGCATCCAGGGGGCAGGCGAAGCCCGCTCGGGCTTCACCCTCAGCCTGGCTGCGCATCAGCCCAGCCTGGTCAGAAGCTTAGCGGCTCACAGACCTGCGCAGGCGTGGCCGCCATCGACGATGACTTCCGCTCCCGTCATGCCCTTCCCCGCATCGGACGCCAGCAACAGCAGCGCACCATCCAGATCGCCGCTGACACAGAACCTGCGACTGGGAATACGTGCGCGCAAGCGTTCACCCGCTTCGCTGGCCAGGAACTGCTGATTGATCTCGGTAGCGATGTAACCCGGCGCGAGGGCGTTGACGCGCACACCGTGACGGGACAGTTCCAAGGCCATGGAGCGGGTCAGATGGCTGAGCCCGGCCTTGGCCGCGCAATACGGCCCGACCCCTCCGCCGACACGGCTGGCCAGGATCGACGTCACATTGATCAGGCTGCCGCTGCGCCCCGCCGCGATCATGCGCCTGGCACACTCCTGCGCCACGATCCAGGCGCCCTTGAGGTTGGTGTCGACGATGCCGTCCCAATCCTGGTCGTCATAGTCCAGCACCCGCTTGGTATCGCTGACCCCGGCATTGTTGACGAGCACATCCAAACCGCCGAAGTCCGCCTCCACGGCGTCGAGGCAGGCGATGACGGACTGGCGGGAAGTCACGTCCAACGCATAGGCCCTGGCCTCATGCCCTTCGAACGCCAGGTCGCTGACCAGGTCATCCAGGCGCTCCACCCGCCGAGCCGCAACCGCGACGCGCGCGCCCGCCGCGGCAAGGGTCTTGGCAAAGTGCAGCCCCAGCCCGCTCGAAGCCCCCGTCACGAGCACGCGCTTGCCGGTCAGGTCGAAAAGCCGTGTGATGAAATCAGTCACAGCGCACCCCCTTCGACCCGCGACAGGATCTTGCGTGCCAGGCTCATGCGATGAACCTCGTTAGGGCCGTCGTAGATCCTGAAACCTCGGGCGTCACGGAAGATTCGGTCGACGATCGCCTCGCTGGTGACGCCTTGCCCGCCAAGCACCTGCACGCTGCGGTCGATGACGCGCCAGATCCCTTCCGAGCTGATGACCTTGGCCATGCTCGACTCGAAATTGCCACGTTCGCCCTGGTCCAGCACCCAGGCGCAATGCCAGATCGCCAGGCGCGTGGTGTGCAGGTCCATCTCGTTGTCGGCGAGCATGAAACCGACCCCTTGATGCTCACCCAGGCGCTTGCCGAAGGATTCGCGTTTGCCGGCATAGCTGCAGGCCACCTCGTGCGCGCGACGCGCCTGCCCCAGCCAGCGCATGCAATGCGTCAGGCGGGCCGGCGCCAGGCGCACCTGGGCATAACGGAAGCCCTTGCCGACCTCGCCGAGCACATGGCTCGCGGGAACGCGAAGGTTCTCGAAACGCAGCACGCAATGGCCGCCCGTGAAGCAGGTGTCCAGCGAGTCCATCATGCGCTCGAGGATGAACCCCGGCGCGTCGGTATCAGTCAGGAACATGGTGGCGTTACCGTCTTCGGTGCGCGCCATGATGATCGCGAAGCTCGCGCCTTCGGCGCCGGTGATCAACCACTTGCGGCCGTTGATCAGGTAATCGTCGCCATCGCGTACCGCAGTGGTCATCAGCATCGAGGGGTCCGAACCCGCGCCCGGAGAGGGTTCGGTCATGGCGAAGCAGGAACGGATCAGCCCTTGCACCAGCGGGCGCAACCAGCGGTCCTTCTGCGCCTCGGTGGCGACCACTTCCATCAGGTGGATGTTGCCTTCGTCCGGGGCGTGGATGTTCATTGCCGTCGGCCCCAACGGGGAGTAGGCCGCTTCTTCGAAGATGATGGCCTTGGCGATATGGGTCAGGCCCAGTCCGCCCATTTGCGTCGACGCATGCGGTGTCAGCAGGCCGTGAGCGCGCGCCTTGGCCACCAGTTCATCACGCAGCTCGGCGGTGGGGCCGTGGGACGTCTGGCGAGGGTCGCCCTCCAGCGGGACGATCTCATTGGCGATGAATTCGCGGACACGCGCCTGGAGCGCAAGCAGATCAGCAGAGAGTGCAAAGTTCATGTCGAATACCTTGGCAAGTGGCGAGTCAGGCACGCAGCCCGCTCGGTTGAATGGCGCGGTACAGACTCTCCAGAACGGTGTCGTGAAGGCCTGCCTTGTGCGGGTCGTAGGGGGTGAAGTTGAGGGCGCGCAGGCTGGCGCCGTAGCGTTGCCTGCCGTGGCTGTCGACATCGAGGACGTTCAGGCAGGCGTAGTCCTGCTCGAACGCGGCGATGCCTGGCAGGCCTATGCCGGTGGCCCAGGCAAGAAGCACGCGGTTGACGGCATCGTGGCTGACGACCAGCGCGCACTGCCACGAATCATCCTCAAGCAACTCGAGGAAGGTACCCAGCACACGCTGGCTGAAGTCGGACCAACGTTCGCCGCCCAGGAAGCTCGCCCCAGGCTCGGCCGCGCCGGAATAGGCGCCGATGACCGCTTCACGCAAGCCGGGCGCTGGAATTTCGCGCAGGCGCCCGGCGCGAATCTCCCGCAGCTCCGTGCGCGTTTCGATCGGCGCCGCGCGGTCGCCTAGCAGCAGGCTCAACGTCTCTTGCGCCCGTGGGTAGTCGGAAACCAGCACCCGGTCGAAGTGCGTCCCTTGCAGCACTGCGCCGAGCGCGGTGGCTTGCTCCACGCCCTTGGGCGAGAGGCTCACGCTACGCGGATCCAGCGGCCGCCCCTGAGCGTCGAAGTACTCGACGTGCCCATGCCGAACCAGGTAGCAACGCCGCCGGCGTGCCGGGGCTTCGTGGTCAATGGCCATCGCGCAGTACCTTCGGGTTGCTGATGGCCAACCGCGCCTGGGTGATCCGCTGCAAGGCGTCCAGCATCTGCAACTGCGCATTGTCCGCTTCATCGAAAACACCTTTGCGGATGAAGCTGGCCAACAGGCTGCGCGCATGCGCAGGCGTTATCTCGGCCAGGCCATGGCGGGCCATGATCTGCGCCAGCGCGTTCGCCTCGATGCTGGCCAACGCCGGCCCCTGCTCGAGTTCTCGTTCGACGATGGCCATGGCCCGGGCGATCATCCTGCATTCGTAAAGGCGCGCCCCCTTGAGTTCGGGGAGCACCTCGTCGATCAGCACGGACCTGGCGGTGCTCAGCAGGTCGATGGTGGCGAGGGTATTGGTGTTCATGGACGCGCTCCGCTAAGCCGAAGAATTTCATGTTCGAGTTCCGCGACCAGATAGCCGGTGAGGGCCAGCTCCAGGGACGGTTGCTGGCCACTGGCATGGCGCTGCGCCTGTTGCAGCGCGACCACCGCCCAGCGCAGATGCGCCAGCAGCTGCCAGAAACGCAGGTCCTCTGCGCCGATGCGGTACCCGCCTACCGCCGCGTAGCCATCCAGGAATGCGCTCAGCTCGCCGATGCCGCCGGCCTCCCGCTCGGGCCTGGCGAAACGCCAACAACGGGCGGTGAACCAGCCGATGTCTTCGCGGGGGTCACCCCAGCCCGCGAACTCCCAGTCGAGGATGCCGCTGAGCCGGCCTTCGTCGACCATGTAATTGCCGGTCCGATAGTCGCGGTGCAACAGTCGTGGCGATTCGCACGCAGGTTTGTGCAGCTCGCACCAGCGCAGCCCCCATTCGATCACCGGGTGCTTCTCGGGCAGTGCGTCCAGATACTCCCGATATTGATCGATGCTCGCCTGTACCGGGTCTTTGGCTGGTGGCGGCAGGAATGCCAGGCCGGCATGGTCTGGCGTGATGCGATGAAGTTGCGCAAGATTCCTCCCCAGCGCGCGACACAGCTCGGCGCGCGAGGGGTCCAAGGCGGGGTCAGTGGTCAGGCGATGCCCGTTGGCGATACCTTCGAGCTTGCGCATGATGAAAAAGTCGCGGCCAATCACCGACGGATCGCGACACAGCCAGAGTGGCTCCGGCACCGCCACCCCGGCACCGTGCACGGCCGACAGGACGGCGAACTCCTGGGGCCTGCTCATGCTCACCGCCACGGAAGATGCCGCATCGGTGCGCAGGACCCAGCTGTCGCTGGACAGCCGTTCACCATCGCGCAACGTGCCGCTCAGTAGCCAATTCTCCTGAATCGCGCCGCCGGAAAGCCTTTGGCAATGGTTCAGCGCTACTTCGTCCATGCCTAGCTGGTGCCGCAGATACTCGCCGAGGGCGGGTAGCGCATCGGGAATACTGATCCGCTCGAAGCTGGATCCTGTGGGGTGAGTGCTGTACATCGCGTCTTCAAACTCGCTCGGAAGGGTACGTATTCCCCTCAGCAAGAGCCGCGCCAGCTTTTTAAAAACTCTATTTAGTCGTTATTTATCAATTAGTTGATGCTGAAATTGAGGATTTACCGTGGCTATCGGCACCAACCGCCATTGCAGATCTGAAACAACGGTTTCACTATGGAAAAAAACGGAAGCCGGCCATGCATAACGAAGACTACCTGCCCAGAGTGGTTGCGCTGATCACTCACCTGCGCCTGCCAGACGGCCTCAGCCGGATGGCCCGGATCGTCGAACAGGTGATTCCGGACTACTACGGCCGCGCCCGCATAGAGATCGTCGAAACCACTGTAAGCAAGTTGCTCGACGCCGGTCACGCCCTGGAGGCCAGGGAGGATGTCGATGTGATCATCTGCTCGGGCGCGACCTCCGAATACCTGAGGCGGCACATTTCGACCGCGATCCTGTCGATTCGCATGGGCGAATACGACCTCATCCGTGCGCTCGACCTTGCCCGGGCGCGGACCACCAAGGTCGGCATCGTCAGCTTCCAGCAGGCGCACCCCGAGCTTCAGGCCATGTCGTCGTTGTTCACCGTCGATATCCGCCAGGTCACCTACAGCAGCTACGAGGGCGCTCGCCAACAGGTCCACCGCTTGGTCGATGACGGTTATCGCGTGGTGGTGGGCTCGTCCACCGCGGTGGAAATCGCCGAGGCGGCTGGCGCCCAGGGGATTCTGGCACTCAATGCCGACACGGTGCGGCGCGCGCTGGAGGACGCCCTGGCGATTTGCCGAAGCCGCCAGCAAAGCCTGGTGCAGCAGCAACGCCTCAATGCGGTGTTGCGCAATCTGTCCGATGGCGTGATCGCCGTGGATGCCGAAGGCACCGTTCAATCGCTGAACCCACGCATGGCGACCCTGCTGGATATCTCCGGCGATTGGGCGCGTGGACGGCCGCTCAATGAAGTCGTACCCGGCCTCGACTTCGGCAATGTCCATTTCAGCGATGACGCAGAGGAAAGCCGTATCCTCAAGATAGGTGGCCGAACACTAGTAGTTAACGTCACACCCATCATTGAAAACGGACGTCCCGATGGCCTGGTGATCACCTGCCAGGAGACGAACGCGATTCAGCGAGCGGAACGGCGCATTCGCAGCCAGGTCAAGCCACGGCAGTTCACCGCCCGCTATCGCTTCGAACAGATGCTGGGCGAGGCACCGGGCTTTCGCGTCATGCTGGACCTCGCCCAACGCTATGCCAACGCCGACGCCACCGTGCTCGTGCATGGTGAGAGTGGCACAGGCAAGGAACTGCTGGCGCAAAGCATGCACAACGCCAGCCCCCGCCAGGCCGGGCCTTTCGTCGCCATCAACTGCGCCGCCTTTCCCGAGTCATTGCTGGAAAGCGAACTCTTCGGCCATGAAGAAGGCGCCTTCACCGGATCGCGCAAGGGCGGCAAGGCCGGCCTGATCGAAAACGCCCACACCGGCACGCTGTTCCTCGATGAAATCGGCGACATGCCGGTGACGCTGCAGACTCGGCTATTGCGGGTTTTGCAGGAGCGGGAAGTATTGCGCCTGGGGGCAGCCGAACCCACCCCCGTCGACATTCGCGTCATTGCCGCCACCCATCGCGATCTGCGTGCACGGGTGCGCGAAGGCGAGTTCCGCGAGGACCTCTACTACCGGCTGAACATCTTGCGCCTGGCCATCCCGCCTCTGCGCGAACGCCCAGAAGACATACCGATGCTCGCCCAATCGCTGCTGGCCAGGCTATCGCCGCGTACGCCAACCAGCGCGGCCGCCCACGCCCTGCTCGATCGGCTTATGCCTTACCTTCAACGGCACGGCTGGCCTGGCAATATTCGCGAGCTGGAGAACATCGTCGAGCGAGCGGTGTTGTCGGCCAATGTACTCCAGGACAGCAACGCCACCCTGGCGCTGCAAACGCTGTTCGGCGAGCTGTTCGAAGCATCCCCTGCCCTGTCGCCCGAAGCGCTCGGGGCGCACCCGGCCCAGGACTTGCGCAGCCTCAGTCGCGCGCAGGAAAGCGCCCGGGTCAGCGAAATGGTGGCCCTGTGCGCGGGTGACATGGACGAGGCAGCCAGGCGCCTGGGCATCAGCCGCACCACACTATGGAGACGCTTGCGTTCGACGACCGCTGGCTAGCCGTAACCTCGTTTCAACTCTGAATTCGATTTCAGCAATGAAATGCAAAGCGACCTGCGCGCTCCACCGCCATTACTGGACCGCGGCTGTGTTTTATTTGCATCTATCTGATTAAAAAGGACTTTAACACTTGTTCTAGCAACGCACCGTCAGTTGGCACATCGCTTGCTCTTCCTGCTCCAGGGCCGCCACGCCCCTACGTGCGCGGCTCTGCTCACTACAAAAACAAGGCAGGAGGTGCCTGTGCTAGGCCTGATGATGAACTTCGACCTGAGTATCACCGCGATCATGCGGCAGGCGCTCATGGTTGCTGCCGATCGAGAAATCGTCTCGCTGCTCTCCAGTGGCCAGGTACATCGCTACACCTACGCAGATGCGTTCGCTCGCGCAGGTCGCCTGGCCAACGTGCTGGATGCGCTGGACTGCCCCCCGGATGCGCGGGTCGGCACTCTGGCCTGGAACGACCACCGGCATTTCGAGCTGCATTATGCGATCCCCTGCTCAGGGCGGGTCTGCCACACCATCAACCCCAAGCTGTTCCCCGAGCAGGTCAGCTACATCATTCGCCATGCCGAAGACGACCTGCTGTTCGTCGACCCGCAGTTCGTGCCGTTGCTCGAAAGCATCCAGCATGAAATCGGCAGCGTGCGTCGCTATATCGTGCTGTGCGCGCAGGACGCACTGCCCGCCAGTTCGTTGCCCAACCTGCTCAGCTACGAAGCGCTGCTGCAGTCGTGCAAGGCAAGCTACGACTGGCCCGAGCTCGACGAGCAGCGCAGCAGTGGGCTGTGCTACACCTCCGGGACCACCGGCAACCCCAAGGGCGTGCTGACCAGCCATCGCAGTACCGTGTTGCATGGCATGGCGCAGAACATGGCCGACAATGTCGGGCTGCGGGCACTCGATGTGGTCATGCCCATGGTGCCGATGTTCCACGTCAATGCCTGGGGCATGCCCTACAACGCGGCGATGGTCGGGGCCAAGCTGGTGCTGCCGGGCCCTTGGGTCGGCGATGCGGGCACCATGGTGCAGTTGATCAATGACGAACACGTCAGCTTCTCTCTGGCGGTGCCCACGCTCTGGGCCAACATTACCCAGCATCTGGACAACCACGGCGGGGCCATCCCCTCCTTGCAGCGCGCCGTCAGTGGCGGTGCCGCCTGCCCGCTTTCACTGATCGACGCCATGCACCGCCATGGCGTGGCACTGGAAAACGGCTGGGGGATGACCGAGCTCAGCCCAATGGGCAGCTACAACCGGCACCAACCCTGGTATGACGTGTTGCCCGACGAGGCCCGCGCCAGGCAACTACTCAAGTCAGGCAGGGCCTTGTTCGGCATCGAGATGCGCATCGTCGACGAAGCCCTGCACCCCCTGCCCCACGACGGCCAGGCCTCCGGCTCGCTGCAGGTCCGCGGCCCCTGGGTGCGCAGCGGCTACTTCGGCGAAGCGCCCTGCGAAGGCTGGTTCGATACCGGCGACGTGGCCACCATCGACCCGCGCGGCTACATGCTGATCACCGATCGGATCAAGGACGTCATCAAGTCCGGCGGTGAATGGATCAGCTCGGTGGAAATCGAGAACGCCGTCATGGCCCACCCGCACGTTGCCGAGGCGGCTGTGATCGCGGTTCCCCATGCGCGCTGGAGCGAGCGCCCGTTGCTGGTCATCGTCCCCAGGCACGCCGAAACCGCCCCCACTCACGCGCAGCTCATGGCGTTCCTGGACGGCAAGATTCCGAAATGGTGGATGCCGGACGCCTGCGAGTACCTGGACGAGCTCCCCCATACCGCGACCGGCAAGGTCAGCAAGAAGATGCTGCGCGAGCGTTTCGCCAACACCCTGCAGCGCTGACAGAAGCACCTCTGGCACATGGTCCCGCTCACGCGTTGCCCAACGCATCAGCGGGCCGATCCTACAACAAGAACAAGCGGAGCCAGCATGAACATCACGCCCCCCAGCACTACCCAACACGCCCAACGCATCCTGGCCAACCCCAGGTTCAAGGTGCTTGTCCAGACCCGCTCGAAACTGACATGGCGCCTGAGCCTGGTGGTGCTTTGCGCCTACTTCGCCTTCATGGGCGTCGCCGCCTGTTGGCCTACCCTACTGCATGCTCGACTGCACCAAGGCAGCCACCTCAGCGTGGGCATCGCGGTGTCGACGCTGCTCATCCTGAGTGGATGGCTGCTGACCGGCTGGTACGTTCACCGCGCGAACACGCATTTCGACAGCCTCAGTGCCAGCATCGTCGAGGAGAGCCAGGCATGAAACGTCTCAGCGCCCTGCTCTGCCTGGCCTGCCTGCAACCTGCCGTTGCCGCGACGGCCGGCGCTGCACCACCGAGCAGCCTCAACCTGCCGGCCATCGGCATGTTCTTGCTGTTCGTCTGCATCACCTTGCTGATCACCGCGTGGGCCGCCCGGCGAACCCGCTCCGCCAGCGACTTCTATACAGGCGGTGGAGGCATCGGCGGGCTGCAGAATGGCCTGGCGATCGCCGGCGACTACATGTCGGCTTCCACCTTGCTCGGCCTGTCCAGCATGGTCTTCGCCAAAGGCTATGACGGCCTCATCTACGTGACCGGGTTCTTCGTCGGCTGGCCAATACTCACCTTCCTCATGGCCGAGCGCATGCGCAACCTGGGGCGCTACACCTTTGCCGACATCGTCTCCTTCCGGCTCGACCAAAGACGTGTGCGGGTACTGGCCGCCTGCGGTTCGCTGACGGTGGTGTGCTGCTACCTGCTGTTGCAGATGGTGGGTGCCGGCCAGTTGATCAAACTGCTCTTCGGCCTGAACTACAGCGTCGCGGTGGTCGTGGTCGGCTTGCTGATGCTGGTGTACGTGATTTTCGGTGGCATGCTCGCCACCACCTGGGTGCAGATCACCAAGGCAATCCTGCTGCTATTGGGCGGCACGGCACTGATGCTGCTGGCCCTGGCACCCTTCGACTTCAGCCTTGAACGCCTGGCGCAGCGCGCGATTGAAACCCATGCGGCCGGTTGGGCGATCATGGGCCCCGGCAGCATGCTGGCCAACCCGGTGAATGTCGCGTCCATGGCCCTGGGCCTGGTGTTCGGCCTGGCGGGCCTGCCACACATCCTGATGCGCTTCTTCACCGTGCCCAACGCTCGCGAAGCACGAAAGTCGGTGTTCTATGCCTCGGGATTCATCGGCTACTTCTTCCTGGTGGTGGCCGTACTGGGTTTCGCCGCGATCGTCGTCGTCGGCACCGACCCGAGCTATTTCGTCGATGGCAAACTGGGCGGAGCATTGCTCGGCGGCAACAATATGGTTGCCATGCACCTGGCCAAGGCCGTTGGCGGCGACCTGTTCCTCGGTTTCCTGTCCGCCGTGGCATTCGCCACCATCCTGGCCGTCGTCGCAGGACTCACGCTGGCCGGCGCCTCCGCCATCTCCCATGACCTCTACGCCATGATCATCAAGCGCGGCGCTGCCAGCGAGGCCCAGGAAATGCGCGTGTCCCGGGCTGCCGTGGCCGTGCTGAGCGTGCTGGCCATGGCCCTGGGCATGTTGTTCGAACAGGTCAACATCGCCTTTCTGGTCGGCCTCACATTCGGCATCGCGGCCTCCGCCAACTTCCCGGTGCTGTTCATGGCCATGTACTGGCAAGACCTGACCACCCGAGGCGCCATCTGCGGCGGCCTGACCGGGCTGGTTTCGGCGCTGGGCCTGGTGATCCTGTCCCCTACGGTCTGGGTCACCGTGCTGGAGCACGAACGGGCGCTCTTCCCCTATGACCACCCCGCGCTGTTCTCGATGCCATTGACGTTCCTGGTCATCGTCGTGGTCTCCAAGCTCGACCGCAGCGCCAGAGCTGTGAAAGACCGAGACGGGTTCCACCATCAGCTGGTCCAGGCGCAGACCGGCCTGGGGACCGCGGGCGCCCACGATCACTGACATGCGGCCGTGTACGCACGCGCGCTGCCTTTCAACAACATCTGTTTCCAAGAGGTAAAGTCCATGCCCGACTACAAGGCGCCCTTGCGCGACATGCGCTTCCTGCTCAACGACGTGTTCGATGCGCCAACCCTCTGGCAGGCGCTGCCAGCCCTGGCTGAACGCATTGACAGCACGGTGGCCGACGCGATTCTCGAGGAGGCGGCAAAACTCACTGCGGGCCTGCTCGCCCCACTCAATCGCCTCGGCGACGAGCAGGGTGCGCAGTGGGAAAACGGCGTGGTGAGGACCCCTGAGGGTTTTCGTGAAGCCTATGCCACGTACGCCGAAGGCGGCTGGGTGGGGCTGGCCGGCAACCCCGAACACGGTGGCATGGGCATGCCCAAAATGCTCTCGGTGCAATTCGAGGAAATGGTCTACGCGGCCAATGCCAGCTTTGCCCTATATTCGACGCTGTCCGCAGGCGCCTGCCTGGCCATCGACGCTCACGCCAGCGAAACACTCAAGGCCAAGTACCTCCCGGCAATGTACGAAGGGCGCTGGGCCGGCTCCATGTGCCTGACCGAGCCCCATGCAGGTAGCGACCTGGGGCAGATCCGCACCAAGGCAACGGCCAACCCCGACGGCAGCTACGCCATTACCGGCACCAAGATATTCATCACCGGCGGCGAACAGGATCTCACCGAGAACATCATCCATCTGGTGTTGGCCAAGCTGCCCGGCGCCCCCGCCGGATCACGCGGCATTTCACTGTTCCTGGTGCCCAAGGTGCTGGTCGACCACGCGGGGCAACTCGGTGCGCGCAATGCCGTGGCCTGCGGCTCCATCGAACACAAGATGGGTATCAAGGCCTCGGCCACTTGCGTGATGAATTTCGACGGTGCCACGGGCTGGCTGGTAGGCGAAGCCGACAAGGGCCTGGCCGCCATGTTCACCATGATGAACTACGAACGCCTGTCCATCGGAGTGCAGGGCATCGGCTGCGCCGCGCAGTCCTATCAGGCCGCCGTCGACTATGCGCGCGAGCGTCAACAAGGGCGAGCCCCGCAAGGCGCGCAAACGAAGGGCGCCGCCGCCGACGCCATCATTGTCCACCCTGACGTGCGTCGCATGTTGCTGACCATGAAGGCCTTGACCGAAGGTGGTCGTGCCTTCGCGACCTATCTCGGGCAGTACCTGGACATCGCCAAGTACGCTGCCGACGCACAGCAGCGCGCCCGTGCCGAAGCCTTGGTGGCGCTGCTCACGCCCGTCGCCAAGGCATTCTTCACCGATACCGGGCTGGAATCCTGCCTGCATGGCCAGCAAGTATTCGGCGGCCATGGCTACATTCGCGAGTGGGGTCAGGAACAGCTGGTTCGTGATGTGCGCATCGCGCAGATCTATGAAGGCACCAACGGTATCCAGGCGCTGGATCTGATCAGCCGCAAAGTGCTGGCCAACGGCGGTGAGATGTTGTCGTTGTTCGCAGAAGAAGTCCGCGCCTTCGTGGCGGCAGCCCCGCAGGAAACCTTCAGCCGTCATCTGCTGGAGGCACTGGGGCAACTGGAGGCCCTGTCCTATCATCTGATCGACATCGCCAGGACCAACCCTTACGAACCAGGCGCCGCGGCCGTCGACTATCTGCATGTCTTCGGTTACACCGCCTACGCCTACATGTGGGCACGCATGGCACGGGCCGCCACCGGAAAGGAAGACAGTTTCCATCAAGCTAAACTGGCCACCGCCCACTTCTACTTCGACCGCCTGTTACCGCGCATCGAGTCCTTGATAAGTGCTGCTCGCGTGGGAAGTGCCTGCCTTTACGTGCTGGACGCCGAACAGTTCTGAGAGATCGGCGCTGCAGCGCAGCGCCGCCGGGGTCTGGCCTGGAAGGCCGACCCCGACTGGCCAGGGCCGCGAAAATCCAACGCCATCATCCAACTCAGCACATTCGACGATACTGGGTGACTTGCGCCGGCCCCTGCAGCCATCCGGAAACCTGGACCAACGCAGCCTCGAGGTGTTCGGATTGCCAATGCAGCGCTTCGGCCTCTTCGTCTTGCCAGACTTCGAAGGATGTCAGCTGCAAGGGATTTTCCAGCGACTGATAGTAGCCATAGTCCAGACAACCCGGCTCTTGCAGGGTAGCTTCGCTCAAAGTGGTCAACACCTCGAGCACAGATTCGAGCCCTTGGGCTTTGACCAGGAAGCTGGCGGTGACATACAACGTGGACATCGGCGGGTTCTCTGCGTGGAAATACATTGTGTGCCGTAGCCGGGATCAACACGCAGCCAAGCCCCGGCCAACGGCCGCCATCTGCTGCTACTTGAGATAGTTGTGCACGACCTTGCCGGGCGCCAGCATGAAGTTGCCTAGCGTATGGCGCACTGACACGATCTCGCGAACGGGCAGCGCGGCGATCGGGACCGCCTCGTGATCGAACAGCTCGAGGCTCGCGGCCCCCGTCCAGGCTTCCTTGAGCTCTACCGTCGAATATTCGAACCTTACCAGTTCGGCAATACGCGCTGTCTTGCCGTCCACATCGGGAATGACTTTGAGAACAACCCCGGGAGTGCGCATGGCCGCCGCCGCTTGCGCCAGGTCGACCTCCTGGTACTTGTAGGCCATGCTGGCCCTGGCCACCAACGTGCCGTCGTACTCGAGCGTGCCGACATAAGATTCATTGTTTTGCCCAACACGAGGATGGCCGTATTTCTTGGGCAATCCCCAGACCTCGCGGCCCAGCATGATGGCGGTGACATTCTCGGCCACCATGAGCGGGCGAAAACTGACAGCCTCGTCCCCCAGAAAACAAGCGATGCTCTGGGCGAACTCGTAGTAGTCGCCGATCCCAGGCGCAACCATCCAAAGGAATGAAAGGCTGACGAGCGGGTCCTTGACCATCAATGGTTCAGGCACCATTGCCCGCGCGAGCTCGACATCGGTGCGATAAGTTATCGTCAGTGACGGGCGGTCCAGAAACCAACTTGGTGGTTGCGGGTAAGCCGGCGAAACGACTGGCATCGCATAAGCCTTTTGACGAACGCTTTCAGGCGTCCATGGCGTGTCGGCGGCAGAATTCGGAAGATAGAGCCCGCCCGACGAGCGAGTGGAGAGCTGCGTGCCATTGAGCGACTGGGCGAGCAAGGGTGACGAAGCGGCCACAAGCCCGATGCCTGCCGTCAGTAAAACCTGCCTACGTGAAAGATCAACTGGACAGTTCATGACTGTTGCCTCCAAGCGATAGTTTAGAAACAGCGGGTCGTTACAGCGCCAGAGGAATGGCTTCCTCAACTGAGTTGAGTGTTTTTATTGCGGCCAGCTAGCCAAATTGTTTTTTACCCAGGGATTGAAACCACGTGGCGTTATCCCAATAGGCCTTCATCGCCAGAATCAGGCCGTCGTCAGCAAGGCCAAGAATGAAGACATGAGGCAGCTCGAAGCTGCGCCCCAGGTTTTCAATGCCAAATGCATCCTTCGCCTGAGTACCGCGAATAGTCACTTCGACTACAATCGTTTGTGCCTGCTCATCAACATAGCGCGCAGTCACCTGATTATTCAAATCGGGAAATGCATCAATCAGTGCCCCCCATATTTCAAGACCAGCGACATGTACCGGTCCCTCCAGGCCAATGGGAACATAATCAATTCGACCCTGTGGAGAGAAACAGGCCAGCATGCCTTGAAGATCATGAGCGTTATAACGCGAGAAAAAGTGTTTGGCGATGCCTAGGGATGTTTGCATCTCAATCTCCTCGATTCATCAGCCGACCTATTGGTCAATACCGATTTCAAGCGCCTCCATTTTTCTACAGCATCCTTGGCTGGTTCAATTAAGCTATCGTTCCCATACGTCCGACTGCTCTTTCTTTACCATTTCTTCAGCACTGACTGGTCGAACAGTACGATAGCTGGGCTTGTCCTGTTCAATCACCGCAGTGATCGCATTGATCATCTCGGCAGGATCATGCTGACGATTGAGCTCACGCACCGGCCAATGAGCGACAACCCTGTCACCCTGGTCCCACCACTGGTCCATGCTCTCCATGCCCGTGTCATTGAAGCCCGTGCGGTACGCACCCGGGTTGACCGTCACTACTTCGACGCCGTAAGGCATCAGTTCATCGTGCATTGCCGAACAGATGCCTTCGACCGCATGCTTGGAGGCGGCATACGCCCCATCGAAAGGCACTTTGACTAACCCGGCCACCGACGACGTCCAGACGATCCGCCCATGGCCGCGCTGGACCATCCCCCGAGCAAAGCCTTGCGCCAACTCAAGGGCGGCAAATACGTTGGTCTCAAAAACCGAACGAAACACTGACATTGGTATTTCGATAATGGGACCCGACTCCATGATGCCCGCATTGTTGAACAAGACATCGATTTCGATTGCCAGCGCATGTTTGCGGTCAATCTCGTTGAGGACATCAAGTTTGATAACCTGCATCTCAATCCCGGCCAACAACGCAGCGTTGCGCAGCTCCCACACCTGCGGCCATATCTGGCATCCAGCGATCACCTGGTGCCCACGCTCCGACAGCGCCCAGGCCACGCCTCTTCCAAAACCGGTTGCCGCGCCTGTCACCAGCACTTTTTTACCCATCATATTGGTCTCGACCATGACCAAGGTCGCCGTTGCGAATAGCGATCTTGATCGCTTGAGCAGTTGTAGCGACACCAACATGGCGCCGCGCCGCACGAAGAGGGTTCTCCACAGTACGCTCCGACAAGCCCGGCGTCACCGCAATATCAGCATGCCGTGAACCCGCAGCCGTACAAGTCAACACCTCGCGCTCGCGAACGGAAAGCTGTCGGACACCTCCAGCATGGGGCGTTTCCAGCCATCGGCGAGCGGCATTGAAAGCATCGGTGGCCAATACCAGACGAGCGTCGGGGCTGCTATCTACTTGATTGCCACCCGGGCCGGAATCATTGCCCTGCGGCCTCTTTCAACAGTTCAGCCGCCGCCAGCTTGCCTAGAGCGTTACCCGCCAACGGACTGTCGCCGGTCAGCAATTTACGGTCCTTATGCACCGCTCCAGAAATATCTTTGTTAATTATCTCAAGGCCCAACGCCTCTAGTTTTTCACCAAACTTCCAGGTCAAGTGACCCGGCATATAGCCAATGTCCGGCGTTTTCGCATCCAGGTCGTCAGGGAACGCACAAATCTTGTACCCGTTGAAAATATAGTTTTCTCGGCCCCCACCCAAACCTGCAGCAATAAGCGCAGCCGGGCCATGACACAACGAAATCACAAACTTGTCATTCTTGGACGCCCACTCAAGCACCTTTTTAACATCGGGACTTTCGGGCAACCCGATCAGTGCGCCGTGGCCACCGGGAATAAACACGCCGATGTAATCGGAATCGTCACCCAGTGCCTGATCGATTACTTCAGCCAGTTTTTTGGGCTGTTTAAACTTATCGCGATATTTAGCGTACAGCCCCTTCACTTCGACGTCTTCTGATGGCATCGCCCAGAACTCGAACTTGACCGGATTGCCAGACAAGGTCGCAATGTCGAATTTGAACCCTGCCTTATCCAGATGGTACATCGGCAGCAGCGTCTCAACAGGGTGATTGCCTGTAGAGAACATGGTGCCATTATCGGTCAACAGATAACGCTCGTCAGCGCCGATGACCAGTACCTTCCACCGGCCACCTTTATAGGGCGCAGGATAGTCGGCACCACTGAGATCGGATTTTGGCGAGGTGAACTGGCTTAGCGAATAAGGCGAGGGGAAAAACGCATTGTCCTCTGCGGGATCTTCGGTTGGGCGCTTGTCTTCAGCTTGCGCATTAGTCATGGCTTACTCCGTCGTGGCTGGCAAAATAAGATGTTCATCCTAGGGGGCCACCCATCCCGACAGCAATGAGGGTTTTCCCCTAACCAAACAGCTCCTCAACTGAGATTCAGATTGAAATTTTAGTGCAGCATCAAGGCGGGTGGAATAACCCGACCGATGGCTTCGATCACCCACCTTCGACCTGTACGGAAGGCTGATACCAGGTGTCCAGTCCCGGAGAGTCATGGTGCATATGCGCCAGCAGAAGGTACGCTTGACCCCGTGGCCGCTAGGCATGCGTTAGGCTTTGTACGAAAAGTGCCTGCGCGACGATCATGCTGCGTTGAAAACAGGCTCGGAATGCTCATTTACAACCAGTAAACTCCGCTTCCTCGCCTGTTTTCGCCTTGCCTGATCGCCGCTCGGCGACTTTTCGTACAAACCCTAACACCACCGGCAAGCATCAAAGCCAGCCCCGATGCGGTGGCGCCAAACCAGGCCGTCAAGCCGACAGCATTCCATGTGGGCTCCCCTCCGAACGCAGCCACATCAGAACGTGCAAAAAGAATCCGCGCAAATGCCACATCGACCCAAGCCACTACAAAGATGCCTTGGCAGGACAACGCCTTGAGCAAGTATGCGAACACATCCGCAAGCACCGCCGATAGAGCAGCCATATGCATGAACCCCAGAGCCAGCCAGAGGTTGCAGCGCGGGCAGCCGCCCCCGCACCGAAGTGCGGCGTTGGCTTGCCTTTTTGGCTTTGCCCACGCGGTGCGGCGGGCGGATCAGGTAGGGAACAGCTTGCTCAGACAGCTGAGTTTTTTCTTGTAGGAACGTCGGGCTTGCAGCGCCTCTTCAAGCGTCACCGCGACGAAGCGGGCCTTCTGGTTGGGTTGCATCTGACCGACCAGATCGAGGTCGGCGCTGATCACCGTGCCGATCATCGCGTAGCCGCCACCGGACACGGCATCGCGGTGCAGAACGATGGGCTCGAGCCCTGCCGGCACCTGGATCGAGCCGATCGGGTAGCAGCTGTCGACGATGTTCGAAGGATCGGAGCCGGCGCCGAACGGCTGCTCGCGAGGCTGGAAGCTCAGCGGACTGCCACCCTTGAAGCGATAGCCGATGCGATCTGCCTCCGAGCCGACGGTCCAGGCTTCGGCGAAAAAACTGTCCGCCGCCGCCAGGGTCAAGCGCTCGTAGTACAGCCCCGGCACCACCCGCAGGGTGATCTCCCCTCCCAGCGACTGACGCAGCGCCATGGGCAGGCTCGCCCCGACACGACCCTTGCCGCTGTCTATGCCTACCGGCAGTTCATCGCCAATCGCCAGCCTGCGCCCCTGGAAACCACCCAGCGCCCCCAGCGCGTAGGTGGAACGACTGCCGAGCACCACCGGCACATCGATACCGCCGGCCACCGCCAGATAGGCCCGCGCGCCAGCCTTGGGAAAATCGAAACGCAGCACTTGCCCGGCCTTCACTTCGAAGGCGGTGTCCAGGTGCATGTCCACGCCATCGACCTTCGGCGTCATCTGCGCGCCACATACCGCCACCAGGGCGTCCTGCTGAAATTCCAGCTCCGGCCCCAGCAACGTGCACTCCAGCGCCGCCGAATTGGCCGGATTGCCAACCAGCTGGTTGGCCGCGCTCAGGGCGTACTGGTCCAGCGCCCCGGAAGGCGGGATACCCAGGTGGTAGTAGCCTTCGCGGCCGAGGTCCTGCACCGAGGTGGCCAGACCGGGTTTGAGTACCTTGATCATGCCAGCGCCTCCTGCAGCGACTTGGGATAGCCGATCGGGTCGGCGAGGAACGCATCGAGCGAGAACTCCACTGGACGGATGCGCAGATCGAAGCGCCCGGCTTCGACCTCGGCCACGGCGTGGTCATACGCTTCGCGGTCCATCGGCTTGAACTGCACGATGTCGCCGGGACGGAAGAACACCATGTGTTCCTTCAGGTACGCCAGGCTCTGCCGCGGGTCGTAGATCGGTGCCGGGGTGACGCCAAACATCTGGTAGCCACCGGCACCGCGTACCGAGTAAATGCAACCGAAGCAGCCGCCATGGCCCAGGGTCAATTTCGGCGTGTCGGTACGCGGTCGCAGGTACTTGGGCACCTGCAACTGGCGTTCGCGCTCGACCATCTGGAACATGAACGGCAGGCCCGCCACGAAGCCCACCATCGAAACGAACCACGGCGCGCCACTGTGGGCGGCGATGAACGCCTCGACGTCGGCCAAGCCGTTGATGCGCGCGGCGTACTCCAGGTCCGTGGCGTTCGGGTCCTGGTGGCGGTCGCGAAAGCGCATCAGGGTTTCGTGGGTCCAGGGATCGTTGTAGAGCACCGGGATCTCGATGATCCGGGTGTGCAGGGTGCGCTCGGCCACGGCCTGGACCTCGGCCCCCTTCACCGCTTCGAGCAGATCGGCCGGCGCGATGCGATCCGGGTCGAAGCGGACCTGGAACGAGGCGTTGGCCAGGCACACGTCGAGCACGCCATCGAGGGCCAAACGCTCCACCGCACGGGTGACCGCCATGCCCTTGAAGAAGGCTTCAAGGGACATGCTGTCGCTGACTTCGGCGAACAGGTGTTCGTCGGCGCCAAAACTGTAGCGAATCGCACTGCTCATGCTGCACCTCCGCTGCGGCGCTCGGCCAGCCAGGTTTCCAGAGTACCGGTGTGGAAGTCGGCGCTGTGCAACCAGGGTTGCTCCAGCAGTTCGCCGTGCAAAGACAAGGTGCTGGCCATGCCGGTCAGCGTGGTCTGCTCGACCGCCAGCCGCGCGCGGGCCAGGGCTTCGCTGCGATCACGGCCATGAACAATCAGCTTGGCCAGCAGCGAGTCATAGTATGGCGGTACCCGGTAGCCTTCATACAGATGGCTGTCGACACGCACGCCCTCGCCTTGTGGCCAGTTCAGCGCTTGCACAAGCCCTGGGCTTGGGAAGAAATCCCGCGCGGGGTCTTCGGCGTTCAGGCGCATCTGCAGGGCCGCGCCGTTGATCGCGATATCGCTTTGCTTGAGTCCCAGTGGCTCGCCACCGGCAATGCGCAACATGGCCTGGACCAGATCGATACCGGTGATCAGCTCGCTGACCGGATGTTCCACCTGGATCCGTGTGTTCATCTCGATGAAGAAAAACTCGCCGGTGGCGTCGTCGTACAGGTATTCAAGGGTGCCGGCGCCCTGGTATCCCAGCGCCTCGGTCAGGCGCACGGCGCTCGCGCAGAGGGCCTCGCGCTGCGGCGCAGCGAGGACCGGCGACGGCGCTTCTTCGAAGATTTTCTGTCGACGGCGTTGCAGCGAACATTCGCGCTCGAACAGGTGCACCGCCTGCTTGCCGTCGCCCAGCACCTGCACTTCGATATGCCGGGCCTTGCCGATGAAGCGTTCCAGATACACCGCGCCATTGCCAAAGGCGGCCTGGGCTTCGCGCTGGGAGCGGGGGAATTCTTCGCGCAACTGTTGCGGGTTTTCCGCCAGGCGAATGCCGCGTCCGCCCCCTCCGGCCGAGGCCTTGATCAGCAGCGGGAAGCCGACGGATCTGGCGGCCTCGACCGCCGCCTCCACATCGAACAGTTCATCGGGAGATCCAGGCACCACCGGCACGCCCGCCGCTTGTGCGGTGCGCCGGGCCTCGGCCTTGTCACCCATGCGGCGGATGGTCTCGGGGCTTGGGCCGACGAAGATCGCTCCGGCGGCGAGTACCGCTTCGGCGAATTCGGCGTTTTCCGAAAGAAAACCGTAACCGGGGTGGACCGCGTTGGCCCCGGTGGCCTTCAGGGCAGCGAGCAAGGCCTCGACATTGAGGTAGCTCTTGTCAGCGCGGGCCGGACCGAGGATGTGCACTTCGTCGGCCATGCGCGCGGCCTGGGAATCGACGTCTGCTTCGCTGCACGCCGCCACGGTTGGAATCCCCAGCGCTTTCGCGGCGCGGATGATCCGCACGGCGATCTCGCCACGGTTGGCGATCAGCAGTTTACCAATGCCTTGGGTCATGGTTGTGCCCTCACGCGTCTTCGAGTGTAGCGATGACCTGACCCGGCTCCACCGGATCACCGTCTTCGACCAGAAACGCGTCCAGGCGCCCTGCCGTACCCGCGGTCAGTTCGGAAAACTGCTTCATGACCTCGATCAGGCCAATCACCGTGTCGGCGCTGACGTTGGCACCGGCCTCGACGTAGTTCGGCGACTCCGGGGTGGCCTTGCGGTAGAAAGTCCCCGGCAACGGGGTGATGACGGTGTGCTGCGCCATGTCTGTTCCTCTTGGAATAGTTGTAGAAAGGCAGGCAAGTAATCTGTGTGGCGAATAAGCCCTGGCGTCTGCGTGCCAGGTGTCTTCGGTGGCTTTATCGCGGTGCGCGCACCTTGATCCCCGCGCCATCGAGCGCGTTGCGGGTGGCCTCGACCAGCGCCAGGGCACCGGGTGTATCGCTGTGCAGGCAGATGGAGTCGAACTCGATCGCCAGGTCTTCACCTTCCACCGTGCGCACCACGCCTTGCTGACAGGCGCGCAGTACCCGCGCGGCTACTTGCGCGGGGTCGTAGGCACGCACATTGCGGGTGAAGACGATGGAGCCGCTGATGTCGTATTCGCGGTCGGCATAGAACTCGCGGATCACCGGTTGGCCGAGCGCCCTGGCGATACGCCAGATCGTCGAGTCGGGCATGCAATACAGCAGTAGTCCAGGCTCCAGGCGCTGCAGGTTTTCCACCAGCAAGCGCGCCGCTTCTTCGTCCCGGGCCAGGTGCATGTACAGCGCGCCGTGAGGTTTGATGTGTTGCAGGGCCACGCCTTGGACTCGGGCGAGCTCACGCAGGGCGCCCAGCTGATACAGCATGTCGTCCACCAGCTCCTGGGCCGATGCATTGATGTGGCGGCGGCCGAACCCGACCAGGTCGCGAAAGCCCGGATGGGCGCCGACGGCCACGCCCAGGCGCTTGGCCTGCTCGACAGTACGCCGCATGGTGCCGGGGTCGCCGGCATGGAAACCGGTGGCGATGTTGGCCGAGCTGATGAAGCCCATCAGTTCGCTGTCGACGCCATCGCCGATAGTCCACGGACCGAAGCCTTCGCCCATGTCCGAATTGAAATCTACTGCCTGCATGACACTCGCTCCTGACGCTTGTGACTTCATGCAGAGCACGTTAGATTCCTGCCACCCCCTTGGGAAGATCTATTATCGGAGGGGATATCTTCTGAAAATCAGATACCTCCTCAAGCGGAGTGTTCCATGTCACTGACCTTGCGCCAGGTTCGCTATTTCGTCGCCACCGCCGAGATCGGGCAGATCTCCCAAGCGGCGATTCATCTGAATATTTCCCAGTCGGCGGTGACCACGGCGATCAAGGAGCTGGAGGGCATGCTCGGCACGCTACTGTTCCAGCGCTCGGCCCAGGGCATGAGCCTGACCGATGCCGGACGGCACTTTCTCAATCGGGCCTACGTGATCTTGCGCAGCGTCGACGACGCCCTTAACAGCCCGCTGCCGGACGTTCGCGCCACCGGCCTGCTGCGGGTAGCGGCCAGTTACACGGTGATCGGCTACTTCCTGCCGCACCACCTGCAACGCCTGCAACACTGGCACCCGGACGTGGCCATCGAAGTGCACGAACGGGAGCGCCAGGCCATCGAGCAAGGCCTGCTGGAAGGCGAGTTCGACATGGCGGTGGTGCTGACCTCGAACCTGACCCACCCGGACATCGTCTCGAAAACCCTGTTCAATTCCGAGCGCCGGCTGTGGCTGCCCAGCCATCACCCGCTGTGCGAGCGCTCGGCCGTGAGCCTTGCCGACGTCACGCGCGAGCCCTTCATCCTGCTTACCGTCGACGAAGCCGAACAAAGCGCCATGCGCTACTGGGAACATGCCCAGCAGCAGCCCAACGTGCGGGTGCGCACCAGTTCTGTGGAAGCTGTGCGCAGCATGGTGGCCAACGGCAGCGGCGTGGCGATCCTCTCCGACCTGGTACACCGTCCCTGGTCGCTGGAGGGTAAACGCATCGAAACGGTGACCATCACCGACAAGGTCACCCCCATGAGCGTCGGCCTGGCCTGGCATCGCGAGCGGGAATTCAGCCCGGCGATGCACGCGTTCCACAATTACTTCCACGACGCATTTCTGGCCCCGCAACAACTTTCTGCGCGGCGCTGAAAGCAACGAAGGCATATTTGAGTGATGGGCACAGAGCGGCCCATCTTGTCCCCACGCTGTCCACGCTCACTGCCTGCCCTGGTATCGAACCCGCTGCTCGGCGGTGTTCGACCTGAAGTACAACCACACTGCCGTAAGTAACAGTGCGAACAAGGGCAAGCCATGGAACAAGACAATGACCAGCGTCAGCGGCCATGACGAGTAGAAGGGGCCGACCAACAACATGCCGACGCCAAACCCAACCATCTGGCTCAACGTCAGCAAGCTGAACAGCGGCAGGCGAAGGCTCTGCGGCTCGCTCTGCGCTCGCGATATCAATGCCACCTCCGCCACCCCGTCACCCATCCCGGCCCACACGATGAATGCCAGTGCCCAATGCAATTCGCTTTGCTGAAACGTGACAATGAACGCGCTGGACATCAATGCGACCCCCAGCAAGAACGCTCGCTCCAAGCGTTCGCTGGCACGCCCCTGCAGCCGGCGACTGGCAAAGCGAGCCCCAACGAACTTGCCAAGGGCCCAGACCGCCAGCAGATAGCCCATCACGCGCGTCGACTCGCCGGGGTCGATATCCTCGGCCAGCAGTGGAAATCCCACGTTATGGGCCGCACTGCCCAAGGTGTCCAGCAAGCTGATCAGCAACATCACGGCCAGCACTGGCGCGCCACGAAGTCCTCGAACCAGCTCACGCCACTGGTCCGACAGCGTGCCACGCTCCTGCTGCGTTGACGGATACAGCACGGTCAGCGGCAGGATCAGGCCAGCAGCAACCACGTAGGTGATGACGTTCACCGTGAAGATCATCTGAAAGCCGCCAGCGGCCATGATCAGTCCGGAGCACAAGCTGCCCAGCACCGCGCCAGTCGCGCCCACGGATGTGAGCCAGGCATTGGTCGCCACTCGCTGGTCGGCCGCCACCCAGATGGGCAATTGGCTATTGAGACCGATGGCGAACAACGAATTGCCAAGGCCTATGCCAAAGGCAATGAATGGCAATAGCATCAGTTGCTGAGCCGACGGCAAGAACAGCAATGGCGTCAACAGCGACGCTCGGAACAAGTCCAGAAAAACCAGCGGCACGCGCCCAGTGAAGCGTTGGAACAACGCAACGCCGAGCAGGCTGGCCACGATGCCTCCGAAGACCCGGCAAGCGAGAAATACACTGACAGCGATTGCGCTTTGACTGAGCCAATAAACATAGGTGCTCAGCGCCACCATGTTGAGGAAGGCGCCAAAGTCCGAAATGCTTCTGGCAACGATGATCAAGCCGCGGTTTCGATTGGACACGTTCAACTCGTCATCGAGCGTCATGGCACGTCCCCCCAAGATCATCAGGGAGGCAGCGCATGCCCACCACCAACATATCGCGCCACGCCGGCGCCGCACCGTCCACCTGACGCACTTCCCCGGCTCGGTGGTAGACCATGCGGTCGTGGACAACAAGGGTATCCAGGAACCTTTCCAGGGGCACGCTCAATACCCGACTTTGCACATCGTCGTTGGCATAGACCTCAGACAGCACCGGTTGTGCATTGGAGGTGCCGATAAAGTGCATCGACACCCAATCCAAGCCATCCTGGTGAATACCGGAGGTCGTCGGACTGCACGCATTGCCATCCGCCTTCACGCGAAACTGATGTATATCGATGCTGAAGGCGCGATCACCAAACTGAGCCACCGCCATGCCAATATCGACAGCCAGGATCTGTCGGGTGATGGCGTGGGAAATAAAACCCTCCTCGGCATAGGACAGGACATTGGTCCCCTTGCGATAGTCGACGGGGTAAATGACCGGAGAGATGAAATCAACCTCCTTGTTCAACCGCAGTCGCCCTCCTGGCAGCAAGTGGTAGCGCAAGATTCGCCGTTCGCGGTGGGTATAGGCCTTGTAAGCCTCGTCCCGTACCAGGTTTGACCAGTAACCGCGAAAGGACTGCGCCTCTGCTGGCCCAACTTGGATCCCCTCGCCGAAATCTGCGAGGTGGCAGTAATGTTTTTCTCTCAGTTCCTCTGACGCCTGCTGGATATCCACGATTCATGCCTCGGCCAAAGGATGAATGACAGGTTTCAGGCACTTGCTGAAATGCTCATGCAGCGCGTGTGCATGCGCGGCATCATCGACACTCGCCCAGCACTTGAGCAGGTAGTGCTCCTCGATGTCGGCATTCAGATAACCGCCGCTCTCCTGTACGGCGTACTCCTCGACCCCATCGCAATCATCAAGATGCTCGAGGCCTTCGAACCCTTCGAAAGCGCCACTTTCTTCAGGGTAGATAGCCAGCATCGCGTAGCGCTGTCGCGACTGGCTTGCCTTGAGGGTATGCGCCTCGAGGTCCAGGCTCGCGGGAGGGTCGCCCAGCAGTAGCGCTATATAGAAGGCGTAGGGATCCATGCCGGCAAGATCGCGCAAGGCGGCATTGACGTACAAGCCGCCGAGCCTCGGGTTGATTTCAATCGCGACCGGCCCGTCCGCACTCATGCGGAATTCAAAGTGCACCATCGAGTTCGTCATCCCGACGGCGCGCAAGCAATCCTTGGCATATTGGCGGATGTCCTCGCACTGGGCCTCGGTGAACGAGACCGGCGGCGTGATCAGCAAGTTCTCGAGGATGGTGCCGCTACGCTCGGTCAGGATCAGCTTTTCATTGATCAGCATGGGGTGAATACGCTCGTCGACGATGGCGCACTCGACGGTTCCTTCGATCCCCTCGATATAGCCCTCAAGCAAGATGCTGCGACCCGGAATGTAGTCGCGCAGCGGTTCACCCTGCTCCGACAGTGTATGCGCGGCCCCGTAGAAATCGGCGCACGCAGCCTCACCATGCTGGTGCAGGTAGCGCGCGTAATGGGCGCTCAGTTCATCCCAGTTCGAACACTTCTTGATAAATACCGACGCGGCGCCGAATACCGGTTTGGCGATCAGCGGAAAGCCAATACGCGCCGCCGCTCGAGCCAGCGACTGTTGATCATTGCAAAGTTCGAAGGGCACCGAGCGCAACTGCTGCTTTTGCAATGCCCGACGCATTAGGAATTTGTTATTGCAGGCGGCAATGGCGTCGGCACAGCTATGCACCAGACCGAGTTGCCTGGCGACTTGCGCGACGATGAGCCCGACTTGCCCACGCGCCGAAGCATGCCCGGCGTGGCAAAAAATAGCGCGAATCGTGTATTGACCGCCGAGGCGCTCGAGCAAATCCAGAAGATCGGTTTCGCTCAGCGTATCGAGGAAATAAACATCGTCACTGGTTTCGTAGAGGCGCTGCAATCGACCGTGTTCCGATAACGCCGCGGTCAGACACGTCAGGCCCCGCGCGCGCGCCGCCGCGAAGTGCGGTTCGGCGTAGCGATAGCGTCCATCAGGGCTATCGTCGACATCGACGAAGAGAATGGCATCTTGTTTCATGATTGTTTTTCGCTCCATCTCAAACGGCAGCCGTTTCGTCGTGCCAGGTGCACCATTGACCCTGCCAGTTCTTGAACCGGTAGTAACGCTGCCCTTCGCGCGTCGTAAAGTGCGGAAAACTTTCAGGCGCCTCGAGGTCCACTAGCGGCACCGTGAATTTCCCTTGCGCATGGGGCAGGACATATTCAGGCATGGCGATATTGGATATCCGTCGCTTTAACCGATTCATGAGTTCGACCGCGTTGCCGACCGTGGTCTTGTACGCCGACGCCCCCGGCGAGAACGGCATGAAGTGATACAGGTAATAGGGTTTCACACCCATGCGATAAAGCTCGATGAATAGGCGATGCAGGACGTCTTCACTGTCATTGACACCACGAATAAGGGGCATATTGGAAAACACGATCGGCACACTTTGCTGAATACGTTTTACCGCCTGCTTGAATTCAGAACTCAATTCAAGGGGATGACAGACATGCACACCGAATGCGTTGACCTGATACCTGGCGAACAACGACACCAGTTCATCCGTTACCCGGTAGGGGTTGAAGCTCAATGCGCGGGAGTGGATGCGAATAAGCAGATCGTCTCGAATGGAGCGCAAGGCATCCAGGCGCTCTTCCAACCTGCGGTCTGCCAGCATGAGCGGATCGCCGCCACTGAGAATGACCTCCTCGACGTTCGGGTTGTCGCGAATGTATTGAATCGTTTCCCGGAAGGAGTCGGTGTTGGCGTTGGCCTTTTCCGTGCTCAGTTCCAAGGTCCGCAGTGCCTCGAAACAAAATTGGCAATACGCGTTGCAGGTATTGGTCAGGCGAATGATGACGCGATTGTCGTACTTGTGCTGACAGATCGGCGTCTTCATCTCATGATCCAGCTCCCAGTTCTCGGAGACGCCATCATAGTCAGCCACGCCCTTTTCATCCCAGAAGGGTACAACTTGCCGCCACAAAGGGTTCTGGGTGATAGGCTCATCCCCCAGCGATTTCCTGATCAAGTCCGCGTAATAGGGGGTAATCTGCATCTTGCGTTCTTGCAGGTTACGTTCGATGTTCGCCGTTACATTCGCGTCCCAGCCTCCGCAGGCCTGGCGAAGTGCCAACTCGTCACGTATGGAGTTCTGCTGCTGCCAGCGCCAATCAGTCCAACTTCCGACTGGGTGAATAGTGCGCTCGAATACTGACATACCCCTGAAACCTCCAGTGAAAAATTGGCAAATGCTCTAGGCGTGATCGCCCACACAACAAGAACGCTGCGCGAACGCCGCCACTGCGGCGATTGGGTCGCCGCGGCTGAAAAGTGTTGAGATATATGAGACTAGGGAAGCTAGGACTTGATCGGATCGAGCCAGCACTCAGGCGGAGCCCGAACGCACTCAGAAGTTCTCTCCCCGTCGATCAACTGCTGCCAACAAACTGCAAACGAAAAATACTGGCTATCAGTACCCATGCACTTTATTTGTTGGCGCACAGTGTTTCGCAAAAGTCCGCAGGGGGCATCGCCCTTCTCGTTGATCAACGAGTTTATCCATGCCCCCTCTCAAGCTACTTGAGCTTGAATTGCAGATCCCCCGTGAGTTTAAACAGCAATTCAACGCCCTCGGGCCAGGGGCCGTACCCGGTCTGGCCATTGATATGGCCAGCCTTTTCCACCCAGACCAGTTCACTCCCCCAGTCCTGGCAGAAAGTCTTGGCCCGATCCTGGGTGACGTACGGATCATCCGTGCTCGCCACCATGATCGTTGGAAATGGCAGGCGTTGCGTCGACATCGGCACAAACCCTGACGTGCCTGGGGGATAGCTGGGCGCCTCGGTATCACTCGGCGCCACCAGCAATGCGCCACGCACCTTGCTCACCAGGGCAGACTGCTGCGCCCAGTGCGTGATCAAGGTACAAGCCAGGCTATGGGCCACCAGCACGACCTCTCCGTCGGCAGCGGCAATTTCCTGATCCAAGCGCGCGACCCAATCCTGCGCCACCGGCGTTTCCCAGTCCTGCTGCTCGACCCGGTGCAAGCCCGAGAACTGCCGCTCCCACTGTGACTGCCAGTGTGTTTCACCCGAATTGAACAGGCCCGGCAAGATCAAAACCCTGACTGTCATCTTCCTTCTCCTTCCAGGCTATTCATACGCCACCAAAGAACCATTGGGCTGCAAAGAACACCAGCACACCGATAAAACTCGACAGCAGCATGCGCCGAGTCAGCAAAAACAGCACAAAGACTGCCACGCCCCCGAGCAAATAGGGGTTTTCCAGGCTGGTGTTAAGGGTTGTCCCGCTGGGTACCAGCATCGCCGGCAGCACCAGCGCTGCCAGTACCGCCGGTGGCACCGCGCCCAGCACGGTCTTGGCCAGCGCTGGCAGCTCGCGCTGCCCCCAGAGCACCAAGGGCAGATAACGCGGCAGGAAGGTGCAAAGGCCCAAGCCGAAAATCAGGATCCAGGTACTCATTTCACACCTCCTTGGCGCGACGTTTTTCCAGCACTTCACACAGCACGCCCATCGCCGCCCCCACTGCGGTTGCAACCAGCAACCCCAGGTTGTACGGCAACCCCACAAACAGCAGCGCGGTCACCCCGGAGCAGCTGACGATGGCCCAGACCTTCCAGTTGACCAGCGTGGAGGCCAGCATCGCGACAAACACTGCAATCATCGGGAAATCCAACCCGTGCTGGATCAGGTCGGGCAACGAGGCGCCAATGGCAATGCCGATCACGGTCGCCACCATCCAGGTCAAATACATGACCAGGGAAGCGCCACAGTAGAACCATTGCCAGCCGGGATAGGCGTCCTGCTTTTTCTTGAAGCGGTCAAGCATCACGAAAAACACCGCGTCGATCATGCCGAAGGCCACCACCGCCCGCCAGCGCTGCGACAGGTAGCGAGTGCTTGAACGCAGCACCGTGCTGTAGATCAGCAACCGCAGGCTGAGCACCAAGCCGGTCAGCAACAACACCGACACCGCCGCATCCTGTTGCAGCAACTTGATCGCAATGAACTGCACGGTTCCGGAGTTCAGCACCATGGCCAGCGCCAGGGTCTTGGCCTCCCCCAGCCCGCTGGTCATGCCGAACGCACCGCCCAGCAGGCCCATGGGAAACGCCGAGACCAGGAACGGCGTCATGGCCCTCGCCCCGGCAACCAACTCCTCGCGCCGGTCGGGCACGGAGTTGGCATCAAGATCGGCTGCTGCAACCGCGACCGCCGCGTCCTGTACAAAAGACTCTTTGTTGGTCATGTCGATTCCTTATGAAGCAGTACGCGGGGTGTCTGCCTGGATCGCACCGATGATCACGGCAGCGACAGCCTCTGGGCGAGTCCGGCAGAAGTAATGCCCACCGTCCTCGATGACGTGCAGGGAAACGTCGTCGCTGAACAGGTTCCAGCGTTGGTAGCGCTGCGAATAGTCCGGGGTCATGCTGTCATCGTGAGTCACCACCACCGTGAGCGGTGCCGCCAGGCGGTGGGCGTTCCACGCTTGCTCGGCATCGGCCAGGTAGAGATTGGCCACCGTGGCATCGTGACGGAAGGCGCGGATCAAGGTTGTCGACTGCTGCTCACTCATCTGCGCCAGTTCCTGGTAGCCGGTCTCGCCCACCATCCAGTCCAGCACCTGCTCATGGGACAGCGCCTGGGTCTGGGCTACGCGCTGACGAGTCACCTCGGCGCTGTCCAGCAGCTTGCCAGCGACAAACACCCGGCTGATGGGCCGGCCGAGCCCTTCGAGGATCCTGGCGGTTTCCAGCATCAGCGCCGCCCCTACGCAATGGCCCCAGAACAGCAACGGCACGGACGGCGATGCTTGCTCGATGGCCCGGGCGACGCGTTGCGCGGCCTCGCGGACATCCAGCAGCGGCTCGTCGGCACGGGTGATATCGTGCCCCGGAAGCTCGACCGCGAAGATATCCCGCTCGCGCCCGTCCGCCACCAGGACCTGCCCGAGGTCGCGGAAGTTGATGGCGTTGCCTCCCGCATAAGGGAAGCACACCACGGCGACGCTGGCATCGCTGCATGGCGGCGTCAGGCGTTGCAGCAAGCCCTGGGCATTGCCCGCCCCCTCATCAATGGCCTCGGCCAACGGCTTGAGCGTGGAATGGCGCATCAGGTTGGGGATGGAGATCAAGCCGTCGGACACCAGGGCCACGCGGATCGCGGCCAACGAGGTGCCTCCCAGCTCGAAGAAGTTGTCGTCCACCGTGATGCTCTGCACCGGCACGCCCAGAACTTCTGCCCAGACCTGGGCAATGCGCCGCTCGGTGGCTGACTCTGGCGTCAGTGGCGCCCCGCTCTGCCCGGTGATTGCAGGCTTGCTCGCCCGCGAGAACGTCATGGCCTCGATGGCCCTGGCCTGGTTCAACAACCGCGCCTGCTCAGGACTCGGCAGCGCGATCGCGTCATGCCGGGCGTGCATGTCAAGGGTCATCAACTCGAACGCCTGGCGGTAGTAACTGCCCATCTGTTCGATGTACTGCGCACTGAAGACATGATCGTGATAATGCAGGCTGAGCCGGACATCATCGGTGGAGAAATGCCGGGAGAATTCGGCCCGCAGGACAAACTCGGTTTCGGAGTTGGCGCGCACGTCCAGCAGGTCGAACTCAGGCAGGCTCTCCAGGTCCTTGAGCAGGTAGAAGTGGGTGTAGTTGAACGCCGTTTCGAACAGTGCTTGCTGAGTGCCCATGTCTTGCTTGATCTGGGCCATCGGGTAACGACGATGCGGCAACAGGTCCGTTTCCGCGTTGTAAACCTGCTGGATCAATTGCGCCCAGGAGCCCTCGGCAATCTTCACCCGCAACGGCAGGGTGTTGAGGAACAGGCCAATGGCCCGCGTCGCCCCCTCCACTTCCGGGCGGCCGCTGTGCTCATAGCCCACCAGCACGTCGTCATCGGCGGCCAGTTCGCTGAGGACTTTCAAGTGTGCGGTCATCAGCACGCTCTTGACCGGCACATGCAGGGCGTCGGCCAGGGCAATGATGCGCTCCGACAGCATGCTGTCGATCTTGACTTCATGGAACACCACCGACAGGCCCGAGGTGGGCGCCTCTGGTTGCAAACGCGGCACTTGAGTAAACCGCGCGCCCTCCATCAGCTTGTGCCAGAACTGGCGATCGGCTTCGCTGGCCAGGGACTGCTGCTCCAGCCCCATGTAATTACGCAGGTGGTTATCCACCAGCGGCTTGTCGTAGGCATTGCCCTTGAGCAAGCTGTAGTAGATTTCAAAAAGCTGCGTGTGAACCAGCGTAATGCTCCAGCCGTCCAGGGCCGAGTTGTGCTGACTGAGCACATAGCGGTACAGATTGTCGCTCAGTACATGCACATGCAGCCGCACCAGCCCGGCGTTTTCCCAGACAAAACGGTGGGCCTTTTCATCCTCGAGCCATTGCTGATACCACTGTTCCTGCGCATGCTCATCCATGCCACGCAGGTCTGCCATCGTCAACGGCAACTCCACGTCCCGATTGACCATCTGAATGAACTGGTCATACCCGGACAAGTGATAGCTGGTGCGGAAAATCGGATTGCGCTGCACCAGAATCCGAACGGCCTGCTCGAATACCGCCAGGTCGATCGCACTCTTGATCGTATAACTGATGATGTCGTGATACTGCGCGGTGCCAAAGCTGAGTTCGTTCTGGAAGATCAGCCCCGCTTGCAGCATGGACAGCGGGTAGGCGTCTTCGGCGCTTGAAGGCAGGCGGTCGCGATCGGCCTGGGTCAGCAACTCATAAGGCTCGAAGGTATGGCGGGCCTGCTCACCGACACTGCCTGACGTCAGCCCTTCCACCAGCTTGGCAATCGTTGGCCGGGCAAAGAAGTCCTGGAACGTGAAGTCCAGCCCTTGGCTGCGTGCCCGGCCGAGGATGGTCACGAAGTGGATGGAATCTCCCCCCAGCGCAAAGAAGTTGTGATGCACACCAATCGGGCGCACACCCAGCACGTCTTCCCAGATCGTTACCAGCAACGCCTCGCAGGCATTGCGCGGCGCCACATATTCGGTGTCGTCGGCTTTTGCCAGCAGCGGATCGGGCAAGGCCTTGCGATCAAGCTTGCCGCTCGGGGACAAGGCAAAGGCGTCAACGACGGTCAAGTGCGTCGGCACCATGTACTCCGGCAAAAATTGCCCGAGGAAACCGCGCAGGTGCGTCAAGTCCAGTGTCTGCGGCGCCTCGATGTAGCCGCACAGCGATTGGGTCTCACCGATCTGGCGAACCACTACCACCGCCTCGCGCACCTCGGGGAAGTCCCGCAGGCGGGTTTCGATTTCCCCCAGCTCGATACGCAGGCCACGCAGCTTGACCTGGTTATCGATGCGCCCCAGGTACTCGATTTCGCCGCTCGGCAACCAGCGCGCCAGGTCACCGGTACGGTAGATGCGCCCTTGCGCGTCCGTTGGTCGCTCGACAAAGCGTTCGGCAGTCAACGCCTCACGCTGATGATAACCACGCGCCAGGCCGGCACCGGCAATGCACAACTCCCCCGGCACGCCCACCGGCAAAGCCTTGAGGTTGGCGTCCAGAATGTGCAGGCGGGTGTTATCGATGGGCTTGCCGATCGGTACCAAGTGGCTCAAGTTGCGCCCGCAGCAATTGAAGTACGACACGTCCACCGTGGCTTCAGTCGGCCCGTACAAGTTGATCAAGGCCGTTGCGTGAGCGTCGAACAGCAGCGTTTCAAACAGTCGTACCTGATGCACGCTCAGCGCTTCACCGCTGGCAAACACCTGGCGCAGGCTCGCCAATCGGGTGCTTGCCTGAGTGCTTTGCACATAGCCAAGGAACGCGTTCAACATCGAAGGCACAAAGTGCAGGGTCGAGACCCGGTAGGCCTCGATGGTGTTGACCATCGCTTGCGGATCACGCTCGGCGCCCGGCGCCAGCAGGCAGACCGTCGCACCCTCGATCATCCACCAGAACAATTCCCACACCGATACATCGAAGGCAATGGGGGTCTTCTGCAAAATCACATCGCCAGGGCCGATGGGATAGGCGCGCTGCATCCAGGCCAGGCGATTGACCACCGAGTGGTGCTCGACCATGACGCCCTTGGGTTGCCCGGTGGAGCCGGAGGTGTAGATGACATAGGCCAGATTGCGCGAGTCGCCCGCCACAGGTAGGGCCTGGTCGTCAGCGGCATACACGCTGGCATCATCCAGGTCGATGAGCTGCTGGGTACGCTCCTGGGAGGCACTCAACAAGTGCGTCTGCGCCAGGATCACACGGGCGCCGCTGTCATCGAGCACATAGTCGATGCGTGACTGGGGGTAGTTCGGATCAATCGGCAAGTACGCCCCGCCAGCCTTGATGACCGCGAGAATCGCCACCAGCATTTCGTTGGAGCGCTGGGCGACCACCGCCACCACCTGGTCACGGCAGACGCCCCTGCCGACCAGGGTACGGGCCAGTTGGTTGGAGCGCTTGTCCAGCTCGGCAAACGTCATCTCCCCGTGGTCCGAGACCACCGCGACGGCATCGGGACGCAGGCTCACCTGACGGGCGAACAGCGTTTCGAGTCTCACGTTCTGGTCGTAGGCGTGCTCGGTGGCATTGACGGTGGCCAGGAAGTCCACGTCTTGAGGCGTCATCAGATCCAGATCCGCCAGCGGCGCTTCAGGCGCTTGCAGGGCCTGGGCAAGGAGCTCCTCCAGGTGCATGGCCAGCCAGCGCAGCGTGGTCGCCTCATACAAGCGCGCATCAAAGTGGATAGCCAAATCGACCTGTTCAGCGGTGACGGTGAAACTGAACAGCATTGCGAGATTCAGACGCTGCGCAAGGCTTGGTTTTTCTGGGTGGGCGATTTCCACCGCCACGTCGAAGAACGGGCTCTGGCCTTCGGCCTCAGGCAGCGAGAACTCTTCGGCAAACAGCTCGAGCGGGTAATCACTGTGCTCCATGGCACCCAGTACCCGGCTGCGCACCTGATCCAGCAACTGCTTGAAGCTGGTACCCGCCTCCAGGCTGGCGTGCAGCGGGAAGGCCAGGTTTTGCGAAGCGGCCAGGCGGGCCTCGAAGCTGGCCGGCAGGCCGACCACTAGCACCTCCCGGCGCGTGTAGACGTGCAGCAGCGCCATGACCGCCGACGTCAGCAGCACTTGCTGGCTGGCTTCATTGCCTCGGGTCACCTTGATGACATTGGCCGCGACCTCAGGACGTAACGTGAAGCGCGAGGCACTCTGGCGCGGCTCGCCATTGGCCGCCTTGTCCACGGCAAAACCGGTTTTACTCCAGTCCAGCTTGAACAATTCGCGCCAGTAGCTGGCTTGTTTCGGGCGCTGCGCCGCGGCGACCTTGAGTTGGCCAAGGGTTTCAATGGATTGCATGACAAGCTCCAGAATTTCAGAAACAGAAATCGATAGTGGGCAGCTCGACGGCCTGTCCGGCCGGCTCTGTGATCAGCGCATCAAGGGTTTGCGAAGGGTCGGCCAACAACGCATCCAGCAATGCCAGATAGGTATCGCGAAAGCTGCCTATCGTGGGCGCAAGAAACAGATCGGTGCTGTACATCCAGGCCGCCGTGAGTTGCTGCGGCTGCTCGCTGATCTGCAGGTTGAGCTCGAAAATCGTGCTCTGCGTTGCCTCGGGGACCCAGCGTGGCTGGCCACCGAGAAAATCGATCGACTCAAGGTCAGTGTTTTGCAGGGCGAACAGGCTGTCGAACAACGGGTTGCGGTTGGGTTCACGCACCACTGGCAACTCTTTCACCAGCGCGTCGAACGGGTAGATCTGATGGTCGAAAGCCTGATTGGCGTGTGCGGCAACCTCCTGGAGGAACTGGTCAAAACCCAGGTGCCCCGGCAGTGCCAGACGCAGGCACACGGTGTTGACGAACATGCCCTGCATGCCTTGGCTTTGCGCCAGGTTGCGGCCCGAGACCGGCGTCCCGAGGGTCACATCCCGGGCCATGCTGACGCGCGCCAGAAACAGGCCGTAACCGGCCAGCAATACCTGGAACAGGGTGACGTTTCGCTCTCGGGCCAGGGCCCGCAACGCTGTGGTGCGCAGGGTGCCCAGCTCGAAATCGAGCCTGCCGCCGGCATTGGAGCGCTTCGCTGCGCGAGGGTGATCACAAGGGATATCCAGCGGCCTGAAGGGCAAGCGATACACCTCGTGCCAATACGCTCTGGCTTGCGTCAACAGCGGTGCTGCCGCCCCCTGGGAGATCCATTGGGCGTAGTCCTTGTAATGCAACGGCGGCTCGGCGACCGGCACGCCGCCATAGGCCAGGGCCCATTGGCGGAACAGCATGGCCAGGGAAAAACCGTCAGTGATGAGGTGATGAATATCGAACACCAGCGCGGTACCGCCGCTATGCCGCACCAACGCCGCTCGCCACAACGGCGCATGACTCAACTGGAACGGGCGAACGAACTCCCGCAGAAATGCCTCGACCGTGCCGAGATAGTCATGGACATTCAGTTCGACCGGCACGTGTTCATGGATCCGCTGCCAGGTCGAGGCGTCTTGTTGCTGGAAATCCGTGCGTAATATTTCGTGGCGTTGCACGAGCGCCTGCAAGGCACCCCGCAATTTCGTCACGTCCACTGTTGCGGGGAGAGCTACCACCATCGGCAAATGATAATGGGTGGACCGATCGTCCTTCATTTGCTCGATGTAGACACGGTGCTGTTGCGCTGAAACCGGATAGAGCGGTTGTTTACCCGCAGCGCTCATTCCCTCGACAGGCAGCGCCAAACGCCTTTGCGCCGAATCCAGGTAAGCCGCGACCTGGGCAATGGTCGGGGTGGCCAGCAACTGCGCCACCGGGCAGCGCAAGCCCAAGGCGTGTTCGATACGCCCCGCCAATAGCGTCGCCGTCAACGAACTACCCCCCAGCTCGTACAGGCTGGCATGGACCCCCACCTGCGCCATGCCCAGCGCCTCGGCCCATAGCCGCGCCAATACCTGCTCGGTGTCAGTCGATGGCGGCGTGGCATCAAGCGTGCCGCGGGTGAAATCAGCAAGCTCAGGCGGCGGCAGCGCCGAACGGTCGACTTTGCCATTGGTCGCCAGAGGCAAGCCCGCGAGCCTGACAAAGGCTGCAGGTACCATGTGCCCTGCCAGCTTCTGAGCCAGCGAATGCCGCACACGGTCCATGGACCCAAGGTCATCCAGGGTCACGTAGGCCACCAGCACACGCTCCTGGGTCACCGGTTGTCTCAGCACTGCCACCAGGGCTTCACGAACATGTTCCAGCGCCAGCAATTGCTGTTCTATCTCACTGGTTTCCACCCGAAAACCACGGATCTTCACCTGAT
Organism: Pseudomonas sp. GD03858; assembly: GCF_029840925.1. Lineage (GTDB taxonomy): Bacteria > Pseudomonadota > Gammaproteobacteria > Pseudomonadales > Pseudomonadaceae > Aquipseudomonas. The sequence continues at coordinate 208,392 of NZ_JAOCDM010000001.1, forward strand.
GGTCACGGCGTCCGAGAAACTCGATACGACCGTCCTCCCGCCAGCGCGCCATATCACCGGTGCGATAGACCTGGCGCCCACCAATGCCGGCAGCGGACTGAAACGCTGCTTGCGTCAGCTCCGGCTGATTCAGGTACCCCAGGCCCAGGCCGTCGCCACCGACCCACAGCTCACCTTCGACACCGATCGGTACGGGGTAGCCGGAGCGGTTGAGGATGAACGCCGTCGAATTGGCGATAGGACGCCCGATGGTAATCGGTAGCCCATCGGCCTGCGTAACGGTGCAAGCCGTGGAAATCACCGCGTTCTCGGTCGGTCCGTAAGCATTGACCAGGCGCAACTGGGTACAGGCGTGCAGCACCCGTTGAACGTGCAAAGGGGAAATGGCGTCCCCACCGACCAGCAACTGGCGCAACGGTTTGAACAGCGCCGGATCCTGTTCGGCCAATTGGTTGAACAGCGATGTCGTGATCAGCGCGCAGGTGGTTCGATGGGTGGCGAGGAAGCCGCCCAGCGCGGTCGCATCGAGCAATACGTCGCGATCAACGATCTGCAGGCATCCACCGTTGAGCAGCGCCCCCCAGACTTCGAAGGTCGCCGCATCGAACCCGATGGCCCCCGCTTGCAGCATGCGGGTGTGCTGATCAAGCTCGACATAGTCAGGGTTGCAAACCAGGCGCATCACGCCCCGGTGGGTCACGATCGCCCCCTTGGGCCGGCCTGTGGTGCCGGAGGTGTACATGACGTACGCCGCGGTGGCGGCGCGGTCAGGGGCCAGGGGCGCGGGATCCGCTGGCGGTTGGCAGGCAAGGTCGGCGACGGTCAGGATGCGCCCGGCAAATGCCTCGCGCCCTTGCATCTGCCACACGCCATCCACCAGTAGATGCCCCGCGCCGCTGTCACGCAGCAGGAAGTTGATCCGCTCTTCGGGATAGTCCGGGTCGATCGGCAGATATACGCCGCCCGCCTTGAGAATCGCCAGAGTCGCCACCACCATGGCGGGCGCGCGCGGCATCAGCAGCGCCACGATCTGGCCTGGGACAACACCCTCGGCGCGCAGGCGGGCCGCAAGACTGTTGGCCTGCTGCTCCAGCTGCTGATAGGTCAAGCCGTGCGTGCGGTGCATGACCGCGCAGCGCTCAGGAAACTGCTCGGCAATCCGCGCAAAACGCTGTTCGATGGTCAGGCTCCGCGGGTAGTCACGCGCGGTCTGGTTGAATCCTTCGAGCACCTGCGCCGCCTGCTCGGCCGGCAAAGCCTGCATCTCACTCATGAGCCGGTCAGGCGCTTGTGCCAGCAGTCGATAGACATGCGCCAACTGACAGGCATACCGCCCGAAAGCGCGTGCATCCATGGCCAGATCGCTGCGCAGGCACAGTTGTCCGGCCGCACCGGCTATCGTGATTTGCTGCCAGTTACGCGGCGCGTCGTCTGGCACCTCGGCGCCGGTGGACGCGATGTAAAGCGCGGTCTCAGGCATCGGGCCCAGTTGCCGTTCAATCTGCTGCGCAAAGACCAGGAACGCCTCGGACAGCTCGACATCGAGCTCCAGGACCTGCGAAGGCGCATGGGTCACCAGCCGTTCAAGCTTGATCTGCGGCTGTTGGCTATAGACCTGGATCAACCAGGCCCATCCCGCCAGAAGCAACGCCGGGCTGAGGGTGGTTGCGCCGGAATCCGTCAGGTCCAGCGTTTGTTCGCGAACGACGCTGTCGTCGAGGGATGCGTGGATATTCGTCATCACAGGTCCACGCTCGACTGTTCAGCGCCAGAGGCGTGCAGGAACCCCAGCAGATTGCGAATCGTCTGCTGGATGTAGATCTCGCGCATGGGAATCGAAGGCAGATGCTGCTCACGCAACATCGCATCGATGCGCACGGCATAGAGTGAGTTGCCCCCCAGCGCGAAGAAGTTGTCATCCAGGCCCACCGGCACGCCGAGTACCGCTTCCCAGATTGCGACCAGGCTCATGGTCACGGCGTCGCCGTCAGCCACAGCCTTCTTCTGCGACTGGAGTGACTGCACTTGCACCATCGGTGCCGGCAAGGCCCGCACGTCCAGCTTGCCATTGGCCGTCAGTGGCAAGACGTCGAGCACGGTGAAGGTGGAAGGCAGCATGTAATCCGGTAAGAACTTGCCGGCATGCTGACGCACGTCCTGGACGCTGCCGCCATTGAGCACCAGATAAGCATCCAGTCGCGCCGACGCGGCATCGCCGGCCTTGCCTTGATTGAGCACCACGGCGGCCGCGACCACCGCATTGGCCTGCAACAGCACCGAGCGAATCTCATCCAGCTCGATGCGAAAGCCCCGCAGTTTGACCTGGCTGTCCAGGCGGCCAAGGTGTTCCAACCGGCCATCGGGGCGCAGCCGCCCTTTGTCGCCGCTGCGATAGAGCCGTCCCGTGTCACAAGGCCTAGTGATAAAACGCTCGGCGGTCAATTGCGGCTGATTGAGGTACTCCAGGGCAACCCCGGCACCGGCGACACAGATCTCACCGCTGATCCCTGGCGGCAGCAATCGACCCGCTTCATCCATGATGTAGACGTGCCAGCCATCCACCGGCCGCCCCACCGAACGCGTGGCCTTGAGGGCCTCTCGACGGGTAATGGTCTGTGCCGTGACATGCACCGTGGTTTCAGTGATGCCAAACATGTTGACCATCCGGCACGCGGATTCGGGGTGACGATCGAACCAACGCACCAGCATCCGGGCGTCCAGAGGCTCACCGCCAAACACGACCAGGCGCAATGCCAAGGGCTCGCCACTGTGCTCGTCGGCCTCGATCAGCTGGGAAAATGCCGAAGGCGTCTGGTTCAGCACGCTGACCCGCTCACGCACCAGCAGTTGGTGAAACTCCCGGGCCGACCTGGACACCCAATAAGGAACCACCACCAGATGCCCACCGGTCAACAGGCAGCCCCACATTTCCCAGACCGAAAAATCAAACGCACTGGAGTGGAACAGCGTCCAGGTATCGGACGCGGACAATTTGAAGTCCTTTTGCGTGCCGGCCAGCAGGCTCATCAGGTTGCAATGGCGAACCACCACACCTTTAGGCTTGCCGGTGGAACCGGAGGTGTAGATGACATAGGCCGGCGCTTGCGCGTCGCCGGTTATCGCCGGGGCAACCGACGGATAGTCGACGCTGCGCTCGATGATGGCCTGGGGAGACAGCAACCGCACCGGGGTCGGGAACTCCGACAGGGTACTGACGACCAGGCTGATGCGGGCATTTTCCACGGCATAGCCCAACCGTTCGGCAGGGTACGCCGGGTCGAGCGGCACATAGGTGGCACCGGCCTTGAGCACCGCCAGCAGCATCACGACCAGTTCCAGGGAACGCTCCAGGCACACGCCGACCAAATCCCCCTGAACGACCCCTTCGGCGCGCAGCACATGGGCCCACTGGGAGCTCTGCTGGTCCAGCGCTTGATAGCTCAGCTTCTGGCCTTCGAACGAAAGCGCCAGGGCATCGGGATAGGCACGGGCTTGCTCGGCAAACACCTGCTCAATGCGCTGGAGCGAATCCGCACCGCGCACCGTGCGCCCCAGCGCCCCCACCTCCAGGGCATGCTTGTCGCTGAGCAAGTGCAGGCTTTGCACGCTGTGCTGCGGGTTGGCGAGTAGTTGCTGATGAACGAAGACCAGTGACCGGGCAAAGTGCCGAATGACCTCGCCATCAAACCCGCGGCAATGGTAGGAGCATTCGAGATAGGCCTGGCCTTCAGCGTCCCGAGCGCGCAGGAACAACAGCGAATACAGGCGGCTCAACGATGACTGGTAGTCACTGAAAGGGACCAGGTCGGCCTGGGCATCGTGCATGATCATGGCAGGCACAAAGGCTTTGAGCGGGCCCGCAGGCGCTTGCTCCAGACGTGGCAGCCGCGCTTCGATGTCTTCCAGCAACCCCGCGCACAGGCCCTGAGACTCAAGGCTTATCGGCAGGTGCACCAGTCGCTCGCAGGCGTCCAGGGCATAAGGCGAACGCTGGCTATCGATCACCAGCGTCGCGACCTCGCAAGGCTCCATGTCACTGTATCGACTCAGGGTCACCGCCAATGCCGCCAGCCAACTGGCCGTGCTGCCGATTTCGTCCTGCGCCAATGCCAGACGGAAACGTTTGCGCAGCGGCGCCTGGTCAGGCTCGCCAAGCGCCCATTCCGGCACGGGAAAACGCTCATCCTCAAGGCTTTCGTCATCAAGCAGGCAGGTGCCCGCAGCAGGCTCGCCGACCAAGCGAAGCGCCAGTTCGCTACCGCCCAGCAAGGCATCCCCCAGCAGCATCAGCGAACGCAAATCCAGTTGGCTGCGACGCCCGACGAGGATCAAGTCGCATACCTCATCCTCGTACTCCAGCAACACTGCCCGCAACGCAGCCGGGCTGGAGGACGAAAGTGGCTTGCGCAGTTGCGCACGGCAGTGAGCTACCGCGATGGCGTCGCCGGATTGGCCTGCAACGGCTTCATGCCAGAGGATGGCAGGCACAGGCGCGGCGCCCGCATGGCCATCAGGCAAGTAGCGCATGACCACACGAGAATAATGTTGTTGAAGCTGTGTAACGCAGGAAACGCCACTGATCCTGTAGCGCAGGGCATGGCAATAGGCGCCATCGCGGCTCTTCGCGCCCACGACGGCGGAGCGCTGAAAACCACCAGGCTCAGTCGATACAGCAGTGCTAGGTAGAATGTCCATTTTGAACCTGCCCTCGATGCTCCTGGATATACGCCACCAAGAGCCCTGGAAAATGATGAAAAACGGGCGGACTTCAACGGGCAGTAAAACCGCCGTCGACCGTGATGACGCTGCCAGTCACCTGGCGGGCGTCATCGGACGCCAGCCAAACCGCCGTGGTCGCGATGCTCTCTGGCTCAATCAAGGCATTCATCGGCTGGGCCTGGACGAAGATTTCCTCATGCTCGCCGGGAGGCACTTCAAGTGAGCGGGCGATCTCCGACAGCATCCGTCCTTCGACCTTGGGATCGTCCCGCACCGAGCCTGGGCAGAGCGCATTGACCCGAACCTTGAAGGGGGCGAAGTCCAGTGCCGCCGCCTTGGTCAAGCCGACAATGCCGTGCTTGGCGCTGACGTAGCCGGCGAAATTGCGGTATCCCACCAACCCTGCGGTCGACGCGATATTGATGATGCTGCCGCTGCGCTGGGCCAACATGCAGTGCCCGACAGCCTTGATCATTCGCCAGGCCCCCGTCAGGTCGACGTCAATCATCAGTTGCCACTGCTCTTCGGTGATTTCGTGGATCATTTTTCCCGAAGGCGCGGCAATGCCCGCGTTGTTGACCAGCACATCGACCCGGCCAAAGCGCTCCAGGGTCGTGGCAATCGCCGCATCGATTTGTGCATCGTTGCGCACATCGACCGGGGCGGTCAGCACCGAGACGCCGTGCTCCCGGCACAGTTGCGCGGTGTAGTCCAGTTGGCTGCGGTTACCCAGCGCATAAGGGACACCCTCAATGTCCGAGGCCACATCCAACAGCACCAGGTCAGCGCCCTGCGCGGCAAAATGAACGGCACAGGCGCGTCCCAGTCCACGGGCCGCCCCAGTAATCACCGCCGTCTTGTCAGCCAGCCGCATGGGCAGCCTCCGGCGCGACGCGCGACAAGGCTGTGTGGATGGCCTGCAATACGGCGCCTGGGTTTTCACTCAGGTACATATGCCCGCCCTCCACTTCCAGGGCGGTGAAGGCGGCCGTGGTGGCGCGGGACCACTCTGCGGCCTGCTCGCGGGTGACCAGGTCATCCTGCGCGCCGCGAAGTGACAGCACAGGCACGGGCAACGGCTGATCCGATTCCGGCAGGTAGCCCTCATGCAGTTCGACGTCGGCACGCAGGGAAGGCAGCAGCATGGCGCGCATATCGGGGTTGTTCAGCGCCGGATGGTTGTAGCCGGCGAACGAGGCAACCTGCGCCAGGAACATGTCGTCGCTCAGGCCTGTCGCCCGCGCCTCACGGGGAGACATGGGGCCCGGCGAGCCGCTGACGACCAGATGGACGACCTTCACTGACGGCTCGGAACAGAGTTTGCGCGCCATCTCGAATGCCAGAACGGCCCCCATGCTATGGCCGAAAATCGCCACTTCAGCGCGTCCCGCAAGGAGTTCCAGAACTTGCGCCAGGCTACCCTCGATGGCGTCCCTGACCGACCGGTAGGCCGGCTCGACAAACCGTCGCTCACGGCCCGGCAAGGTCACCGGCAGAATTTCAAAGAGATCACCCGCCAAGGCTTTCCATGGCTGGAAGACAGAGGGACCGGCTCCGGCAAACGGAAAGCACAACAATGGAACTTTAGACATTCTGCACCTAGATAGAGATTATCCGAGACAATTAATAACGCGACTTGAAGTGAAACTTAGATCACAAGCATTACAACGCCCTCCACAAACACTTCAAGGAACAGCGACAACAAAACACAACCGCCACACTTTTGAGCGCAGAACAGCAACCTGCTTTTTTGGCAAGTGTTTTACGAGCGCACACGGACACCCAATACACGTTGTATGAGTTGCTGGCTTTTAAAACATGCAACTGCTCGAACAAACAGTCACAACTGAACAAGCGGCGCTTAATTCAAGCCTTGCGCGTACTGGCGGCACATCCCCACTGACTGCGTCTTGGAAGGGTTGCCTATCAAAGGCCTGGACGGAGGGTTAGACGCAATGACTGGCCAAGTATGGCCCGCGGCAAAGAGCGATGCCGAGGCTGGCCGCTCGCTAAAACGGCACGCATCTACTAATATCAAGTCCCTGACACACATGATGTTTCTCCCAGAATCGCTTCCAATCTCGAGCCGAAAGGCACGCCTGGAAAAAGCCGACGAACATGTGTAACCGTCGTTCCAGGAAAAATCAACCGACCCAACCGATAAAGAAAATTTCACCTATGCGTTTGGTGAATTTCATATGCCTTTAGTGAATTTCACTACCTGCGTGCACAGTGCTTGGAAGCGATGCTGCGCATTCGCTTACTGTAGAACTGGATTTCGCGGAGCGGTCCGGCAATGGAAGAAACATCGTCCGCGATCACTTCGATACGCCAGTGTGCTCGAATGGCGCTCAGTGTGCCGATTCGCGAAGACGCGACCCTCATGATGTGCGCCAGGGCTCCATCGACAAAACCCAATACCAGGTTCAGCAATGGTGTCATGATGAAACCCTGATCGGCGCCAACCTCCGTCACCACGGGAATCAACCCCGTGGTCAGCAGTGATCCATCAACATGATGTTCAAAGGAGCAGGATTTCATGGCAGCACTGGATAACGTTTTTCATGGCCTGCACCAGCAAGGGCTGCTGATCCTGGCCAACGTGGCTGATGCTGGCGGCGCGCGCCTCGTCGAACGTCTGGGTAGCAAGGCAGTAGCCACCAGCAGCGCGGCGATGGCCTGGTCCCACGGCTACCAGGACGGCAACAAGCTCCCGCTGCGGTTACTCAGCTCCACCATCGGTTCGATGACTCGGGTACTCGGCGTGCCACTGACGGTAGATATCGAAGGGGGTTATTCGGACGATCCCGAACAGGTCGCCAAAGTCGTCGAGGCCGTCATCGCCGCAGGCGCGGTGGGCGTCAATATCGAAGACGGCGTGGCCTCCCCCGAGCTGCTCGTGCACAAGATCGACGCCGCCAGGAGGGTTGCCAATCAGCATGGGATCAACCTGTTCGTGAATGTGCGCTGCGACGTCTACCTGAAAAACCTGGTGCCCGCCGAGCACCGCCTGGAAGAGCTCCTCAAGCGCGCCGCACGGTATGCCAACGCGGGCGCGGACGGATTGTTCGCCGCAGGCGTCGTTGAACCCAATGAGATCGCCGCGGTGTGCCGGGAGTCGAGTTTGCCGGTCAACCTGCTCTGGCGCACAGGGCTGGCTGCTCCCGACGAGCTGCAACGTCTTGGTGTCAGACGTCTGAGTGCCGGCTCGAGCATCGCCGAGTTCTTGTATGGCGCCATGGATGGATTGGCCCGCCATTTCCTGGAGAGTGGGCAACTCGAGACCCACGACTTCAAGGCCCATACCTACGGCGAGCTGAACGCACTGATGGCACCTCAGACCGATTGACCTGTTTGAGTTCAGACGTAAGGACAACGCGCTATGGCAAGCTCCCTCGCCTACGCCTAAATGTGTCGTTGCCTCCCAGGCCAACCAGCGTATGAACGGAGCCGGCTGCAAGGCCTGTGATGACATCATCGTTATCGCTGCCCTGCGGGCCGGGCTTGGCGAACCCGTTCAGATCACCCCGTGATAAGGGTCGATTTTTTTGGACTGCGAAGAGATTCGCCGTCCATTGATCGCCTACCGCTGCTCCATTATTAACTGGTTTCTCGACCAGCGCGGCGAAAGCTTAATCGATTTGCCCAGCAGATCAGCTGAGATGCTCGGCACATTCACAGACATTGGTGGAATTTCAATCTGTTGGTTGACTCGGCCAGATGTCACCATTTTTAGCATTTTGCTCGTTTCTTCTTGATTGCCGGGCACCGCCCGCTCAATCGCGCCAACAATATCAAGCGGTGTGAAAGCAGAAATTTTGCCAAGAATCGTCGCGCTGCCTAAAGCCCCCGTCAGCACCGGGTTGCATGTTACGAAAACATGGGGATTCTGTACAAGAAGCGCCTCGAGCGGCCCGGGTGAAAGCTGTCCTGTCACTTGAATCGGGTCGAAACTTATATTCAAGTCCAAGTGATCTCCCAGTGAAGCGTCTGCCGGGGCGACATGCCCGACTATCGTGGTGCGAGCGCCAAGTAGAGCTCCGTTCAAGTGAAATGGAACAGTGCCCGGGGTCGGGCAAACCAGGACGTGACCAATTTCGTAGGGCTGAAAGTGGAGATCGCCACTCATTTCCAGAGCAACGCTCGGAAGCATCTGTAGCGTCATGGTGGCCTTGTTGGGATCGTAGTCGAGCGTGGGTTCTGTAATTGAAGCGTCCGCAAGTACTCGGGCAGAGCCACTGATTGAACCGATGCCATCGAGTTTCTGAATGGCCCGAATGGCTTCGTTGACGATGTTGCAGCCCAATTTTTCCAATTCACGCAGCGTATTACAGGCAGCTAATTTTGTTTCTTCGGCTACGTCGCAGGCTGCCTTCTCGGCGGTAGCCTGGATGTTGCATGCTCCGCGCTGAGCTTCCTCACGAACATTGCACAGCGCTTCGGATGCCTTACAGACGGGATCATCCCAAGATCCACCAAACGGTAAGCCTCTTCTGCAGTCATAGTTGCAACTATTCCGACTGCAGCTCCGTAGCCGGCAATCGTTTGTTCGCCGGCATTCTTTATCAGCGGCGCAACTGGCCTGTAGGTCACCAGTCAACCTGAGTTTGCCGCTGTCGTAGGGAATACTCCCGCTATCCACGTGTCCTGCAATCGAGATATTGTTTTGCTTCAGCGTCCGATTGATCAAGGATGTGACCCAGCGCAGTGACACCGTACCCAGCAGCTCAGCTACCTGAGCATCAGGAAGCGAATAAGGCGGCAGGGTTGTCTCCCAACGAGCCTTGAAAGCCTGATCGACCATTGATGGGGTGATTCCTACAAAGACGCCGATATCGCGTTTTTCAGCTGCCAGAGCCGCTTTGGAGACGGTTTCAACAGCCTGGCTAATAGCAATATTGGGGACTGCATAATCGTAGCCCAGCACCTGGTCTTGGAGCTCTGGCGCTTCAAGCACGAGTACTTTTATACCCTCGGGGCTGATCCGAGGAATCAGCAATAGTGCACCAGGCTTGGCAGGTACTAGCGTCTCTGGCCGCACCTTGATATTTCCGGTCGAAACCGCCACCGGCGCGAGGTCAGGTAGCGGTAAACTGATCGGTTTCTCAACCAGGGCAGAGTTAATGTACGGCAGTAACTGAGCGACCACGTCGTTCACGGAGGTCACAAAGGGTTGAATAGAGATTGGCCCACCCACATGTTCCAGATGCTGTAGCGTGATGCTGCCGACCACCAGGCGGTAGTACAGCTTGCCATCTTGAGAGGCCAGTACCCCACCACCCTGTACCGTCCCTTGGTAGTTAAGATTTGCCCCTTTTATCACCCCTTTCACAGGAAGGGTTACTGAGACAGTTTGTTCGCCGAGCTGAACCACCGGTTCGCCGAAATCCGTATCCTCAGTATCCTTGAGTGCCTCGACAAGCCCGGCATGTATTCCATCGAGCAACGTTCTCGAGCTCACCAAAGCGCCAGCGGCCACGTCCCCGAAGCTTCTAAGCGAGAACAGCGTTTGGGCCAATGCTGTTTGCTGAAGATCCTCGAGCTTGATCGGCGTGAAACTAGGTTTAAGCAAGCGTTCGAGCAACGCATCCGAAAGGAAGAGACCGGCATCACTGCGCCTTTCTCCTGATCTAATGACTGCGGACTTGCTCCAGAAAGCACTTCTGTACGCCTCAAATGAGTTGGAAGTCGGCAATATTTCTGTCTTCTTCACAGTGCCTGGGACGTCAACCTGCCCAAATAGATGAACGCCGCTGTCATCCACCAGAACTGCTATTGGGCCAAGGCGAACCGAAGGCACCACGACGACCCGGCCGTCGGGTAGAGTGATGGGAACCGGAGACGCGGGCAGCCCGGTAGCCGCTTGGTCTATCGGATACTCAAGAGGCTTTATCTGACCGTTGACGTTGGATATATACCGAGCCAGTAGCGCATTGATGGTATTGGCGATCACCCTGTCTGGTGTCCACCATCGGTCGAGGCTCAAGCTTGTCAGCTCCGCGCTCTCGAGAATTGGCTGAATGGATGCAGTTTGACCGCTGATGCTTAAAACGCTCCACCCTTTGAGTCTTGCCCTGAAGGTCCCGCCAGGCTCGGCCATGGACCCTTCAACTTCAGCAGTAACCGTTAGACCTTGTTCATCTGGGGCGACCTCTGCGGAAAGAACTCTCAGCTCACCAGAGTTAAACGTACTCAGGCTATGGGCAACAGCCTCGCTCAGGGCTGCTCGCGGAATATTGAATAGCAACCCAGGAGATTGAATGGTCGCCAACTGAGCATCGGACCGGCTCACTGCTTCCCGCTTGGCCTCTGCATGGGTTATAGGCGGGAAGTTGCTTTCAACCATCTCGTCTGCTTGGCGAAGCAAAAGCGAGCAACCTGTCTGGGTGATAACAGCAACGAGAAGAGGGAGGATTGCAAGCAGGCGAGAAAGTAGGAATGAGTGGCGTTTCATGGCTCCCCCCTTGCTATCATCAACCCTATTAGGGTTGCCAAGGCACCGCTTTTTAGCAACGGTAGTACCTTATAGAGGGATGTCAAAACGACATCCCCTGCTTCTCTTGGGTGGAAATGCCGTTGCTACGCCGCTCGAGTGCAGGACTTCACGAATGTTCTTCGGCAGCACTGAGGGACTTTGGCTCAACGAGTAAAGTCGAGCCACCTTCAAAACGTTGGTCGCGGACTACTTCTTGAGCATGGCCATCGACTACCAGTTCTTGGCGCATGGCGTAGGAGATGCCAGCCCTGCATGGCTGGCTCAGGCGATAGTGGCGCTACCAGGAGCAAGACTTGCCAGCAACGTCCACCATCGGCACTAAAACTCCACCTTGCCCCGACCTGCCTTGACCGTGCTCCGCCTGGCTTTTCCTTCAAGGCGGCGGGTCTTAGAACCGAGGGTAGGCTTGGTCGGACGGCGTTTCTTCTCGGTCTTGCCGGCAGCGATGATCAACTCGGCAAGACGCGCCAGTGCGTCAGCACGGTTCTGCTCCTGGGTGCGGTACTGCTGGCCCTTGATGATCAACACGCCATCGCCGGTGATGCGACTGTCACGCAGCGCCAGCAATCGCTCCTTGTAAAACTCGGGCAACGATGAAGCCCGGATGTCGAAGCGCAGGTGCACGGCACTGGACACCTTGTTGACATTCTGCCCACCCGCGCCTTGCGCGCGAATGTAGGTCAGTTCGATGTCGGCATCCGGCAGATGCACGTTATTGGAGATGGTCAGCATGACAAGGTCCTTGTGATTACCCTGCATTATCACAGCCTTCGTCGCTCTCCCACAGAACAAAACACGTTTGACCTCAATCACAATGATCGAAACGCCCTGATCCGCCCTTGCCAAATATTCCGAGGCATCCAGGCGATTGTCCAAGGTGTCGAGCGCGTCAACGAATACATGGATGCCTGCGTTCACATGGCCCTGAAAAACGTCGGACTGGACGATCAGACCTGCCGTCTTGGCGTCGATTTCTCGCTCCAGTATGTGCAAGGCCTGCCGCTTGTGCAGCGGGCAACGAACCTCGGTTCGCCGCAAGGCCGGGCATTTGTGAGCTTTCGCGCCCACTGACTGTCTCTATAATCCGACTGTTCGAACACACCAACCGACCAAGACAAGACACCTGGATGGACAAATACGCACCCCGACAATGGCTGCCTCACGAGAAGCCCTCGATGCCGGGTTCGCCGTCAACGCCCCTGCACAGCCCCCCCAAACGCCTGGCGTTCGGCATGGTCGGCCTGCTGGTGGCGATCACCGGTGGCCTGGGCAATGCCCTGGTAACCGCCAACCTGCAGTTTCTGCAAGGCGCGCTGGGCGCGACCACGGCAGAAATGGCCTGGCTGCCGGCGGCCTACGTCATGACCAATGTGTCGATGAACCTGCTGCTGGTGAAGTTTCGCCAGGAGTTCGGCCTGCGCGCCTTCACCGAGATTTTCCTGGTGCTGTACGCCTTGGTGACATTCGCCCACTTGTTCGTCAACGATCTCAACTCCGCGATCGCGGTGCGCGCTGCCCATGGTCTGGTTGGCGCGGCGTTGAACTCGCTCGGCCTGTACTACATGATCCAGGCGTTCCCGGCCAAGTGGCGGCTCAAAGCCCTGGTACTGGGTCTGGGCGCCTCGCAGCTGGCGTTGCCGCTGGCGCGGGTCTTTTCCGAAGACCTGCTGCAGATTGCCGAATGGCGTGGCCTGTACCTGTTCGAACTGGGCCTGGCACTGGCCGCCCTGGGTTGCGTGCTCATGCTCAAGCTGCCACCGGGCGACCGCTTCAAGACCTTCGAGCCGTTGGACTTTCTGACCTTCCTGATCATGTCCAGCGGCGTCGCCCTGCTCTGCGCGGTGCTGTCGCTGGGGCGCATCGACTGGTGGCTGGAAGCGCCGTGGATCGGCATGGCCCTGGCCGCCTCGATCGCCCTGATCATCACTGGCCTGGCCATCGAGCACAATCGCCGCAACCCGCTGCTGATGACCCGCTGGCTGGGCAGTGGCGTGGCCCTGCGCCTGGCCTTCTGCGTGATCCTGATCCGCATGGTCACCTCCGAGCAATCCACCGGCGCGGTGGGTTTTCTGCAGGCGTTGAACCTGGGCAACGAGCAGATGCGCGACCTGTACTGGGTGATGCTGCTTGGCGCGGTTGCGGGGCTGGCGGTCAGCGCCCTGACCATCAACCCGCAGCACCTGGTGCTACCGCTGTTCATTTCCCTGGCGCTGATGGCGACCGGCTCGTTCATGGACTGCTCATCGAGCAACCTGACCCGGCCGCCGCAAATGTACCTGAGCCAGTTCCTCCTGGCCTTCGGCAGCACGTTCTTTCTCGGCCCGACCATGGCCTTGGGCATCAGTCACATCCGTACCAACCCGCGCAACCTGGTGAGCTTCTCGGTGATGTTCGGTATCTGCAACAACCTTGGCGGCCTGATAGGCGCCGCCTTGTTGGGGACCTTCCAGATCGCCCGGGAGAAATTCCATTCCAGCTACCTGGTCGAGCAACTGACCCTGCTCAATCCCCAGGTGCTCAGCCGCATACAAGGTGGCGCAGCGTCCTACGCCGGGGTCATCGCTGACCCGGCCCAGCGCACCTCGGTGGGCAACCGCCTGCTGGCCAACGCCGCCACCCGCGAGGCGAACATCCTCGCCTACAACGATGTCTTCATGCTGATCGGCAGCATCGCGATACTGACCATGCTCTGGATATTCATCCGCAGCCTGTGGCTTTGGTACGCCAGCCGCACCGCCAGCAGCCTGGACACCTTGGACCCTAGCCGTGGTACCCCTGCACAATGAACCAACCGACCACCACCACCGCCATTGCCGAAACCCCCGAAGGCGTTGCCCCTCCGCCCAACGCCGCCAGTGAACAACGCTCAAGGCGCCAGCGCGTACTGTCATCGATGCTCTTCGCCAGCGTGGCCATCGTCGGCGTGCTGGTGGTGCTCTATGCCTGGCGCTTGCCTCCCTTCGGCAGTGCCATCGAAAGCACCGAGAACGCGCTGGTACGCGGCCAGGTGACCCTCATCGGCCCGCAGCTCAGCGGCTATGTGTTCGAGGTGCCGGTACAGGACTTCCAGTTCGTCAAGGCCGGTGACCTGCTGGTGCGCCTGGACGATCGCATCTACAAGCAACGCCTGCACCAGGCCCAGGCGCAACTCGAGCAACAGCAGGCGGCGCTGGCCAACAACCTGCAGCAACGCAACAGCGCCGAGGCCACCATCCTCCAGCGGCAGGCGGCGATCGTCGACAACGAGGCCCAGGTGCAAAAGAGCCGCGCCGACTTGCAACGCAACGAAGCGTTGATTCGCGACGGCTCGGTGTCACGCAGCGACCTGGACATCACCCGTGCCGCCAATGCCCGTGCCATGGCCGCCCTCGCCCAAGCCAAGGCGGCCCTGGAAATCGCCCGTCAGGACTTGCAAACGGTCATCGTCAACCGCGACTCGCTGCAGGCTTCGGTGGAAAACGCCAGGGCGACCCTGGAACTGGCCCGCATCGACCTGGACAACACCCGGGTCACCGCCCCGCGTGATGGCCAGCTGGGGCAGATCGGCGTGCGCCTGGGGGCTTACGTCAACTCCGGCGCACAGTTGATGGCACTGGTGCCCGATACCGTGTGGGTGATCGCCAACATGAAGGAAACCCAGATGGACAAGGTGCGTATCGGCCAACCGGTGACCTTCACCGTCGATGCGCTCGACCACCTGAAACTGCACGGGCACGTGCAGCGCATTTCACCCGCCACCGGATCCGAATTCGCCCTGTTGCAGTCCGACAACGCCACCGGCAACTTCGTCAAGATCGCCCAGCGCATCCCCGTGCGCGTCAGCGTCGACCCCGACCAACCCCAGGCACAGCGCCTGCGCCCAGGGATGTCGGTGGTGGTGAGCATCGATACCCGGGTCGTCACGGAAGAGGACCGCAAGGGGCGCTGAAAGGCCTGGAGCACTTCTTTCGCAATGTGCTGGCGCTGGAGCGCTTTGAGGATGTGGTACCTGTACTGATCAATCCGCTGGTACCGCAGTCGCCGCGCTAGCCTGTAGGAGCGGCCTTGTGTCGCGAAAGGGCCGC
>NZ_JAOCDM010000010.1 GCF_029840925.1 Pseudomonas sp. GD03858
GCCGCAAAGCGGCCCCAGGTATTATGAAGTCTTCCTGTTCAACCCCACTTCCATGTCATCGATCAGCGCCTTGGCCATGGCATTTGGTTTCAGATTCGGAAATGTCTGACAGCCTTCAAGATCGCCGGGGCTGCTGCGCAGCCCTTTCGCGACACAAGGCCGCTCCTACAGGGATGCGCGTACTCCTGTAGGAGCGGCCTTGTGTCGCGAAAGGGGCGCAAAGCGCCCCCAGAATCAAAAACGAGATTCCTGATCAGACCAGTGGTATTGACCTGGTATTAAAGTGGTATTAATTTTCCACCCAACAACAATATCGGACACCCCTCATGCGTCCTCTATCGGCCCTGCGCCCCGACGACACCAGCGCCACCCCGCTCTACCTGCAGCTGGCGCGCAACCTTGAGCAGGCCATCCACGCCGGCCAATGGACCGCCGACCAGGCGCTGCCCTCGGAGCGCACCCTCAGCGAAACCCTGGACATCTCCCGGGTCACCGCGCGCAAGGCCCTCGAGGTCCTGCTCGAACAAGGCCTGATCCATCGCATCCAGGGCTCCGGCACCTTCATCACGCCACGCCTGGAACAACCCCTGTCACGCCTGTCGAGCTTCAGCGAAATGCTGCGCATGAAAGGCTTCGTGCCCAGCTCCCAGTGGCTCGAGCGCAGCATCGGCACCCCAAGCAACGACGAACTGATCCGCCTCGGCCTGTCGCCCACCGACCAGGTGGTCCACCTCAAGCGCCTGCGCAAGGCCGACGACATCGTCATGGCGGTGGAGGTCAGCACCCTGCCCGCCCGCCTGCTCGGCGACCCACAGGCCATCGGCGATTCGCTCTACCAGCACCTCGACCGGCTCGGCCGCCCGGTGGTCCGCGCCCTGCAACACATCCGCGCAATCAACGCCGGCGACGAGCTGGCCGCCCAGGTGGGCATCGCCCCCGGCACCGCCATGCTGCTGATGACCCGCATCGGCTACCTCGACGACAACACCGCCATCGAGCTGACCGACACCTACTGCCGCAACGACTACTACGACTTCGTCGCCGAACTGCGACGCTGACCGGAGCCCCCATGGACATCGCCAACATCCTCACCCCCGACGGCTGGGTGCGCGGACAACTGCACCTCGAAAACGGCCGTGTCCGGGCCATCGAGGGCACGCCGTGCGACCCGCAGGCCAACGACCTGCCGTACCTGCTGCCCGGTTTCATCGACCTGCACGTGCACGGTGGTGGGGGCAGCGACATCATGCAGGGCGGCGAAGCCTTCGCCACCATCGCCCGTACCCACCGACGCTTCGGCACCACCTCGCTGCTGGCCACTACCATGACCGCACCCCGCGAGGAACTGACCCGCGTGCTCGCCGAGCTGGGCGAGCACCTCAAGCACCCGCGCCAGGGCGCGCGCATTCTCGGCGTGCACCTGGAAGGCCCGTACATCAACCCCGGCAAGCTCGGCGCGCAGCCGAACTTCGCCCACCAGGCGCTGCTCGACGAGGTCGAGCAATACCTGGCCCTGGCGCCGATCAAGGTCATCACCATCGCCCCGGAAATCGCCGGCCACCTGCCGCTGATCCAGGCCCTGAGCCAGCGCGGCATCCGCCTGCAGCTCGGCCATACCCTGGGCAGCTACGAAGAAGGCGTGGCGGCCCTGGAGGCCGGCGCCACCAGCTTCACCCACCTGTACAACGCCATGAGCCCGCTGCACCACCGTGAGCCGGGCATCGTCGGCGCGGCCCTGGCCCATGCTCGCTACGCCGAGCTGATTCCCGACCTGCTGCACGTGCACCCCGGCGCCATGCGCGTGGCCCTGCGCTCGATCCCGTGCCTGTACTGCGTGACCGACTCCACCGCCGCCGCCGGCATGCCCGACGGCGAATACCGCCTGGGCAGCCACACCGTGACCAAGTGCCTGGGCGGCGTGCGCCTGCCCGACGGCACCCTGGCCGGCAGCACCCTGACCATGGACCAAGCCCTGCGCAACCTGGTGAAGATCGGCCTGCCGCTGGCCGAAGCCTCCGAGCGCCTGTCGCGCCATCCCGCCGATTATCTCGGCATCGCCGACCGTGGCCGCCTGCAACCGGGCGCCTGGGCCGACGCGGTGCTGCTGGACCGCCAACTGAACCTGACCGCCGTGATGATCGAAGGAGAAACCGCATGAATTCAAGGATGCTCGAAGAAGCCCGCGCCTGCGCCGAGGTCGTCCAACGTCAGACACAGACGCTGGATCCGCGCCTGGAAACCCTGGCCGAACAGCTGCGCCGGCTCGATCCGCAAGTGGCGCTGACCGTGGCCCGGGGCAGCTCGGACCACGCCGCCAGCTACTTCGCCTACATCGCCATGCAGCAGCTGGGGCTGCCGGTGGCTTCGCTGCCGATGTCGGTGGTGACCCTGCAGCAGGCACCGCTGCGAGTGCGTGGCCAGGTGGCGCTGGGCTTCTCGCAGTCGGGGCAGAGCCCGGACCTGGTGGAAAGCCTGCGCCGCCTGGGCCAATGCGGGGCAACCACGGTCTCGCTGGTCAACGCCGAAGGCTCGCCCCTGGAGCAGGCCTGCCAGCACCACTTGCCGCTGTGCGCGGGCCCTGAGCTGTCGGTGGCGGCGACCAAGAGCTTCGTCGCCACCCTGGCTGCCAGCGCCCACCTGGTCGCCCACTGGGGCCAGGACCGCGCCCTGCTGGCAGCCGGCCTTGCCCTGCCCGCGCAGCTGCGCGAGGCCGCCGCGCAGGACTGGACCCCGGCCATCGACACCCTGCGCGACAGCGAGCGCCTGATGGTGATCGGCCGTGGCGCGGGCTTCGCCATCGCCCAGGAGGCCGCGCTCAAACTCAAGGAAACCTCGGTGATCCAGGCCGAAGCCTTCAGCAGCGCCGAAGTGCGCCATGGCCCGATGGCCCTGATCGATGCCCAGTACCCGCTGCTGGTGTTCGCCCCCCGTGGCGTCGAGCAGGCCGGGCTGCTGCAGCTGGCCGCCGACATGCGCCAGCGCGGTGCCCGCGTGCTGCTGGCGGCGCCGGTCGATATCGCCGGGCGCGACCTCACCCTGAGCTGCGCCGAACACCCGGCCCTGGACCCGCTGCTGGCGATCCAGAGCTTCTACATCATGGCCGCGGCCCTGGCCGAGGCCCGCGGCCTCGACCCCGACCAGCCGCGCCACCTGAGCAAAGTGACCTGCACGCAGTGAAGCCGCGAGGAACAGCGCATGCCCGACAATAACAAGATCATCCTCCATGCCCCGCTCGCCGGACCGCTGATACCGCTGGACCAGGTACCCGACCCGGTGTTCAGCAGCGCCACCCTGGGCGACGGCGTCGCCATCGACCCGTTGAACGACGTGCTGCACGCGCCCTGCGCGGGCGAAGTGGTGCAACTGGCGCGCACCGGCCATGCGCTGACCCTGCGTGCGGCCAACGGCGCGGAAGTCCTTTTGCATATCGGTGTCGACACCGTGCAGTTGCAGGGGCGTGGGTTCTCGCCACAGGTTCGGTTGGGCGAACACGTGATGCAGGGCCAGGCGCTGGTGCACTTCGATATGGACCTGGTGGCGCAGCACTGTGTCAGCCTGGTCACCGTGATGCTGATCAGCAATGGCCCAGGCTTTGGCCTGACGCGACTGGACACAGGCACTTCGCGCCTGGGCACGGCGTTGCTGGAGGTCGAGGCCACGGGCAGCGGAGCGCATGCACGACCGGTCAGCCATGAGTGCGCGCGCGGTCATGCCCGGGTCGCTCATCACGGCGGCCTGCACGCCCGCCCCGCGGCCCTGCTGCGCCAGACCGCGCAAGGCTTCCAGAGCCATGCCGTGCTGCGTTTCGCCGAGCGCGAGGCCGACCTCACCAGCCTGGTGGCGGTCATGGGCCTGGGCGTTGGCGAAGGCGCCGAAATCGAACTGATCTGCACCGGGCCGGACAGCCAGGCCGCGCTGCAGGCGTTGATCGCCGCCGTGCAGACCGCCTCGGTCGGTGAGCGCCATGCCTCGCACGTGCCCACCAGCACCGTCACGCCCAAGCCCAATGCCGAGCCCGGCGTGCTCAACGGTGTCTGCGCCGCCCCCGGCCTCGCCCTCGGGCCACTGGCGCGCCTGGACGGCATCAGCCTGCCGGCGGACAGCGGCGATAACGACCCCGCCGAGCAGCACCAGGCGCTGAACAGCGCCCTGGCCGAGGTCCGTCATGCCATCGACCGCGACTGGCGCCACCTGCCTCGCGGCCAGGAGGACGCGGCAGCGATCCTCGAGGCCCACCTGGCCCTGCTCGACGACCCGGCCCTGCTCGGCGATGCCCGCCAGCATATCGCCGGCGGCGTCGCCGCCAGCCATGCCTGGAGCCGCGCCATCGAGACCCAGTGCCAGGTCCTGCGCAGCCTGGGCAACCCGTTGCTGGCCGAGCGCGCCAACGACCTGTACGACCTGCAGCAGCGGGTGCTGCGCGCCCTGCTCGGCGAAACCCGGCAACTGCGCCTGCCGCCGGCGGCCATCGTCGTCGCCCACGAACTGACGCCCTCCGACCTGCTGCTGCTCGCCCGTCACGATGTCGCCGGGCTGTGCATGGCCGCCGGTGGCGCCACCTCGCACGTCGCCATCCTCGCCCGTGCCCGCGGCCTGCCATGCCTGGTGGCCGTGGGCGAAGCGCTGCTCGACCTGCCCGCCGGCACGCCCCTGGTGCTGGACGCCGACCAGGGCCGCCTGGAAACCCAGGCCGACCCGCAACGCCTGGCCGAGGTCCACTGCCACCTGCAGCAACGCCGCGAAATCCGCCAGCGCCAGCAGGCCGCCGCGCAGCAAGGCGCGCGCACCCGCGATGGCCAGTTGATCGAGGTCGCGGCCAACGTCGCCAGCGCCGAAGAAGCCGCCCAGGCCCTGGCCCAGGGCGCCGACGGCATCGGCCTGCTGCGCAGCGAGTTCCTGTTCATCGACCGCCCCACCGCACCGGACGAGGCCGAGCAGCGCAACGCCTACCAGGCCGTGCTCGACGCCATGGCCGAACGCCCGGTGATCATCCGCACCATCGATGTCGGCGGCGACAAGCAGCTCGACTACCTGCCCCTGCCGGCCGAGGCCAACCCGGTGCTGGGCCTGCGCGGCATCCGCCTGGGCCAGGTCCGTCCGGAGCTGCTCGACCAGCAACTGCGCGCCCTGCTCCAGGTCAGCCCGCAGCGGCGCTGCCGGATCATGCTGCCGATGGTCACCGAGGTCGACGAGTTGATCGCCATCCGCCAGCGCCTTGACCGGCTGGCCGCCGAGCTGGGCGGGACGACACGCGCCGAACTGGGGGTGATGATCGAGGTGCCGGCCGCGGCGCTGCTCGCCGAGCGTCTGGCCGAGCATGCGGACTTCTTCTCCATCGGCACCAACGACCTGTCCCAGTACACCCTGGCCATGGACCGTGACCATGCCGGGCTGGCGGCGCGGGTCGATGCCCTGCACCCAGCGCTGCTGCGCCTGATCGAGCTGACCTGCCAGGGCGCGGCGAAGCACGGTCGCTGGGTCGGCGTGTGCGGTGCGCTGGCCTCCGACCCGCTGGCCACGCCGGTGCTGGTCGGCCTCGGCGTGGCCGAGCTGTCGGTCAGCGCGCCGCAGATCGGCGAGATCAAGGCCCTGGTCCGCCAGCTCGACGCCAGCGCCTGCCGCCGTTTCAGCCAGGGCCTGCTGGGCCTGGCCAGCGCCGGTGCCGTGCGCCAGGCCTGCCGCGACTTCGCCGCGCAATCCCACGCCCAACCCGCGGCCCCCATGGCCCTACAACAATAATCGGAGCGCACCATGTACCAGCACTTCATCCAGGGCCTGCAGCGGCTCGGCCGCGCCTTGATGCTGCCCATCGCCATCCTGCCCATCGCCGGCCTGTTGCTGCGCCTGGGCGACACCGACCTGCTCGACATCGCCCTGGTGCATGACGCCGGCCAAGCGATCTTCGCCAACCTGGCGCTGATCTTCGCCGTCGGCATCGCCGTGGGCTTCGCCCGCGACAACAACGGCACCGCGGGCCTGGCCGGCGCCATCGGCTACCTGGTGCTGGTGGCGACGCTGAAGGTGATCGATCCGAAGATCGACATGGGCATGCTCGCCGGCATCATCTGCGGCCTGCTCGGCGGCGGCCTGTACAACCGCTTCAAGGACATCCAGCTGCCGGACTACCTGGCGTTCTTCGGCGGCCGGCGCTTCGTGCCGATCGCCACCGGGCTTTCGGCGGTGATCCTCGGACTGCTGTTCGGCCTGATCTGGCCACCGATCCAGCACGGCATCAACGCGCTCGGCCAGCTGATGCTGGAGAGCGGCAGCATCGGCGCGTTCTTCTTCGGCGTGCTCAACCGGCTGCTGATCATCACCGGCCTGCACCATATCCTCAACAACCTGGTGTGGTTCGTCTTCGGCAGCTTCCAGGCGGCCAGTGGCCAGGTGGTGACCGGCGATCTGGCGCGCTACTTCGCCGGCGATCCCAACGCCGGGCAGTTCATGGCCGGCATGTTCCCGATGATGATCTTCGGCCTGCCCGCCGCGTGCCTGGCCATGTATCGCCACGCCCTGCCGGCGCGGCGCAAGCTGATCGGCGGGGTGCTGCTGTCGATGGCGCTGACCTCGGCGCTGACCGGGGTGACCGAGCCGATCGAGTTCGCCTTCATGTTCCTCGCGCCGCTTTTGTACCTGATCCACGCGCTGCTGACCGGCTTGTCCATGGCGATCTGCGACCTGCTGGGCATCCGCCTGGGCTTTACCTTCTCCGGCGGCGCCATCGACATGGCCCTGGGCTGGGGCCGCTCGAGCAACGGCTGGCTGGTGTTCCCGGTCGGTGTGCTGTACGGCCTGCTCTACTACTTCGTGTTCGACTTCTGTATTCGCCGCTTCGACCTGAAGACGCCGGGGCGCGAGGAGCAGCCCACGGAGCAGGCCAACAACGCCGAAACGCCCCGGGGTCGTCGCTATATCGACGCCCTGGGTGGCGCGGACAACCTGCTGGGTGTCGATGCCTGCACCACACGCCTGCGCCTGGTACTGGCCGATCGCTCGCTGGCCCAGGACGAAGCGCTGAAAAAGCTCGGGGCCATGGCCGTGGTGCGTCCTGGCAGTGGCGGTAGCCTGCAAGTGGTGGTCGGCCCGATGGCCGACGCGTTGGCGGACGAGATCCGTGGCGAGCTGACGCATGGCCTGGCAGCCACGCCTGCCGACGTCGGCGCAACAGCCGACAGCATCGAGCCACTGCCGGCAGACGGTTGGTTGCAGGCCCTCGGCGGACGCGACAACCTGCTCAAGGTCGAGTGCGTGGCACTGAGCCGGGTACGGGTTCAGTTCAGGGATCCGACCAAGGCCAGCCAGGAACACCTCATGGCGTTGGGCTGCCAGGGGATCAGCCCACAGGCCGATGGCGTCTGGCACCTGCTGATGGGGCCACGGGCGCAGGCGCTGAACGTGGCGCTGCAGGCCTGACAGGGCTCACGAGCAGGCGATGTAATCACTGCACTCGACCGTGCGTGGGAAGGCGCCGTGGCGTGCCCACGGAATCATGACGATGAGAAGCAAGACGGGTCTTGCTTCGCCGTGAGGCATTCGTTCCATATTCTGCTGCCGCACCCGCAACGTCAGGCTGCTCCTCTCGTACAACCAGAGAGGACACACGCCATGAACCACTTGAACGATGCTCCGGTCTTCACCAGCGATTTCGCGCTGGAGCAGTTATGCGCTTTCGCCAGGAACATGGAAGAGCTGGATTTCGTGCTGATGTTCATGCCGATCTTCGGTTCGCAAGTGCCCAGTGAGATGTTCCTGCGCTTGCGTGCAGATCTTCTGGCGGGCGACATCAGCAGCCCCGGCTATGTGGTAGAGGATCGCGGTCAGGACAATGCCCGCTACGACGACGAACACCAGGTGATCGTCGTCAACCCGGAAAAAATCGAACTGGCACTGACCACCCCAAGCTCCACGCCGAACCTGCTTATGGCCTTGCTCGGTACCTTCGGCCAGTATCTGGCGGACCTCTACGCATCGGACGACAGCGACTGGCCCAGGCCGCAAGCACAGGAGCTGCGCAGCATCGGCTCACGCTATGCCAGCCTGATGGCATTCTGCGACGACCAGACCAGGGATGGGACGGTGTTTGCCCATTACACCAGCGACGAGCACGACGCGGCGTTGCTACTCGATGCGAGCGAGGCGCCAGCAGTAGATGAACTCTTGCCCGAAGACGCATGGCAATTGTCCATCGAACCTCGATTCGGTGCCGGAGACGGCGGCCATGAATCGGTGGAAGAAGTACTGAGCGAGGTCGGCTTCTCCCACCAGGAATGCAAAGCCATCTACTTCGGCAACTGGATACGTGACCACTCGCAACTGATCGATCCCAAGCTGGTTCGCCCGGAGCACGCCCCCAAGCAGTTCCCCGCGAAACTCTCGAGGGAGGCACTGACCCAGGTGGTCGACATGCTTGCGCTCAAGGCGTTCAACAGCCTGCAACTCTCCGAAAGTGGACGTGAGGCTTACCGGGTGACCCAGGCACTGCTTGGGGTCTATCGCGCATCGGAGCATATCGACAACCCTACCAACCTCGAGAACGACCCCGTCGACCCGAAAACGATCGACGAGGATTTCGAGCCGCTGGTACTGCCCGACGACCCTGATAACGAGGTCTACTACAGCACCTCGATGAAAGCCTACATAGACGGCCCGGCGAGGTACATGAACAGCAGGATCTACCAGGCTGCCACGGCAGGTCGAACCCCGGAAGGCATGCGTTTGTTCGGCGAGGCCCTGCACGTGCTGGAGGATTATTTCGCCCACTCCAACTTTGTCGAACTGAGCCTGCGCAAGCTGGGGCACGAAGACGTGCTGCCGTGGACCACGCAGGTTCCCTGCCGACACGACTATCCCGTCGTGACCGGCCTGTTCAGCGGCCTGGACATTCTCGCCAGCATCGCCGAGCCGCTGAGCAAGATGCTGTTTCCCGCCAACCCCCTGTTCTTCGAGCCGCTCAGGAGAGGTTACCGCAGCGACGCCGAGCAGATGATGCTGATCCTGCTGCGCGAGCAGGAAAACCCGATGTGGCTGAAATCGCTGGAGAACATGCTGGCCATGCGTGACCGGATCGCCGACAACCCACTGTTGCGCTTCGCGCACCTCGGGTTCTGGGCCCTGACCCTGCCATTGCGACTGGTCGGCCACTATTGCAACCGCGTTTTCCAGTCGTTGCTGGTGAAACTGGGGGATCTGGTGGATGACCTGCAAACCAGCATGGGCGACGACCCCAACACCTCTCCAGGCGTCGATCCTACCCATTCACAACTGGCCAAGGATCACGACACCCATCCGTTCCACACGCTGGCCATGCTGCTGGCGCGCGAGGCGGTTCGCCAGGTAGGTGCGCATATGCAGGCACACTGGAACGGCGAGGTCAGCTATCCGCCCGCGGACCTTGCAGTGAACTTCCTGTGTCATCCCAACGACTGCGACTGGCAGGACGCGATCGTCGACGAATGGGCGAGCACTCACCAGACGCAAATCGAAGCCGGCAAATACGCCAGCGAATTCGAACGGCTGCGCGACGAGTACATGGCGAAAGCGCACGAGACGATACGGGCCTTGGCTGCGAACGGCAACTATACCCCGGTGAAAACCAGCGAAAGCTTCCGCACGCTCTTCCCGTTCCGTTGACCACAATGCAATCGGGGCCGCTGCGCGGCCCCGATCGGGTTCACAGATCCAGCAGTTGCCAGACCTCGTACGCCGGTGTCTGGTAGGGGTGGCTGTGCTTGAGCGCGGCGACCGCCTGGGCGATCAGCGCATCAGCCACCACCAGCTCCACCTTCCACTCCTCGACCACCTCGACCTGGCCAGTCTGCCCGAGGTACGGCTGGCTGCCGTCCAACGGGCGGAACTGGCCCTGGCCCAGGGTCTGCCAGGCGCAGTGGTCATAGTCGCCGATGCGCCCGCCACCGGCGGTGAACACGGCGGTCTTGACCACCTCGACATGGCTGTCGGGGACGAAGAAGGCGAGCTTGTACACCCTTAGTTCACCCACACCCGCGCATTGCGGAACATGCGCATCAGGGCCGCGTCTTCCTGCCACTCATCCGGGCGCCAGGAGTTCTGCACGGCGCGGAACATCCGCTCCGGGTGCGGCATCATGATGGTCACGCGGCCGTCGCGGCTGGTCAGGCCGGTGATGCCACGCGGCGAGCCGTTCGGGTTGGCCGGGTAGGCTTCGGTGACCTTGCCATGGTTATCGACGTAGCGCAGGGCCACGCAACCGGACAGGTCGGCTTCCAGCAGCGCTTCTTCGCTGGCGAATTCGGCATGGCCTTCGCCGTGGGCGATGGCGATCGGCATGCGCGAACCGGCCATGCCCTGCAGGAAGATCGAGTTGGACTTCTGCACCTCGACCATGGCCACGCGCGCCTCGAACTGCTCCGAGCGGTTGCGCACGAAGTGCGGCCAGTACTCGGTGCCCGGGATCAGCTCGTGCAGGTTGGACATCATCTGGCAACCGTTGCACACGCCCAGGGCGAAGCTGTCGGTACGCTCGAAGAAGGCCTGGAAGGCATCGCGGGCACGGGCGTTGAACAGCGCCGACTTGGCCCAGCCTTCACCGGCACCCAGCACGTCGCCGTAAGAGAAGCCGCCGCAGGCCACCAGACCTTTGAAGGCTTCGAAGTCGACACGGCCAGACAGGATGTCGCTCATGTGCACGTCGACCGCAGCGAAGCCCGCGCGGTCGAAGGCGGCAGCCATCTCGACCTGGCCGTTGACACCCTGCTCGCGCAGGATCGCCACTTGCGGACGCACGCCTTTCTTGATGTACGGCGCGGCGATGTCGTCGTTGACGTCGTAGCCCAGCTTGACCGACAGGCCCGGGTTGTCTTCTTCCAGCAGGGCGTCGAATTCCTGGTCGGCGCAGTCGGCGTTGTCGCGCAGGCGCTGGACCTGATAGCTGGTTTCGGCCCACTGGCGCTGCAGCAGGCGGCGATCGCCGTTGAACAGCTCTTCGCCTTCGAAGTTGATCAGCACTTCACCGTTGTTGATCGGCTGGCCGATCACGGCGACGCAATCCTCACCCAGGCCAGCGGCGCTGAACTGCGCCAGCACATCCGGCGTGGCGTCCTGACGGACCTGGATCACCGCGCCCAGCTCTTCGTTGAAGAGGATGGCCGCGACTTTCTCGCGCTTGCTGGTCAGGTTGCCCAGTTCCAGCTCCAGGCCACAGTGGCCGGCGAAGGCCATTTCCAGCACGGTGGTCATCAGGCCGCCGTCGGAACGGTCGTGGTAGGCCAGCAGGTGGCCGTCTTCGTTCAGGCCCTGGATCACGGCGAAGAACGCCTTGAGGTCCTCGGCGTCATCGACGTCCGGCGCCTGAGCGGCCAGCTTGCCATGGGTCTGCGCCAGGATCGAGGCGCCCATGCGGTTCTGTCCACGGCCCAGGTCGATCAGGATCAGGTCGGTTTCGCCCTTGTCCATGCGCAGTTGCGGGGTCAGGGTCTTGCGGATGTCGGTGACCGGGGCGAAGCCGGTGATGATCAGCGACATCGGCGAGGTGACGCTCTTCTGCTCGCCCGCCTCGCTCCACTGGGTCTTCATCGACATCGAGTCTTTGCCGACCGGGATGGTGATGCCCAGCTCCGGGCACAGCTCCATGCCGACGGCCTTGACGGTGTCGTACAGGCGGGCGTCTTCACCCGGGTGGCCAGCGGCGGACATCCAGTTGGCCGACAGCTTGATGTCGGACAGCTTCTCGATACGCGAGGCGGCCAGGTTGGTCAGGGTCTCGCCGATCGCCATGCGCCCGGACGCCGGGGCGTCGAGCAGGGCCAGCGGCGTGCGCTCGCCCATGGCCATGGCTTCACCCGTGTAGACGTCGAAGCTGGTGGCGGTGACGGCGCAGTCGGCTACCGGTACCTGCCACGGGCCGACCATCTGGTCGCGAGCCACGAGGCCGGTGATGGTGCGGTCGCCGATGGTGATCAGGAAGCTCTTGCTGGCCACGGCCGGGTGACGCAGGACGCGCTCGACCGAATCCTTGAGCTCCAGGGTGCTCGGGTCGAACTCATCGCCCAGCTCCGCTTCGCGGCTGACCGAACGGTGCATGCGCGGCGGCTTGCCCAGCAGCACGTCCAGCGGCATGTCCACCGGGGTGTTGTCGAAGTGACTGTCGGTGACGGTGAGGTGCTTCTCCTCGGTGGCCTCGCCCACCACCGCGAACGGGCAGCGCTCACGCTCGCAGATGGCCTGGAAGCGCTCGAAGTCCTCGGCGCTGACCGCCAGCACGTAGCGCTCCTGCGACTCGTTGGACCAGATCTCGTGCGGGGCCATGCCCGGCTCGTCGTTGGGCACGTTGCGCAGTTCGAAGCGGCCACCGCGGCCACCGTCGTTGACCAGCTCCGGGAAGGCGTTGGAGATGCCGCCGGCGCCGACGTCGTGGATGAAGGCGATCGGGTTCTTGTCACCCAGCTGCCAGCAGCGGTCGATGACCTCCTGGCAACGGCGTTCCATTTCCGGGTTTTCGCGCTGTACCGAGGCGAAGTCCAGGTCAGCCGAGCTGGCGCCGGTGGCGACCGACGAGGCGGCGCCGCCGCCCAGGCCGATCAGCATGGCCGGGCCGCCGAGCACGATCAGCTTGGCGCCGACGGTGATCTCGCCCTTCTGCACGTGGTCTTCACGGATGTTGCCCATGCCGCCGGCGAGCATGATCGGCTTGTGGTAGCCACGGACTTCTTCACCGTGCGGGGTGTTGATGCCCTGCTCGAAGGTGCGGAAGTAGCCGGTCAGCGCCGGGCGACCGAATTCGTTGTTGAACGCGGCGCCGCCCAGTGGGCCTTCGATCATGATGTCGAGGGCGTCGACGATGCGCTCAGGCTTGCCGTAAGGCTTCTCCCATGGCTGTTCGAAGCCTGGGATACGCAGGTTGGATACGGTGAAGCCGGTCAGGCCAGCCTTGGGCTTGGCGCCACGGCCGGTGGCGCCTTCGTCGCGGATCTCGCCGCCGGAGCCAGTGGAGGCGCCGGAGAACGGGGCGATGGCGGTCGGGTGGTTGTGGGTCTCGACCTTCATCAGGATGTGCACCGGCTCCTGTACCGCGCCGTACTGGCGGGTCTCAGGGTTCGGGAAGAAGCGGCCGGCGACGCTGCCGACGATCACCGAGGCGTTGTCCTTGTACGCAGACAGCACGCCTTCGCTGTGCATCTGGTAGGTGTTCTTGATCATGCCGAACAGGCTCTTCTCCTGCGCCTGGCCGTCGATGTCCCAGCTGGCGTTGAAGATCTTGTGGCGGCAGTGCTCGGAGTTGGCCTGGGCGAACATCATCAGTTCGATGTCGTTCGGGTTGCGCTTGAGCCCCTGGAAGGCGTTGACCAGGTAGTCGATCTCGTCCTCGGCCAGGGCCAGGCCCAGGTCGATGTTGGCTTGCGCCAGGGCGGCGCGGCCACCGGCGAGGATGTCCACCGAGGTCATCGGCTTGGGCTGGGCGTGGCTGAACAGGTCGGCGGCATCTTCCAGCTTGGCCAGCACGCGCTGGGTCATACGGTCGTGCAGCTCGGCGGCAAGCACCTGGGCGTCGGCATCGGAAATGTTACCGGCGACGTAGTAGGCGATGCCGCGCTCCAGGCGCTGGATCGACTGCAAGCCGCAGTTGTGGGCGATGTCGCTGGCCTTGGATGCCCAGGGCGAGATGGTGCCCAGGCGCGGCACGACCAGGAACAGGCGGCCGGCTGGCTCCTGCACCGGCACGCTCGGGCCGTACTTGAGCAGACGGCCCAGCACCTGCTGCTGGTCGGCGGTCAGCTCGCCGTCGACGTCGGCGAAGTGGGCGAATTCGGCATACAAACCAGTAACAGCGGGGACTTTCTGGCTCAGTTGCTCGAGTAATTTACCGTGGCGAAAGGCAGAAAGGGCAGGAGCGCCGCGCAGGATCAACATCGTCGGGACAGCCTCAGGAAGGGGTGTGCTTAGAGGCCGTGCATTCTAGCCTAATTCGCAGGCTTTCGGCACCCGCTCAAAGCCAATGCTGCCGGGCGGCGGAACCGGACTTTCGGGTCAAAAAAGCAGCTGCAAGCTACAAGCTTCAAGCGGCAAGAAAAAGCGGGGGCGCACACTCTGCTTTTTCTTGCAGCTTGCAGCTTGCCGCTTGCAGCTTGCTGCTTGCTGCTTGCAGCTTGCAGCTTGCAGCTCATATCCGCTAACAGACCTGCCAACCATTGTCGAGATATGGCGCCGCCGGTCCTTTGCGTATACTGCACCCTATGTTCGCCCACACTGCTTTGCGCCAGCGATGCGCCAGATGGCTCCTCGCAACCGGACTCTTCCTGATGCTCGGTGCCTGCGTTGAAAAACCCAGCACCCTCGAACGCGTCAAGGAGGATGGCGTATTGCGCGTAATTACCCGCAACAGCCCGGCCACCTACTTCCAGGACCGCAACGGCGAAACCGGCTTCGAGTACGAACTGGTCAAGCGCTTCGCCGACGACCTGGGCGTGAAGCTCGAGATCGAGACCGCCGACAACCTCGACGAGCTGTTCGACCAGCTGGGCAAGCCCTCCGGCCCGGTGCTGGCCGCCGCCGGCCTGGTCAGCAGCGAACGCCGCGCCGCCCAGGCGAAGTTCTCCCACCCCTACCTTGAAGTGACCCCGCAGGTCATCTACCGCAATGGCCGCTCGCGGCCGACCAGCGTCAAGGGCCTGGTGGGCAAGAAGATCATGGTGCTCAAGGGCAGCAGCCACGCCGACCAGCTCGCCGAGCTGAAAAAGCAGAACCCGGGGCTGGAGTACGAGGAGTCCGACGCCGTCGAAGTGGTCGACCTGCTGCGCATGGTCGACGAGGGCCAGATCGACCTGACCCTGGTCGACTCCAACGAACTGGCGATGAACCAGGTGTACTTCCCCAACGTGCGCGTGGCCTTCGACCTGGGCGACACCCGCGACCAGCGCTGGGCGGTGGCTGCCGGCGAAGACAACAGCCTGCTCAACGAGATCAACGAGTTTCTCGACAAGTCGCAGAAGAACGGCACCCTGCAGCGCCTGAAGGACCGTTACTACGGCCACGTCGATGTCCTCGGCTACGTCGGTGCCTACACCTTCGCCCAGCACCTGCAGCAGCGCCTGCCCAAGTACGAAAAGCACTTCAAGACCAGCTCCAAGGTCGAGCAGGTCGACTGGCGCCTGCTCGCCGCGATCGGCTACCAGGAGTCGATGTGGCAGCCGGAGGTCACCTCCAAGACCGGCGTGCGCGGCCTGATGATGCTCACCCAGCGCACCGCCCAGGCCATGGGCGTGTCCAACCGCCTGGATCCCAAGCAAAGCATCCAGGGCGGCGCCAAGTACTTCATGCTGGTCAAGGACCAACTCGACGACAGCATCAAGGAACCGGACCGCACCTGGTTCGCCCTGGCGGCCTACAACGTCGGCAGCGGCCACCTGGAAGACGCCCGCACCTTGGCCAAGCGCGAAGGCCTGAACCCGAACAAGTGGCTGGACGTGAAGAAGATGCTGCCGCGCCTGTCGCAGAAGCAGTGGTACAGCAAGACCAAGTACGGTTATGCCCGCGGCGGCGAGCCGGTGCACTTCGTGGCCAACATCCGCCGCTACTACGACATCCTCACCTGGGTGACGCAGCCGCAGCTCGAAGGCCAGGTGGCCGAGGGCAACCTGCATGTGCCGGGGGTGAACAAGGACAAGCCGGCGGAGCAGTCACCGCCGATGTGACGCCATCGCGGGGCAAGCCCGCTCCCACGATACCCGTGGGAGCGGGCTTGCCCCGCGATCGATCATTGACCTTTCGCCCGCCGCGCCTTGAAGAACTCGCTCAGGATCGCCCCGCACTCCTGCGCCAGCACCCCACCCTCGACCATCACCCGATGATTGAGAAAGCCCTGCCCGAAGAACTGCCCCTGGCTCTGCACGATCCCCGCCTTGGGCTCCAGCGCCCCGTAGACCACCCGTGCCACCCGCGAATGCACGATCAACCCCGCGCACATGCTGCACGGCTCCAGGGTCACGTACAGCGTGCTGCCCGGCAACCGGTAGTTGCTGGCGGACTTGGCCGCGGCGCGAATCGCCACCATTTCGGCATGAGCACTGGGGTCGCTGTCGATGATCGGCCGATTGAAGCCCTGGCCAATCACCTGGCCATGCTGCACCAGCACCGCGCCCACCGGCACTTCGCCCAGGGCCGCGCCCTGCGCCGCCAGCTCCAGGGCCAGGCGCATGAATTCCTGGTCGCGGCTGCGATCGATGATCTGCGGTCGCATCAGACCACCGCGATCGCGGCCATCAGGCCGGTTTCCATGTGGTCGATGACGTGGCAGTGGAACATCCAGGTGCCGGGGTTGTCCGCCACCAGCGCCACCTGCGCCCGCTCGTTCTTGCCCAGCAGGTAGGTGTCGGTGAACCACGGCTCGACAATCTTGCGCCGATTCGAGGCGATCACCTTGAAACTCATGCCGTGCAGGTGGATCGGGTGCTGGTACTGGGTCATGTTCTTCAGCTCGAAGATATAGCTCTTGCCCTTGCGCAGCGTGGCGATCGGCCGGTCGGCGCAGGTCTTGTCGGTGATGTCCCAGGCCTGGCCGTTGATCTGCCACAGGCTCGGCGGCTTGCCGTTCTCGGTGTTCACCGAGACCTTGCCGACCCATTCGAAATTGAAGTTGAGCTTCTCGGCGTTCTCCAGGTCCGGTTCGGCCACCGGATTGGGCGGCAGCGCCTTGGGCCAGTCGCCAGGCGCTTCGCTGCTGGCCACCGAGCGCAGGGTGCCCAGGCGCACGAATCCATCGCGCAGGGAGATCTCTTCGCCGGCCTCGGGAATGCGGATCGCCAGGCAGATGCGCATGCCCGGGCCAAGCCAGTACTCGTCGTCCAGCGGACGCGGAGTGACCGGATTGCCGTCGAGGGCGTAGATCATCGCCTCGCAGTTGCCCTTGAGGTTCAACCGGTAGGTCCAGGTGTTGTCCAGGTTCAGCAGGCGCACCCGCACGACCTGCCCCGCCGGCAGTTCGGTGACCGACTCAGGTTGGCCATTGATGGTGATCAGGCGCCCCGCGGTGCCGTTGCGGGCAGCCTCACGGGGGATGCTGAAGGGCATCCAGGCACCCTGCTCGTCCACGTGCCAGTTCTTCAGGCTCAGCGTGCGCTCGTGCCTGAAGCCGGTCGGCTCGCGCTCCTCGACGATCAGCGGCCCGACCAGGCCGCGCCCCAGCTCCTCGGAGCTGCTCACATGCGGGTGGTACCAATAGCTGCCGGCATCCGGCACGCGGAACTTGTAGTCGAAGTACTCGCCCGGCTTGACCGGCAGCTGCGAGACGTACGGCACTCCGTCCATCTCCAGCGGCAGGCGAATGCCATGCCAGTGAATGGTGGTCTCCACCGGCAGGCGGTTGATGAAGCGCACCCGCAGCCAGGTGCCTTGGCGCACCCGCAGCTCGGTACCCGGCGCCGACGGGCCGAAGGCCCAGGCTTCGGTCTTGAAGCCCGGCACCAACTCGACATCCAGGGGCGCGGCGATCAGTTCGTAGTCGTGCCCGGCGTTGTCGTCCTCGACCTTGCCCAGCCAGTAGCGCGCCGCGCCTCCGGCGCCTAGACCTACCACCACCAGGCCGGTCAGGCCCTTGAGCATTTGTCGACGGGTAAAGGACATCAGTGCGGGTACCTCGTTTCAGCGCGATCAAGCTGCCAGCGGGGCTGGCGATGAAGGGCGAATACGATACACCTGCATTTGCGAAATATTAAGTGAAGTCTTGTCGCAGGACGGCCAGCGGCGCAACGCCTCCATTATCCATCCGAGCCCCATGCGCATGGCTCCCACTGGTTCGCCAGGATCGCCGGCAGCAGATCATGCCGACTGCACTGCAAGTATGTCTTCAGCGGTCTGCCGGCCCAGCAGCGGCGCCAGAATGACGCCTGGATGGGCGACAGCGACAAACAGCCCCTCGAAGCCTGGCAGAAACCGACGTAGCGGCCAGCCATCGGTTGTCTTGGGTCGTTGCACGGCATGCAGCGAACGCAACGTCACCGCGCAGTCCGGGTGCAGTGATTGGCGAACCGCCGCCAGGCTGTCCCGGCCCAGGGCTTGCAGCTTGTCATGCCCAGGAAAATCGGCGGCAGACAACAAGCCACCGGCCAGCGTCGGGCGCAGTTCAAGGGACTGGCCATAAAGCAGATGACGCAGTGATACGGATCGGGCATCGAAGCGCAGCAACACCGCCGGTTCTTCGTAAAGAGGCAGTTGCACATCCAGCGGGCCGACCAATGCCTGAGCGCCCATCGCGTTGGCCAGCACCACCACGTCAGCCTGGATGACGCCACCCAGGGTACGCACGCCGCAGACCCGATGCCCATTGAGTACAAGACCCGAAACCTCACAGCCGGCCAGCAAGCGTGCGCCATCCGCTTGCGCGGCGGCCAGCAGGCGGTGGGCCAACTGGTCCGGTTCCACGGCAAACTCTTCAGGCGCCCAGAGCGCCAGCTCCGGCGGCCGTGCCAGGGCCGGTTCCAGTTGCTGGATCTGCTTGCGTCCGACCTCCGCCATGCTCACGCCAGCGGCCTGCTGCTCGGCGAGCATGCGCTGGGTTTGCTGGTCACTGTCGAGCCAGATCAAGGCGCCCTGCGCAGCCACCGGCAATGGCCCAAGGGTCTGTGCCAGACGAGCGAACTCGCCGAGCGCCTGCTGCTCGAGTGCGAACCGGGCGGGATGCTCGGAAGGCAGGCGGCTACCCGTGCCAACCCAGCCGTAGGATTGGCCGGTGACGCCCTGGCCCATGGCACGCTCGCGCTCGAACACGGTGACCCTGGCCCCCCGACGGGCGAGATGCCAGGCAATCGAGGCACCGAGAATGCCGCCACCCACTACTGCTGCATGAAGCGCCATGGCACAGCATCCTTGTACAAAGCCGAAGAAACGCAGTGTGGACAAGAATCGGCAGGACGTCTGTGAACAATCGTGTCGGGGCCGCGTCAGGATCGGTCATCACCTGTGGGCCAACAACCCGCGCAACAGTAGCCTCAGGGCTTCAAGCCCCTGTTCCAGGCGCGCCTCGCTATCCTCTCCCTGCGCGATCCACTGCGCGGCCTCGGCCAGGCTGCCATAGATCAATGCCGCCAATGCCCGCGGATCGGCCTGGGTCATCACGCCCCCCTCGACCAACTGCCGCACCAGCCGCTGCATGGTCGCCAGGCACTGCTGGTGCGAGGCGTGCGAGGCAGCGCCCAGCACCGCCCGGGCATCACGCAGCACGATGCGTTGCATATCCGGCTCCACGGCCATCTCGAGGTAAGTGCGACAACGGCGCTGGAAACCTTCCCAGGCATCCTCGGCGGTAACGGTGATGCGGTTCAGGCGCTCGTCTACCTCGCCGTCTATCTGCGCCACCACCGCCGCCAACAAGCCCTGCTTGTCACCGAAATGATGGTAGAGCGCGCCCCGTGTCAAACCCGCTCGGGCTGTCAGGTCATCCATCGAGGTATTGGCGTAGCCCTGCTCACTGAATACCTTGCGCGCCATGGCCAGCAGCGTGGCTCGCGTCTGCTCCATCTCGGCGCGGGTGCGTCGGACCATGCGCTCTCTCCTTTACATACACACTGCATGATTGATTACATTCAAAGCGTATGTATATGATCCATTCATACGCATTGCACGTATTTTCGCCAACACACCTCGCAGTGACAAGGGACTGGATCATGGGCACATCGACTGGCGCAGCACCCCTGCATGACAACTGGCTCGCGGTAGGCGCCGCGGGTCTGGCCACCTTCTCGGTGGTCACCACGGAAATGTTGCCGGTGGGCTTGCTGACGCCCATCGCCGAAACCCTGGACAGCAGCACCGGCACCACCGGCCTGACACTGACCCTGCCCTCGCTGCTGGCCGCGCTGTTCGCCCCTCTGGTCGTGGTCGCCGCTGGCGGCGTGGACCGCCGGCGGATCCTCTGCGGCCTGCTGGGCCTGCTGGCGCTCGCCAACCTCGCCTCGGCGCTGGCCCCGAACATCGGCTGGCTGCTGGCGGCACGGGTGCTGGTCGGCTTCTGCATCGGCGGCATCTGGGCCATCGCCGGAGGGCTGGCCGCACGCCTGGTAGCCAACCCTGCCGTCGGCCTGGCGACGGCCATCATCTTTGGTGGCGTGGCGGCCGCCTCGGTGCTGGGCGTGCCGCTGGGCGCGATGATCGGTGATTTCGTCGGCTGGCGCTGGGCGTTCGCCGGCATGGCCGCGCTCAGCGCATTGGTGCTGCTGTTGCACCTCGCCGTGCTGCCGCCATTGCCTGTCGCCAGCGCGGTGACAGCGCGGCAGTTTTTCGCGCAGTCGGGCAATCGTGCGCTACGGATCGGGTTGCTGCTCACCCTGTTGCTGGTGGCGGGGCACTTCCTGACCTTCACCTTCGTGCGCCCCCTGCTGCTTGGCTGGTCCGGGTTCGATGACCAGTGGATCGGCGCGCTGCTGTTCGCCTATGGCGTGGCCGGGATGACCGGCAACTTCCTGGTCGGCCTGCTCGCCTCGAAGCGGCCGGGCACGACCTTGGCGCTGATCGCACTGGGACTGCTGCTGGTGCCGGCGATGTTTCTGAGCGTCGGCCACACGCCTGTCGGCGGCACCATCGCGCTGCTGACCTGGGGCCTGGCCTATGGCGGCGTTTCGGTCGGGCTGATGACCTGGATGATCAAGGCGGCGCCATCGGCGGTGGAGGTGGCCACGGCGCTGTACATTGCCGTGTTCAATGGCGCTATTGCCCTGGGATCGTGGGCAGGAGGGCAGATCGTGGACGAGCTCGGTCTGGCCGACATGCTGTGGTTGGCCGCAGCGTTGGCAGGCGCAGCCCTGCTGCTGTCCCTGACACGCCTTGAACGACGCCAGGACGCCAGCGTCGCCAGGCACTGCTGAGAAACGGCAAAGCCCGCCTGACGGCGGGCTTTGCGCTTATCGGATCACGGCCCGGGCCGGGCGCGGGATCATTCCCACTCTATTATCAATAGGTA
The DNA here is from genome assembly GCF_029840925.1 of Pseudomonas sp. GD03858. Classification (GTDB taxonomy): domain Bacteria; phylum Pseudomonadota; class Gammaproteobacteria; order Pseudomonadales; family Pseudomonadaceae; genus Aquipseudomonas. The sequence continues at coordinate 20,924 of NZ_JAOCDM010000010.1, forward strand.
CCTATAGCCACTTTTAACCGTACTCCTTAAAGCAAATTCCATTTCGAGACCATGATAAATACCATGCGAATGACTGCTCTTGAGAGTGATCTCGCTAGGAACACCTTCCCAAGGCAAGGCCGGTAAAAGCTGCCGCATCAAAACCGGAGTCCGGAGAACGTCAGTCCATAGTCGAATCTGGCGACTGATTTGGATATCGTCACATCCATGCTCTGAGAGGCTAGGAAGCGAACGGGTTGAGCGGATCCGGCTTGAGCCTTAACGACGCAGCGCAAATGCTGCAGCGTCCTCAGCGCCGTAAACCTCTGCGTCAAGCAGGCGCTCGTAGATCGTCATCGCACGAGTTTTGATCTCTATTGGTGAGCGCTGAAGTGCAATCACAAGCCCTATAAATTCGCCGTCGTACATCCCTCCAACGGTCCTATCTGGCGATTTACGTGCAAGCTCAGTTGCAGCCTCTGCGATTTCAAGCACCAGCATTTCAAAGCCTGGATAAAGCAACAGGTGCTGAAGCGAGCGTACAAACAGCAACCCCATCGACTCTCTGAGCAGATCAATATTTACTGCAACAGAAGCCAGCAGGGCTCGCGTCATCTCATCGGGAGGTAATCGCTCGCCACAATCTACAGCTGTAGATAGCGCATGAGCCTCGAACCCACTAACAATGCTGGCCATAGAAATGAGGTAGGCATGCGAGCGGCTTCGAATATCGTGATCAAGTTCACCCCACCCCGCCGCTGCCGCAAATAACACACCAGACCTGGCGGAAACATCATTCCCGCCCTTCACCGCTTCGACTATCTCGCCCATCCCACAAGAAGCAGTGCTATCGACAATCACGCTAGCAGCAGAGAACTCACCACCAATCTGCCTAAGCTTATGATCGCTATGAGTGAGCCAGAAGTTGACAATCTCCTGCTGTAAGCTCGTATGCATGCGAACGCGCAGGCGCCACAACGGCTGGACTACAGCTGCATCTTCAAACGCCGCTGGAAACCTCCGCCAGATCGCCTCAATCAGCTCGCCCACTCTTGCCGAATCTGCCCACCAAAGTTCATGCGACCTGAATATTAGGATCGCACTCCAAACCTCGGGATCTTCAGGATAAGTAACGTGTAGTTCCAACTCCGAGAGCCAACCATCACAATCCACGCCGTCACGATAAATATATCCCGCCGCGATCGCGGACAGCAGCGTAAAATTGCGCTGAGGGAGAAAATGCATCCCCCCGCCCCGGCCAAATAGCATGGCCTCAGGGCGTTGATCTGGTTTTTCATTCCTCTCACGATTGGATTTGTTTAACTCGGCGTGACGTAGTGTTTCTGCGGCCAACACATTGGGGTCGCGCTGCAGCCAGCCTTTGAGCAACTCGATGTCACGACCCTCAAGACCTTTCAGGCGTTTAGCGAGTACCTCCATGGCGCTGGCAACATCGTGGCGAAAGCTAGTCGACGAAAAGCCACGGGACTGGGCATCCCAAATCAAAGCTTTCTGTGTCTGAGCGTCAACTGCCTCAACCGCCGACAACTCCCTAATCGCGGCGCCTGTAACCTGCTCGTGCAGACCCGGCTGTAAACGCGGAATGATACGAAGAACACGATCTGGAAACGACTTCGCAAACGCAGCAAAAGCCCGAGACAACTCAGTAACACCACCCTTCAACCAGTGTTTCGGGTGCTCATGACGCCCAGTGTGGTCATTTACTGCATCGAGCATTTTGATAATCGCATCGTCACTGGCTTTCGCCATCTGATCGTGGCTCATGGGTGATCCAACGAACTGCGCCATCCTCCGACCGCCACGCTTTGCTCGTAGCGTGGGCTGTTCGGCCTGCCACTCCTCAACTTGCCTACGACGACGGGGTGTCAGTACTTGCACAGGTAGTTCGGCAAGTAAACGCAACCTCCGCTCATCAGACCAACGGAGCAATTGCCTTCGATGGGCAGGATCTCGCTCTTCCTGTAATTCTTCCCCCCAAGGCTCCCAAGCCTCAATGTAATCGCGCATCCGCTCAATATCAGCGAGCGAGAGGTAGGGAGTGATCTGGGCAATCAGTGTGCTTGACGACCAACCACAGATCATGTGGCCGACACTTCTTTCATCATCGAACATATCGCTACCTAGATGAAGACGCCGCTGATCGGTCAGGAGAAACGCAAGCGCATACTCAGCAAATACAGCCGAGTTCGCCGCCAGGGTATCGGCCACTAGCGACTGGACCTCATCAATTTCTACAGCACCAACAGTAACAAGCAAGGTGCGCACACCTAGCGGGTCAGAAACTGCTGACTCTTCGAGCACACTTCGCAGGAGCTGCGTCAAATGCCCTTGGCCAGAGTCATGTTTCCAATCGTATGGAACAGATATCGATTGCGGATACCGATGCCCTGGCCGTCCATCACCAACCTCTCGCGATGCCACCCCGACAAACCAAGGCAGGAGCCGTTCGGCACAATAGAGCGGTGCGGCTGCCGCAATCTTTTCAATGCCATAAACGCTGATGTCATTGTGCCGATCCGCAGGCTGCAACTCAGCCCAAAATGAAATGAGATCCAAAGCAACGTGAGTATTACCGTTCTCATGTAAAGTTTTGGTGTAATGGGATATCGCCCAATCTGCCAACATCGTTCGATTAAAGATCGTACGGACATGGGCGATTGCACGGTCGGTCGCAATACCAGAACGCTCAAAGAGACTAAACACATCTCCGTCATGTGAAGTATCCGACCAATAGCGGTCGACCAGATCCATAACTTTGCTCGAGTCCTCAGCAACTTCTCGAACGAGCAACATGGTCGCATTCCAGCGATGCTTTTCGTCCTGTAGAAGAAAAGGAAGGAGCGGCAGCACCCCTGACCTCCAGCACGGCCATCTTGTCGCTAGCTGCCTGAATGCCCGATTCGCAAGTGCATGATCGTTACGCGCCATCCAATCGACCCAAGCAATATCACTTGCACTTGGATCATCAACACTCGCCAAATAATCGGCCACAAGATGGCGCAAATGTCTGCGTGTCTTGGGGTTTGGTAGCAACAAGCGAATAGCAACCTCATAGGAAGCCGTATCAACCCTTCGCATGTGCTCAAGGCCGCGCAAGACTGTTCCCCGCGCAAATAAGCCTTCTTGGCGACTCCATGCATAATCAGCCAGCTCTTGTGCGGTTCGGAGTGTCTTAGCTTGGAAATCATCGAGCCATGACTGATGACTGAATCCGATACTGGCGTCTTCGCGGATGACGATGCCAATTGACTCGGCCCAACGCAGCATCTCGCTGTAATCAGGATCATAGTGAGCGGCCGGCCGCCAGAGGCTCTCATACTGAGTCATGTCAGCTGCGAGTTGGCGCAAGAACGCCAGACACGAAGCACGCGCAGTCCCTACAGGTAGTTTTTTGTCGAGCCATCGATCAAGTAAGTTTGCTGCTGTAAAATCCGCAGGATTCAAGCCAGACTTGGCAAGATCAACGTATATAGCGAGAGCAAAAGGTGTACGCAGCGTCTCTTTGAGACTATCCGGCACAACCGTGGAGTCAATACCGAGTTCACCAAGCAGTGTGGATATCCGCTCGAACGGAGGCAGAGCAAGTAGTAACTCATCCGCATCAAGTAACCTAAATCGAGCGTCGAACTTCGCCTCAAATGGTCGCGAAGAAACGATTACGTGAATGGGAAGTTTATTGCCCTCTTGACTCTCTGCCTCCTGTAGCCGAGACGCAAGGCGAAGTAAGACCTGCATGCGCTGTGAACTTTGGTCCATCACTTCACTGACAGCGTCAAGCTGATCAATGATCAACACAACCGGGGCTTCAACCGCCAGCGAGAGAAGCTCCTGTTCGATGTCACCTGACATACCAAGATCGCGAGCGAGGTCGGCGAAATTCACAATATTAGGGCTAAGCATGTCGGCCTTTATCGCTAGCACAATCTGGCCGCGGGCTTTGAGGGCACAATACAGCTCAGCGAGAAGTGCTGACTTCCCAGTCCCTGCGCCTCCGACGACTAACGTAGAGCCTGCAGGGTGCCGACTGATCCGGTGGATCAGATCGTCGAATTCTGGTCGCTCTATATGCTGCCCCCAAATCTGTTGAGACCAGTCGGCCAGACCGCGCGACCCCCGTGTTATGTCTTCCTCAACATCAGCTCTGGTGAATGTTTGTGTGGTCTTTGAGACTAAGCCAGCTGCAGCGAACCGAGCCTCAATCATGGCCTCGGCATCCTCCACAGCCACAACAAGTTGAACTTTGAAAAAACGTTGGCGGACAGCAGGAATGTCCTCCAGTAACGCATCTAGGTCGACTGGTCTATGAAGCTCATATTTCAGGTTCTTCAGGGCAGCTCTGATGCCTGGCATGACAGCCTCGATCTTCAGCATCGAGAATGCTTCATACTTTTTAATGACATCGGCAACCAGACTTAAAAGCTCAGTTTCATTGGCAGTTAGCCAAGTCTGTGGTGCATCGAAAAAATCGGTTGTAGTGCTGGCAGGATCCGAAGCAAGGGCAAGAACAAATCGAAAACTAGCCGGGTCCGGCATAAGCGCCGGCTCAAGCACAACATTTAGAAGGAACTTAATTACCTCACGGAGCGTGTCCGGCCGGGTGAAACCGGCCTTAACCTTTTTGCACTGAATAAGCCCAACTGGCTTCTCATCCTTCGTGAGCCAAACATCCCGTCCTTGATCAGCTCCTGTGACCATCAAGCGAAGATTGCTGTACCACGACGACTCAGATGCACGCCCTCGATAGATGCTGTACAAGAGAAGTTCAAAATCAGCGTCCGTTAACGCAAGATAATTTGCTCTATCTGGTCCCACACGCCCTTCGTCTACTGCCCTGACGTGAGCGTACGCAACGTTAATCTCATCATCTGTGAGGACTTTCATACTGGTCTTCCATATTTGACGATTTCCAGCTTCCGACAAAGAGCTGCTGCCAACACAATGCGGCACTTTCAATAGCGAGACCAAGCGCCGCCAGTGCAGACATGAAAAAACCGGCCAAAGCCGGTTCTTTCATACAGTCATGCAGTCGTGCAGCACTGCGGGGTTACTCCCACTCGATGGTGGCCGGCGGCTTGCTCGACACGTCGTAGGTGACGCGGGAGATGCCGTCGATTTCGTTGATGATGCGACCGCTGACGGTTTCCAGCAGCTCGTACGGCAGGTGTGCCCAGCGCGCGGTCATGAAGTCCACGGTCTCGACGGCGCGCAGGGCCACGACCCAGGCGTAGCGACGACCGTCGCCGACGACGCCGACCGACTTGACCGGCTGGAACACCACGAACGCCTGGCTGGTCTTGTGATACCAGTCGGCCTTGCGCAGTTCTTCGATGAAGATGTGGTCGGCGCGACGCAGGATGTCGGCGTATTCCTTCTTCACCTCACCGAGAATGCGCACGCCCAGGCCCGGGCCCGGGAACGGGTGGCGGTAGACCATGTCGTACGGCAGGCCCAGTTCCAGGCCGATCTTGCGCACTTCGTCCTTGAACAGTTCGCGCAGTGGCTCGACCAGCTTGAGGTTCATCTCCTCCGGCAGGCCACCGACGTTGTGGTGCGACTTGATCACGTGGGCCTTGCCACTCTTGGCGCCAGCCGACTCGATCACGTCCGGGTAGATGGTGCCCTGGGCGAGGAACTGGATGTTGTCCAGCTTGCTGGCCTCGGCATCGAACACGTCGATGAAGGTGCGACCGATGATCTTGCGCTTTTTCTCCGGGTCGGCTTCGCCGGCCAGGTTGTCGAGGAACTGCTTCTCGGCGTCGGCGCGGATGACCTTGACGCCCATGTTCTCCTTGAACATGGCCATCACCTGGTCGCCTTCGTGCAGGCGCAGCAGGCCGTTGTCGACGAACACGCAGGTCAGCTGGTCGCCGATGGCGCGGTGCAGCAGCGCGGCAACCACGGAGGAGTCGACACCGCCGGACAGGCCCAGCAGGACGTTGGCCGAACCAACTTGCTCGCGAACCTGGGCGATGGCGTCTTCGACGATGTTGGACGGGGTCCACAGGGCTTCGCAGCCACAGATGTCCTGGACGAAGCGCGACAGGATGCGACCGCCTTGCTTGGTGTGGGTCACTTCCGGGTGGAACTGCACGCCGTAGTAGCCCAGGGCATCGTCGTACATGCCGGCGATCGGGCAGCTCGGGGTGCTGGCCAGCACGCTGAAGTTGCCCGGCATCTGGGTGACCTTGTCGCCGTGGCTCATCCACACGTCCAGGCCCAGCACGCCGTCATCGTCGACGTGGTCTTCGATGCCGTCGAGCAGGCGGCTCTTGCCGACCACGTCGACGCGGGCGTAGCCGAACTCGCGCAGGTCGGAACCTTCGACCTTGCCGCCCATCTGCTCGGCCATGGTCTGCATGCCGTAGCAAATGCCCAGTACCGGGACCTTCAGGTCGAACACGGCCTGCGGGGCGCGTGGGCTGTTGGCTTCGTGGACCGACTCGGGGCCACCGGCCAGGATGATGCCGCGCGGGTTGAATTCGCGGATCGCTTCATCGTCCATGTCGAACGGGTGCAGCTCGCAGTACACACCGATCTCGCGCACGCGGCGGGCGATCAGCTGGGTGTACTGGGAACCGAAATCGAGGATCAGGATGCGGTGAGCGTGAATGTCGAGGGCCATGACTCAATCTCTGATGCAGCCGCAAGCTTCAAGCCGCAAGCTGCAAGTTGATCGGGGAAAACGCGGTAGCGGCTGCAGCGCAGCTACCGCTTGTAGCTTGTAGCTTGTAGCTTGTAGCTTGTAGCTTGAAGCTTGCAACTGACGACTGGAGGCGTCAGCCGACCCGGTAGTTAGGGGCTTCTTTGGTGATCTGCACGTCATGCACGTGGGATTCGGCCATGCCGGCACCGGTGATGCGCACGAACTCCGGCTTGGTGCGCATCTCTTCGATGGTCGCGCTGCCGGTGTAGCCCATGGACGAACGCAGGCCGCCCATCAGCTGGTGGATGATCGCGGCCAGGGCGCCCTTGTACGGCACGCGGCCTTCGATGCCTTCCGGCACCAGCTTCTCGGCGCCGGCCGAGGAGTCCTGGAAGTAGCGGTCGGAGGAGCCTTGCGCCTGTGCCATGGCACCCAGCGAGCCCATGCCACGGTAGGCCTTGTAGGAGCGGCCCTGGAACAGCTCGACTTCACCCGGAGCCTCTTCGGTACCGGCGAACATCGAACCCATCATCACGCACGAAGCGCCGGCGACGATGGCCTTGGACAGGTCACCCGAGAAACGGATGCCGCCGTCGGCGATCAGCGGCACGCCAGTGCCTTCCAGCGCGGCGGCGACGTTGGCGATGGCGCTGATCTGCGGCACGCCGACACCGGCAACGATACGGGTGGTGCAGATCGAGCCTGGGCCGATGCCGACCTTGACCGCGTCGGCGCCGGCTTCAGCCAGGGCCTTGGCGGCGGCGCCGGTGGCGATGTTGCCGCCGATCACCTGCACTTGCGGGTAGGTCTCTTTCACCCAGCGAACGCGATCGATCACGCCCTTGGAATGACCGTGGGCGGTGTCCACCACCACCACGTCAACGCCAGCGGCCACCAGGGCGGCAACGCGCTCACCGGTGTCCTTGCCGGTGCCGACTGCGGCGCCGACGCGCAGGCGACCCTGGTCGTCCTTGCTGGCCAGCGGGTAGGCCTTGGCTTTTTCGATGTCCTTGACGGTCATCATGCCCTTGAGGTTGAACTTGTCGTCGACGATCAGGACTTTTTCCAGGCGGTGCTTGTGCAGCAGCTCACGGACTTCGTTCTTGTCGGCGCCCTCGCGCACGGTGACCAGGCGCTCTTTGGGCGTCATCACCTCGCGGACCTTGGCATCCAGGCGGTTCTCGAAGCGCACGTCACGGGAGGTGACGATGCCGACCAGATCACCGTTGGCCAGTACCGGAACACCGGAGATGTTGTTCAGGCGGGTCAGTTCGAACAGGTCGCGCACGGTGGCGTCGGCGTCGATGGTGATCGGGTCCTTGACCACGCCGGCCTCGAACTTCTTGACCTTGCGTACTTCGCCGGCCTGCTGCTCGATGGTCATGTTCTTGTGGATGATGCCGATGCCGCCTTCCTGGGCCATGGCGATGGCCAGGCGCGCTTCGGTCACGGTATCCATGGCGGCGGAGACCAGGGGAATGTTCAGCTCGATGCCACGAGTCAAACGGGTCTTGAGACTGACTTCATTGGGCAGTACCTCGGAGTAGCCAGGTACAAGGAGGATATCGTCGAAGGTCAGGGCTTCTTGGCTGATACGCAGCATCGCGGGGGCTCCCGGGAGGGAAAAATGGAAGCGCGCCATTATACCCATCCATGGCGCGCCGCTCAATGTAAATCAAGCTTCAAGTTACAAGCGGCAAGCTACAAGAAGTCGCAGGACGTACGGACCGCTTTTTCTTGAAACTTGCGGCTTAAAGCTTGCCGCTGACTTGCACCACCGCCACCGGCTGGTCCAGCCAGTCGGCGAAGCTGTCGAGAAAGGCCTGGGTGAACCCGGCCTCGCCCCAGTTGTTGAAGATGAACCCCAGGTTGGAAAAGGCACAGGGCTGCAGGTAGAGGAAGCCATTGATGTCATCCTCGAAGCCGCACAGCGGGCAGGTGAAATTGTCGCTCACCCCCGGCATCCATTCTTCCAGGCTCTCGAACAGCGGCTCGCCCACCTCGCGCCGGCATTCCGGGCAGCCGGCCTCTTCGAGAAAACCGTCGGTGGGGGTGTAGATGCAGCGCTTGAGCATCACCTCCAGGCCATTGACCTGCTCGCCAAGCGGTAGCTTGTGCGGGTGCAGGGCCACCTTGCGCGCCCCCTCGGCCAAGGCATGGCCCATGCGGTTACCGGTACGGCCACAGGTGGTCAGCTGTTCCTCGACGATCTTCTCGCGCACCAGCCAGCGCAGGATGGCGCGGGCACGGGCCTCGTGGACCGGCACGGTGGAGAGTTTGGGGACGATGATGCTCTGGGTGTTCATGCGCGAGGGGCCTGCGGACTGCGGTGGTCGCGCATTCTACCGCCTGCTCAGACACTCAGATAGCGACCGATCAGCGCCAGGCCGCTGGCCAGCACCAGCCAGGTGATCAGGCGCACGAAGGCCTCACGGGACAATTTCAGGGTCAGCCGCCGCCCCAGCCAGGTGCCGAGGAACATCACCGGCAGCAGGCAGGCGGCGAGTGACAGCAGGCTGGCGTCGGCATAGACCCCGGCGATGAGGAACAGCGACAGGCGCACCACGGTGCTGCAGCTGATCAATGCGACCTGGGTCGCGCGCACCTGATCCTTGGCCTCCAGCCGTGCGCTCAGATAGATCGCGTAGAGAAAGCCACCGCTGCCGAACAAGGCGCCGAACAACCCACCCACGGTGCCCATGGGAGCCGCCCACAACGCCGACAGGCTCGCCGGTCGCACCTTCACCGCAAGGCCATAGACCGCATAGGCGGTGACGAACACGCCCATCAGCAACAGCAGCACGTCCGACTTCAAGCGCAGCAGGAACACCACGCCCAACGTGCAGCCCACGGCCATGAACGGCAGCAGGCGCAGCAGTTCGCCGCGCACCACGTCACGCCGCGACGGCAGCAGGTTGCCGAACGCGGCGACGAAGTCCAGCAGCACCAGCAGCGGGATGATCCGCGACAGCGGCATGAAATGGATCAGCACCGGGCCTGCGACCAGCGCGGTACCGAAGCCGGCGATACCGAAGACGATATAGGCCACGGCCACGCCGAGCAGGATCGGTAGCCAGTCGAGGGCGGAGAACGACAGTTGAGCGAACATCGCGACAGCTCCTGGGAAGACGGCTGAAGGTTAGCCAGCGACAAGCCATGCCGACTAATATGCCTTTACGCCATGAGCCATCTCAAAAAGGCATGACATGACTTCCACCCGCCAATTGCGCTACTTCGTCGAAATCGCCGAAAGCGGTAGCTTCAGCGCCGCCGCCGAACGGCTATACATCGCCCAGTCGGCCTTGAGCCGGCAGATCAAGGAGCTGGAACTGCAGCTCGACACGGCCTTGTTCGAACGCACCGCGCGCCAACCCCGGCTGACCGCCGCCGGTCAGCTGTTCCTCGAGCGTGCCCGGCGCCTGCTGGCCGACCTGGACAAGGCCGAACGCCTGGCCCGGGAAGTCGGCCAGGGCCTGCGCGGCAGCTTACGGCTGAACCACTCCAGCACCGTGCCGTTGACCGGTCAGTTGCTGCAGCGCCTCGGCACCTACCTTGAGGACAACCCTGGCGTCTCGCTGGAGATCGCCCAGCAATCGTCGGAGGCGCAATTGGAAGACATCGCCGAAGGCCGCCTGGAGATCGGCTTGCTGCGCCTGCCGGTGTTGCGCCAGCACGAGGGCGTGGAGCTGCATGCGCTGTTCGACGAACCGCTGTTGCTGGCGGTGGCGGCAAGCCATCCACTGGCCACGGCGGACAGTGTTCGGCTGGGGCAACTGCGCGAGGAGCGCTTCATTTCCATACCCCATCGCCAGCGCGGCGGGCTGAGCTACCTGTCGGCGTCGTTGTGCATGAACGAAGGATTCTTTCCCCAGGCGGCACAGGTGGTGTCGCGCAAGACCACGCAACTGCAGCTGATCCAGGCCGGGTTCGGGGTGGCGTTGTTGCCGGCGAGCATGCTCGAGATCGCCCCGCCATTGGTGCGTTTCGTGCCACTGGCCGAGGCGTGCCAAAGTACCGTGGCGCTGGCTTGCCGGCGGGATGCCGGGGAGCTGGTGCGCCAGTTCGTGGCGATCATGCAAGGCTGAAGGCCGCTATCGCGGGGCAAGCCCGCTCCCACGCCCTAGGTCGTATGTGCGTGGGAGCGGGCTTGCCCCGCGATAGCGGCCGGCACAGACAACCAGGCCTTCGCTCCTTTATGATGCCCGGCATGATCAGAGCCCCTTTCGAACGACTCGGCCTGGACCGCGAGGTCCTCACCGTCAGCCAGCTCAACGGCCGCGCCCGCGTGCTGCTCGAGGACGTGTTTCGCAGCGTCTGGGTGGAAGGCGAGATTTCCAACCTCGCCCGCCCGGCCTCCGGCCACCTGTACTTCACCCTCAAGGACAGCGGCGCGCAGATCCGCTGCGCCTTGTTCCGGCAGAACGCCGCCCGCGTGCGCCAGGCCCTGCGTGATGGCCTGGCGGTGAAGGTGCGCGGCAAGGTTTCGCTGTTCGAGGGCCGTGGCGACTACCAGCTGATCCTCGACACGGTGGAGCCGGCCGGCGACGGCGCCCTGCGCCTGGCCTTCGAAGCCTTGAAGGAAAAGCTCGGCGCCGAGGGTCTGTTCAGCACCGATCGCAAGCGGCCGCTGCCGGCGCATCCGCAACGCATCGGCATCATCACCTCGCCCACTGGCGCGGTGATTCGCGACATCATCAGCGTGTTTCGCCGCCGCGCGCCGCAGGTCGAACTCAACCTGATCCCCACCGCGGTGCAGGGCCGCGAGGCCATCGCGCAGATCGTCCACGCCCTGCAGATGGCCGACCGACAGGGCTTCGACGCGCTGATCCTGGCCCGTGGCGGTGGCTCGCTGGAAGACCTCTGGTGCTTTAACGAAGAGGCCGTGGCCCGCGCCGTGGCCGCCTGCGTGACACCGATCGTCAGCGCCGTGGGCCATGAGACCGACGTGTCGATCAGCGACTTCGTCGCCGACGTGCGCGCGCCCACGCCCTCAGCCGCCGCCGAACTGCTCGCCCCGGACAGCAGCGGTCTGCAGCAGCGTCTGGACAGCCTGCAACGGCGCCTGCTGCTGCGTATGCAGAGCCGCCTGGCCCACGACCGTCTGCGTGTGGAGGGCCTAGCCCGACGCCTGCGCCATCCTGGCGAGCGCCTGCGCCAGCAGGCCCAGCGCCTGGACGACTTGGACATGCGCCTGCGTCGCGCCTTCATGCTTGGCATGAGCCAGCGCCACGAACGCCTCGGCCGTCTCGACACACGCCTGGGCGCACAGCATCCAGGGCGCAGCCTGAAATTGCTGCGCCAGCGCCTGGACAGCCTGGCCGAGCGCCTGCCACGGGCCATGCGCGACGTGCTCAAGGACCGTCGCCAGCGTTTCCAGGCGCAATTGCAGACCTTGCAGGTGGTCAGCCCACTGGCCACCCTCGCCCGCGGCTACAGCATCCTGCTCGACGAGCGTGGCCAAGCCATCCGCAGCGCCGCGCAGACCCACAACGGCCAGCGCCTGACCGCCCGCCTCAAGGAAGGCGAGCTCAAGGTGCGGGTCGAGGACAACCACCAGACTCCGGTCACCCTCTCGCTACTGGACTGACACATGCCCCGCCTGTTCGCGCCCCTGCTCGCCCTCGCCCTGTTGCTGCCGCTCACCACGGCCCAGGCCAGCTACATCACCCGCACCCTCGACAAGCCGGTGCCCGGCGGCGTGGCCGTGGTCAACCTGGGGCCTGCCGCCAGCGCGCCAAGCGCCCGCTTCGACGGCAAGCCGGTGCTGGTGGTGAAGGAGCAGGACAACTGGCTGGCCATCGTCGGCATCCCGCTCACCCAGAAGCCCGGCAGCGCCGTGCTCACCCAAGGTGGACGCGACATCCGCTTCAGCGTGGGCAGCAAGAAATACCCCGAACAGCACATCACCTTGAAGAACAAGCGCCAGGTCAACCCCGAGCCCGAGGACTTGAAGCGCATCGACCGCGAGCTGGCCGAGCAGATCAAGGCCTACCGCAGTTTCAGCCCGACCCTGCCGAGCAACCTGATCCTCGACAAGCCGGTCAACGGCCCGCTGTCGAGCAAGTTCGGCGTGCGCCGCTTCTTCAACGGCGAGGAACGCAACCCCCATGCGGGCCTTGACTTCGCCGTACCGGCCGGCACGCCGATCAAGACCCCGGCCAATGGCAAGGTGATCCTGGTGGGCGACTACTTCTTCAATGGCCGCACGGTGTTCGTCGACCATGGCCAGGGCTTCATCAGCATGTTCTGCCACATGTCGAAGATCGACGTGAAGCCAGGACAGGTGCTGCGCCGCGGCGAGGTGGTCGGCCGCGTGGGCTCGACCGGCCGGGCCACCGGGCCACACATGCACTGGAACGTCAGCCTCAACGATGCGCGGGTCGATCCGGCAATTTTCATCGGCGCGTTCCAGCCCTGAAAGCGCAATCGCGGGGCAAGCCCGCTCCCACGCAGCCATGGTGGGATCGTGGGAGCGGGCTTGCCCCGCGATTTGCGCAACGAAAAAACATCACGCAATAAAATCTCAACAAACCCTAATCAACGGCCACAAAAACTCAGAAGCATCGTTTTTTTAAGCATTCCTCTCAATTTTCTCGCAATGCTTGCCATCCCCCAACCCACTGGTTAGGGTTGAGCCTATGAACATCTTCAGCACCCTGCTCCGACAACACCGCAGCCTCTGCCTGGTCAGCGCCCGACTACCAGGGTGAATCGCGTCGCCTCGCCTTTTTCTCTCGTTTTCGTTTGGCAGGCCCGATCACGGCCGCACATAAAAAGGATTGCTTGCATGACCATGCTCAAAGACCCTTCGAAGAAATACCGCGCGTTCCCGACCATCGACCTGCCTGACCGTACCTGGCCGTCGAAGACCATCACCCAGGCGCCGATCTGGTGCAGCTCCGACCTGCGTGATGGCAACCAGTCGCTGATCGAGCCGATGGACTCGGAGAAGAAGCTGCGGTTCTGGAAGACCCTGGTGCAGGTGGGCGTGAAGGAAATCGAAGCGTCGTTCCCGTCTGCCTCGCAGACCGACTTCGACTTCGTGCGCACCCTGATCGAAGATGGCCACATCCCGGACGACACCACCATCCAGGTGCTGACCCAGGCCCGTGAAGACCTGATCGCCCGGACCTTCGAATCCCTGCGCGGGGCCAAGAAGGCCATCGTCCACCTGTACAACGCCACCTGCCCGTCGTTCCGCCGCATCGTCTTCAACCAGGACAAGCAGGGCGTGAAGGACATCGCGGTCAACGCCGCCAAGCTGTTCGTCAAGTACGCCGCCCAGCAGCCGAACACCCAGTGGACCTTCCAGTACTCGCCTGAAACCTTCAGCGCCACCGAACTGGAATTCGCCAAGGAAGTGTGCGACGCGGTGATCGAGGTGTGGAACCCGACCCCCGAGCACAAGATCATCCTCAACCTGCCGGCCACCGTCGAAGTCGCCACGCCGAACGTCTACGCCGACCAGATCGAATGGTTCTGCCGCAACATCAACCGTCGCGACAGCGTGATCATCAGCCTGCACACCCACAACGACCGTGGCACCGGCATCGCCGCCACCGAACTGGGGCTGATGGCCGGCGCCGACCGTGCCGAAGGCTGCCTGTTCGGCAACGGCGAGCGCACCGGCAACGTCGACCTGGTGACCCTGGCGTTGAACCTCTACACCCAGGGCATCGACCCGCAACTGGACTTCTCCGACATCGATGGCGTGCGCAAGGTCGTCGAGGAGTGCAACCAGCTGCCGGTACACCCACGCCACCCGTATGTCGGCGACCTGGTCCACACCGCCTTCTCCGGCTCGCACCAGGACGCCATCCGCAAGGGCTTCGCCAAACAGCAGGACGGCGAACTGTGGGAAGTGCCATACCTGCCGATCGACCCGGCCGACATCGGCCGCAGCTACGAGGCGGTGATCCGCGTCAACAGCCAGTCGGGCAAGGGCGGCATCACCTACCTGCTCGAGCAGGAGTACGGCATCAGCCTGCCGCGCCGCATGCAGATCGAGTTCAGCCAGGTGGTACAGGGCGAGACCGACCGTCTCGGCCTGGAAATGACCGCCGAGCAGATCTACAAGCTGCTGCAGAAGGAATACCTCCAGGCCAACGCACCGTATGCACTGGTCAGCCACCGCCTGCAGGAAGAGAACGGCAGCAGCCATGTGCAGGTGGAAGTCTCCGGTGAAGGCGAGACCACACTGCATTGGCACGGCAAGGGCAACGGCGCCCTGGAAGCGCTGGTGGCCGGCTTGCCGGTCAGCGTGGAGATCATGGACTACAACGAACACGCCATCGGCGCTGGTACCAACGCCAAGGCGGCGGCCTACATCGAGCTGCGCGTGGCCGGTGGGCGTCCGGTACACGGCGTGGGGATCGACGAGAACATCACCACCGCCAGCTTCAAGGCGCTGTTCAGCGCGCTGAACCGGTCGCTGAGCCAGCAGCAGGCCAAAGCGGCGTAAACCATCGCCGATAAACGAAGCCCGCATCCTCGATGCGGGCTTTTTTTTTGCCTGTAGCAGGCAACCCCTTTTGCCCTGCATACCCGTGTAGGAGCGGCCTTGCCGAGGCGTCGGACCGGTCGGAAAGGGGCGCGCAGCGGCCCCAGGGTTTCAGCGTTCATGCAAAGATCGCTGGGGCCGCGTTGCGGCCCTTTCGCGACACAAGGCCGCTCCTACAGGGAGATGCGTAGATCCCGATAACTGCAGCAGGCAAAAAAAAGGGGCGCCGACCAAGCGCCCCACAAGCCGTGTAGCACACAACGAAATCTGTCAGTCCAGCAACGCCATCGCCTCGGCGCTGCACGCCTCGATCCGCGCCCAGTCGCCGTTCTTGATCCAGCTGCTGTCGAGCATCCAGGTGCCGCCCACGCACATCACATTGGGCAGGGCCATGTAGTTGCGCACGTTGGCCGGGTTCACCCCGCCGGTCGGGCAGAAGCGGATGTCGCCGAACGGGCCGGCAAAGGCCTTGATCGCCGCCACGCCACCACTGATCTCCGCCGGGAACAGCTTGAAGCGACGGTAGCCGAGGGCATAGCCCATCATGATCTCCGACGGCGTGCTGATGCCCGGCAGCAGCGGAATGTCGCTGTCCACGCCCGCTTCGAGAATGTCCTGGGTGATGCCCGGGGTGACGACGAACTGCGCGCCCGCGGCCTCGACGGCGGCGAACATGCCGCGGTCGAGCACGGTACCGGCACCGACGCACAGTTCCGGACGCTGCTCGCGCAGCACCTGGATGGCCTTCAGGCCATGCTGCGAGCGCAGGGTCACTTCCAGGGTGCGGATGCCGCCGGCGGCCAGGGCGTCGGCCAAGGGCAGGATGTCCTCCTCACGGGCGATGGTGATCACCGGCAGAATGCGCGCCTGGTCGCAGATCGCGTCGATGCGCTCGGCTTTCTCGGCCATCGAGAGCAAAGGCTGTGGGCGTTCGAGGGTGGTCATGACAATGGGTCCTTGGCTCATGGGCACCAGTAGATGTCCAGGGGATCGTGAAGAAAGGCGCGAATCGGCATTTCGGTTGGGTCTTCGGCCGCCAGGGCGGCACGCAGGGTGGCGAGCTTGCCCGCGCCTTGCACGGACAGGGCGATGAAGCCGGCGCTAGCCAGCAGCGCGCGGGTCATGCTCAGGCGCTGGTGCGGCACGCTCGGCGCCAGCATCGGCAGGCAGCGACGCTCACCCACCTTGGCCAGGCCCTGGCGCAGGTTGGGGCTGGCCGGGAACAGCGAAGCCGTGTGGCCGTCATCGCCCATGCCCAGCACCAGCACATCGATCGGCGGCAGGTCGGCGAGTACCTGATCAGCCTGCTCGGCGGCGGCCTCCAGGGTCGCGCCGCTCTGGTACAGGCCGATGAAACGCGCCTTGGCCGCACCACCCTTGAGCAGGTGGCGGGCCAGCAGGCCGGCGTTGCTGTCGTCGTGCGCCACCGGCACCCAGCGCTCGTCCGCCAGGCTCACGGTGACCTTCGACCAGTCCAGCACCTCTGCCGCCAGCTTCTCGAGAAACGGCACCGGGCTGCGGCCGCCGGACAGCACCACGCAAGCCTGGCCCTTGCTGGCGATGGCCTGGCGCAGGTGCTCGGCCACGTCATGGGCCAGGGTCGCCGCCAGGGTTTTCGCATCAGCCAGCTGATGCGCCTTCACCGTCGCCGGCAGTTGCAGTTCAGATATCGCCATACCAGGCCCTCCCATCACGAGTGATCAATGCAATCGAGCTCATCGGCCCCCAGGAACCGGCCGCATAGGGCTTGGGCGCGTCGCCGCTGGTCTTCCAGCCAGCGATCAGCTGATCGCACCATTTCCAGGCGTATTCGATCTCGTCCTTGCGCACGAACAGGTTCTGGTTGCCGCGCATCACTTCCAGCAGCAGACGCTCGTAGGCGTCCGGAATCCGCGCGCTGCGCCAGGTGTCGGAGAAGTTCAGCTGCAGCGGGCCGCTGCGCAGCTGCATGCCCTTGTCCAGGCCCTGCTCCTTGGTCATCACCCGCAGCGAAATGCCTTCGTCCGGTTGCAGGCGAATGATCAGCTTGTTGCCGATCTGCAAACGCTGTTCCGGGGCGAAGATGTAGTGCGGGGTTTCCTTGAAGTGGATGACGATCTGCGACAGCTTCTGCGGCATGCGCTTGCCGGTGCGCAGGTAGAACGGCACGCCCGACCAGCGCCAGTTGCGGATATCGGCGCGCAGGGCGACGAAGGTCTCGGTGTCGCTCTGGGCGTTGGCGTTGTCCTCTTCCAGATAGCCCGGCACCGGCTTGCCGTCGCTGAAGCCGGCGATGTACTGGCCGCGCACCACATGAGTGCTCAGGCCTTCGCCGGTGATCGGTGCCAGGGCCTTGAGCACCTTGACCTTCTCGTCGCGGATACTGTCGGCCGACAGGTCGCTGGGCGGGTCCATGGCGATCAGGCAGAGCAGCTGCAACAGGTGGTTCTGGATCATGTCGCGCAGCTGGCCGGCCTTGTCGAAGTAACCCCAGCGGCCCTCGATGCCGACCTTCTCGGCGACGGTGATCTCCACATGGGAGATGGAGTTCTGGTTCCACTGGGTTTCGAACAGGCTGTTGGCGAAACGCAGGGCGATCAGGTTCTGCACCGTCTCCTTGCCCAGGTAGTGGTCGATGCGGTAGACCCGGCTCTCGGGGAAGAACCGCGCCACGGCGTCGTTGACCCGGCGCGACGACTCCAGGTCGTGGCCGATGGGTTTCTCCAGCACCACTCGGGTGCGCGAGGCCAGGCCGGCCTTGTCGAGGTTCTCGCAGATCGCACCGTAGACCGCCGCCGCCGTGGCAAAGTAGGCGATCAGCGGCTGCCCGCTCGGCGCCTGCTCGGCCAGGGCCTGGTAGCCCTCGGGCTCGACGAAGTCCAGGTGCAGGTAGCTCAGCCGCCCGAGGAAGCGCCCCAGGGAAGCGGCATCGATCTCGGCCTCTGGCACATGACGGCGCAGATGGGCTTCGATGTTGTTCAGGTGTTCCTGCACGCTGCCCGGCTCGCGGGCCAGGGCCAGCAGGCGGGTATCCGGGTGCAGGAGGTCGGCGCGGTCGAGCTGGTAGAGCGCGGGAAACAGCTTGCGCAACGCCAGGTCGCCGAGGGCGCCAAAGAGGGCGAAGGTGCAGGGTTCGACACTGATCGCGGCCATGATGTTGGTTCTTTTATTAATGTTGAACTAGGAATACCGGTTTCAACCCTGCTTTTCAAGGGTTAATGTAGTAAAAACCACAACATTCAATACAGCTGTTACAGACAAGTGGTGTGTCAATCTTACCGACAGTACGATACACGCCATCGCAAAAAGCCTGCTTCCCGACCCAAGGACACACCATGGACCGCGTGCGCAACCTCCTGGAACAGATCCAGGGCCGCCTCGACGAGCTGAACAAGGCCGAACGCAAAGTCGCCGAAGTCATCCTGCTCAACCCGCAACAAGCCACCCGCTTCAGCATTGCCGCCCTGGCCCAGGCGGCCAAGGTCAGCGAACCGACGGTCAACCGCTTCTGCCGCTCGTTCGGTGTCAGCGGCTACCCCGAGCTCAAGCTGCAGCTGGCGCAAAGCCTGGCCAGCGGCGCCGCCTATGTCAGCCGCGCGGTGGAGGCCGACGACGATCCGGCCGCCTACACCCAGAAGATCTTCGGCAGCGCCATCGCCTCGCTGGACAGCGCCTGCCAGGCGCTCGACCCGCAGCAGGTCAGCCGCGCCGTGGACATGATGATCCAGGCCCGGCAGATCCACTTCTTCGGCCTCGGCGCCTCGGCCCCCGTGGCCCTCGACGCCCAGCACAAGTTCTTCCGCTTCAACCTCGCCGTGTCGGCCCATGCCGATGTGCTGATGCAGCGCATGCTGGCCTCGGTGGCCCACACCGGCGATCTGTTCGTGATCATTTCCTACACCGGGCGCACCCGCGAACTGGTCGAGGTGGCGCGCCTGGCCCGGGAAAACGGCGCCTCGGTACTCGGCCTGACCGCCGCCGGCTCGCCCCTGGCCCAGGCCTGCAGCCTGAGCCTGCACATCCCGCTGCCGGAAGACACCGACATCTACATGCCGATGACCTCGCGGATCATCCAGCTCACCGTGCTCGACGTGCTCGCCACCGGCATGACCCTGCGCCGCGGCGTGGACTTCCAGCCGCACCTGCGCAAGATCAAGGAAAGCCTCAACGCCAGTCGCTACCCGATCGAGGACGACGACCTCAACTGAGCCGGTGCGCCTGCAGCCGCAGGTGCGCCCGCTCCCCCGGCGCCAGGCTCAGGCCCTCGCCACTGCCGCTGGCCGCCTCGACGCAGACGAAGCCCTGGCATTCGCGCCCGGTCACGCCCATCAGCGGGCGATTGCCTGGGTGCCAGACCACGGTGTCATCGCTGTCGCCGGTGTCGATGCACAGCTCTCGCTGCCAGTCCGGGTCCTGCAACTGCACCTTGGGTGTACCGGGGTAGACCTTCTGGCAGCCGCCCTTGAGGGTCAGCGCGCCGTCCTCGCGGCAGGCCTGGCGATTGAGGCGATCGTAGCCCTGGATATCCTCGAGCCCGGACAGCGCTATCTTCGACACGTCGCTGATTCGCCAGTAGGCCAGCAGCGCATGGCTCAACTGGCAGGGCTCGCTGTCCTGGTGCTCGGTGCTCAGGCTCAGCTCCATGCTCGCGCCGAGACGGGCGTGCAGGTCGACCTGCCAGTCGCACAGGTCCAGGCGCCACTTCAGGGTCACACCCTGCTCGTCCTCGCGACTGTCCACCAGCTTCCAGTCCAGCAGGCGCGCCCAGCCGTGGGCCGGCCACAGGTCCTCGCTGGGATGACGGCCATACCAGGGCCAGCACACTGGCACGCCACCGCGGATGGCGCCCACCTGTGGCCACTGCTCGGCGCACCACAGCCAGGGTTTTTCGCCGGCCGGCTGGAAATGCAGCAGTTGCGCGCCCTGGCGGCTGAACACCGCCTGGCAGCCAGGGTGGTCGATGATCAGCACATCGCGCTGCTGGTAACGCTCCCACTCGAAGGTCGGCCTGGGCCGTTGCGAGGTGAAGAAGCGATGTAGCGGATGTTCGGGCATGGTTCCAAGCTCTTTTGTTGTTTGAGATAGCGCTGTCTCGACCCGTGCCCGCTAACCACTGCTGGCCAGTGGTTAGCGGGAGGTCGAGATGGATGGCGTAAATTTACAACAATTTTTCTCAGAATGACGACTGAATCTTCAACCCCGCGACCAGCGCGTTATCCACCTCATCCACACCACCCGGGCTCTTGATGTACTGCAGGTTCGGGCGCACGGTCAGCCAATTGGTGACGTGGAAGCCGTAGTAGAGCTCGGCGTTGTACTCGGTGCGCTGCAGCGGCACGAAGCCGGGGTTGTCGTAGTCGTTGATGCCACTCTGGGCATTGAGCAGCTCGGCGCGCTTCTTCACGTCGTCGTTGACGTGAATGCGGGCGATGCCGAAGCCGATATCGTCCTTGGGCCGGGCATCGAAGGCGCCTTTGTAGACCAGGCCGACCTGCTGGTAGTTGTCGACCACGTTGGTGGCCTTGTCGTGCACGGTGAAGTTGGCGAACAGGCTCAGGCCACGGTTGACGTCGCCGGCATGGGCGGTGACCTGCTGCTGCGCCACCACCCACCAGCCGTGCTTGCTGGAGTGCGACTTGAACGCCGCGCCGGTCAGCGCCTGCGGGTTGCCGTTGATGTCGTCGTAGACGTCGTCGGCCTTGGCGGTGCTGTAGTAGTAACCCAGGCGGTACTCGCCCGGCAGGCCGTTGACCTTCGGCGACCACACCGCCTCCACCGGCAGGATCGCGCCCTTGGTGCCGCTTCCGCTGAGCTTGAAGCCGTTGCCGGTCTCCAGGTTCGACGGGTTCTGTTCGTAGGCGCCGACCTGGACGAATAATTCCGGGGTGATGTTGTACTTGACCCGCAGCGCCCACTGGCTGACCGGCCAGTTGTACCAGATGCCACCGACCCAGTTGCCCACCTGTGAGCCGCAGAACGCCAGGTTCTGGAAGTCACAGGGGAAGCTGTTGAAGTCCTCGCCCTCGCCGAAGCGGCCGAATTTCACGTCCAGCGCGCCGTCGAAGTACTTCTGCTTGATCCACATCTGGGTCAGCCGCCAGGTCTGGCCCCGGCCCCAGACTTCCTGCACCGAGCTGAACTGCCCGGCACGCGGATCGCTGATGCGGTCGTTGGACAGGTTGCGGCCGCTACGCTCGGTGATCGCCAGTTTGAACTCGGTGTCCTTCCAGCCGAAGATCTTCTCCAGGTCCAGGTGCGCGCCCAGGGCGAACTGGTCGCTGTAGCGCGCGGTCTTGTCGTCGTTGTAGCCGCCGTGCAGGTTGCCGGCCACCTCGCCGACGTAGTCGAGGGTGAAGTCGTAGCCCTTCTCCAGCAGCTCGGTGCGGGTGCCGCCCCAGTCGCCGGTCATCCATTTCGATTCCGACGAGAAAGCCTCGGCGGCCTGGGCCCCGCTGCTGCCGACCACGGCCAGCAGTGCCAGTGAACCCAGCGTTCTGATGCGATTGCGATGTTCCATCCCTTTGCGTCCTCTTTTCTTGTTATTAACAGAACGAATCAACGGCCAGGTCTTTTCTGTGGGAGCGGCCTTGTGCCGCGAAAGGGCTGCGTAGCGGCCCCAGGATCTGCACATCCCGCACAATTGCCGGGGCTGCTGTGCAGCCCTTTCCGACCGGTCCGACGCCTCGGCAAGGCCGCTCCTACAGGGACCGTGTCCGGTTCAACGGCCTTTGAAACGCGTCACGTTGTCCTTTACGGCAGTGGCGGCAAGGTCCAGGCGTTCGCCGCTGCCGGCGTCGAACAGCAGCACCCGCGCCGGGTCGAACTGCAGGTTGAGGCTGTCGCCGACCCGGCACGCCACATCCGGCGCCAGGCGGCAGCAGACCTTGGTCTGGTTGAGGGTGACGAACACCAGCAGATCCGGCCCGGTGGGCTCGGTGACCTGCACTTCGGCGCGGATGCCCGGCAGGCCATTGCCCTGCTCCGCCCCCAGGGCGATCTGCTCCGGGCGCACGCCGAGGATGATCTCGCGGCCTTCCAGCTCGTCCGCCGCCACGCCCAGCGGCAGCTCGCAGCGCGCCTGGCCGCTGTCGAGCAGCGCCAGCACGCGCCCGTCCTGCCGGGTCAGGCGCACCGGGATGAAATTCATCGGCGGCGAGCCGATGAAGCTGGCGACGAACAGGTTGGCCGGATCGTTGTAGATCTGCTGCGGCGTGCCGAACTGCTGGATGATGCCGTCCTTCATCACCGCCACCTTGTCGCCGAGCGTCATCGCCTCGATCTGGTCGTGGGTGACGTACACCGTGGTGGTTTTCAGGCGCTGGTGCATCAGCTTGATCTCGGTGCGCATCTCCACCCGCAGCTTGGCATCGAGGTTCGACAGTGGCTCGTCGAACAGGTAGATCTTCGGCCGGCGCGCCAGCGCCCGGCCCATGGCCACGCGCTGTTGCTGGCCGCCGGACAGCTGCCCGGGCTTGCGCTCGAGCAGGTGCTCGATCTGCAGCAGCTTGGCGACCCGCGCCACCTCCTGGTCGATGGCGGCCTGGGGCATCTTGCGGATCTTCAGACCAAAGGCGATGTTGTCGCGCACGTTCATGGTCGGGTACAGCGCGTAGGACTGGAACACCATGGCGATGTCGCGATCCTTGGGGCTCATGCCGCTGACGTCCTCGTCGTCTATGAGGATCGCCCCGCCACTGATGCTTTCCAGGCCGGCGATGCAGTTCATCAGCGTCGACTTGCCGCAGCCCGAGGGGCCGACCAGGATCAGGAACTCGCCGTCCTTGATCGCCAGCTGAATGTCCTTGAGCGTGTCCGGCAGGCCCACGCCGTAGGTCTTGTGCACATTGCGAAGTTCGAGTGTTGCCATGACTTACCCCTTGACCGCGCCGGCGGTCAGCCCGCGCACGAAATACTTGCCCGCGACCACGTAGACCAGCAGCGTCGGCAGCCCGGCGATCATCGCCGCGGCCATGTCGACGTTGTATTCCTTGGCCCCGGTGCTGGTGTTGACCAGGTTGTTGAGGGCCACGGTGATCGGTTGCGAGTCGCCGCTGGAGAACACCACGCCGAACAGGAAGTCGTTCCAGATCTGGGTGAACTGCCAGATCAGGCAGACCATGATGATCGGCGTCGACATCGGCAGGATGATCCGCCCGAAGATGGTGAAGAACCCGGCGCCGTCCAGGCGCGCAGCCTTGACCAGCGCCTCGGGGATGCTCACGTAGTAGTTGCGGAAGAACAGCGTGGTGAAGGCCAGGCCGTACACCACGTGCACCAGCACCAGCCCGCTGGTGGTGCTGGCCAGGCCCAGCTTGCCGAGGGTGAACGAGGCCGGCAGCAGCACGGTCTGGAACGGCAGGAAGCAACCGAACAACAGCAGGCCGAAGAACAGCTGCGAGCCACGGAAGCGCCACATCGACAGCACATAGCCGTTGAGCGCGCCAATCGCGGTGGAGATCAGCACCGCAGGCACAGTGATCAGGATCGAGTTGACGAAGTAGCCGCTGACCGTGGCCCAGGCCTTGCTCCAGCCAATGGCGGTGAATTCGGTCGGCCAGCTCAGCAGGTTGCCAGTGCCGATGTCCTCGGGGGTCTTGAAGCTGGTCAGCAGCATCACCACCAGCGGCACCAGGTACAGCAGCACGGCCAGCAGCAGCACGCCGTGGATGGCGATGCGGCTGAGGTTCAGTGCGGGTTTGTCGGTCAGGCTAGTCATGGCGTTTGCCCCGCAACTCGGAATACAGGTACGGCACCAGGATCGCCAGGATCGCGCCGAGCATCAGGATCGCGCTGGCCGAGCCCATGCCCATCTGCCCGCGGCTGAAGGTGAACGAGTACATGAACATGGCCGGCAGGTCCGAGGAGTAGCCCGGGCCGCCGGCGGTCATCGCCGCCACCAGGTCGAAGCTCTTGATGGCGATGTGCGCGAGGATCATCAGCGAGCTGAAGAACACCGGGCGCAGGCTGGGCAGCACCACGGTCCAGTAGATGCGCGGCAGGCTGGCGCCATCGAGCTGGGCGGCGCGGATGATCGACTGGTCGACGCCGCGCAGGCCGGCGAGGAACATCGCCATGATGAAGCCCGAGGCCTGCCACACGGCGGCGATCACCAGGCAGTAGACCACGCGGTCGGGGTCGATCAGCCAGTCAAGGCGAAAGCCTTCCCAACCCCAGTCGCGCAGCAGCTTGTCCAGGCCCATGCCGGGGTTGAGCAGCCACTTCCAGGCAGTACCGGTGACGATCATCGACAGCGCCATCGGATAGAGGTAGATGGTGCGGATGAATCCTTCGCGGCGGATGCGCTGGTCGAGCAGCACGGCGAGGAACACGCCGATGGCCAGGGTGATGCCGATGAACAGGCCACCGAACAGCAGCAGGTTCTTGCTCGCCACCCACCAGCGGTCGTTGTCGAACAGCCGGGCATACTGGGCCAGGCCCGCCCACTTGTAGGTGGGCAGGAAGGTCGAGGTGGTGAACGAGAGGACGAAGGTCCACAGGATGTAGCCATAGAAGCCCACCAGGACGATGAACATGCTCGGCGCCAGCACCAGCTTCGGTAGCCAGCGCTGCAGCGCGTCCAGGGGGGAGGCCCGCAGGCGGGCGGTTGCTGTGGTCATGATTGCACACCTGGAAAAGGGTCAGCACATCACCTGTGGGAGCGGGTTTACCCGCGAAGCAGACACTGCGGTGCCTGGCACCGGCTATGCCGGTGTTCGCGGGTAAACCCGCTCCCACAGGGATCTCGCCAGCCTCGGCGTTGGCTATTGGGCGGCTTTGACTGCCGAGTAGAGTTTCTTCGCCGCATCCGCAGGATCGGCCTTCGGATCGTTGATGTAGTTGGTCACCACATCGAAGAACGCCCCCTGCACCGCCAGCGTGGTGGCCATGTTGTGCGCCATGCTCGGTTGCAGGCCGCCGGTCTTGGCGTCGGCCAGGAAGTCCTTGGCCGCGGTCTGGGCGCAGCTGTCGAAGCCATGCTTGCCCATGTCGGCGAGCATGTCGTTGCGCACCGGGATCGAGCCCTTGTTGGTGCTGAAGACCTTCTGGAACTCCTCGCCCAGCACCTTTCGGGCGATGTCCTGCTGGCCCGCCGCGGTACCCTTGTCCTTCTGCTTGAACACCACCAGCGAGTCGATGTTGTAGAGGAAGGCCTGGTCGGTGCCAGGGAAGGCCACGCACTGGTAGTCCTTGCCAGCGGTCTTCTTGGCCAGGGTCCATTCGCTCTTGGCCCAGTCGCCCATGATCTGCATGCCGGCCTTGCCGTTGATGACCTTGGCCGCTTCCAGGTTCCAGTCCTGGCCCTTGCCGTCAGGGTCCATGTAGGTGGCGACTTTCTTCAGCTCGGTAAGCGCCTTGACCATCTCGGGGCCGGTCAGGGCCTTTTCGTCCAGTTCGACCAGCGCTTTCTTGTAGCCGTCGACGCCCATCACCGAGAGCACCACGCTCTCGAACACAGTGCTGTCCTGCCACGGCTGGCCGCCGTGGGCCAGCGGGATGAAACCGGCTGCCTTGAGTTTGTCGCCGGCGGCGTAGAACTCCTCAAGGGTGGTCGGCGCCTTGTCGATGCCGGCCTTCTTGAACACATCGGGGTTGATCCACAGCCAGTTGATACGGTGGATGTTGACCGGCACGGCCACGTAGTCACCGTCGTACTTGACGGTGTCGGCAACCTTCTTGTCGAGCAGGCTGTCCCACTTCTCCGCTTTGGCCACATCCTTGAGCACATCAGGATCGAGCAGGCCGGTCGCGGCCCAGTCCTGGATATCCGGCCCTTTGATCTGGGCGACGGCGGGCGGGTTGCCGGCCACGGCGCGGCTCTTGAGCACGGTCATCGCGGTGGCGCCGCCACCGCCAGCCACGGCGCCGTCTTTCCAGGTGAAGCCATCTTTCTCGACCTGGGCCTTGAGCACGTCGACGGCAGCTTTTTCACCACCGGAGGTCCACCAATGGACGACCTCCACATTGCCTTTTGATTCGGCGGCATGGGCATTGAGAGAGCAGAGTGAGGCGAAGGAGATCGCGGCGGCGAGACGAAGCGTCGAATGCATGGGAATACCTTTCTTGTTGTTATGCGAGGCAAGACTGTCGCTTGCATGGCATGGAGTGTAGGGAGCTCGCGCCCGGCGCCAGGTAACGAACGGATGCGCGAATGTCATCGTTTGGTTACAAAGCCAGGGCCGTGGCCAGGCTCGGCGCCAGCGGCAGGCGCGGCAGCAGCAGGGCCTGATAGGCATGATAGAGGTCGGGCTTGCCGCCCCAGATTCGCGCACTGGGCAGCAAGGTAGCATCGAGTTCGTGATGCCAACTGCCGTGGGCGTGGTCGATGAAATGGCTGGCGATGAAATCCCAGAAGCAGCGATACCACTGTTCGTACTGCGCCTCACCGGTGCGCCTCGACAAGGCCGCGGCGGTGGCGCAGGCCTCGGCATGCACCCAGTGCAGGCGCTCGCGCACCACTGGACGGTCGTGCCAGTCGAGGGTATAGACCAGGCCCGGCGCACCGTCGGCCTGCCAGGCATGCCGCCAGGCGCTGTCGAACAGCCCCCTGGCGGCCACCAGCAGCCCCTCTGGGGCTGGCAACTGTGCCCGTTGCAGGGCCGCCTCCAGATGCAGCGCCAGACGCGCCCACTCGAAGGCATGACCAGGTGTGGTGCCATAAGGGCGGAAACCGTCGGCGGGATTGTCGCGGCTGTAGTCGGGCAATGCCTGCCAGTGCTCGTCGAAATGCTCGGTGACCCGGAAACCGTCAACGGTGGCCCGGCCAAGGATCAACCGTTCGACGATCCGCAAGGCACGCTTGAGCCACAGCGGCTCGCCGGTCACATCGGCCAGGGCGAGAAACGCCTCGACGCCGTGCATGTTGCTGTTAGCGCCACGGTAGGCCTCCGCCTGCCGCCAGTCGCGGGAGAACGACTCACGCAAGGCGCCCTCCTCCTCGCACCAGAAGCGCTGCTCGATGACCCGGACCACGGCATCCAGCAGTGCCTGGGCCTGCGCCACGCCCGCCACCACCGCCGAACTGGCGGCAAGGGCGACGAAGGCATGCAGGTAGGCGGCCTTGCCGCTGTCGCCATGGCCTTCGGGCTGCGCGTACCAGCCGTCGTGCTCCTGATCGCGCAGCGGGCCCAGCAGGGCCTCGACGCCATGCTCGACCAGCTCGCGGCAACCCGGAACACCCTGGATATGCGCCAAGGCGAAACTGTGGGTCATGCGCGCGGTGTTCATGGTCTCGGCCAGGGCGCAACGGGGCAGGCGGCCTTCGTCGTCGAGGTTGCCGAAGCCTTGGGACAGGCGCGAGGCTCTGGCGAACCTGAGCAGGCGCAAGGCCTCGAGGTCGAGCCAGGCATGGTGTGTCGGGGAGTCGATCCAGCGGTTGGCCATGGGCGTGGTCTTCCTTGTTGTTGTCAGCCGATTCTAGTCAGCCGTCCTGGCTGGCATGTCACGAAGACCGGCTCGATTGTCACCACTTAGTGACATCAGGCCCCTGTAGGAGCGGCCTTGTGTCGCGAAAGGGCCGCAGAGCGGCCCCAGGATCTCGGCGCAGATACTGAAATTGCCGGGGCTGCTTTGCAGCCCTTTCGCGACACAAGGCCGCTCCTACAGGGGATCGTGTCAATCGGCTGTACGGGGTAGGTACAAGGTCACTCGCAATCCCCCTTCACGCAGGTTGAACAGGCTCACCTCGCCGCCATGGCTGTGGGCGATGTTGCGCGCGATCCCCAGCCCCAGCCCATAGCCCTGCTGCTGCCCGGCCAGCCGGAAATGCGGCTCGAACACCTGCTCCAGGCGCTGCTCCGGCACCCCCGGGCCCTGGTCGTCCACCTGCAGGACGAAGCCCTCGGCACTGTCGAGGATCCGCAGGTGCGCCCGCTCGCCGTACTTGATGGCGTTATCGATCAGGTTGCCGATGCAACGGCGCAGGGCCAGCGACTTGCCGGGGTATGGCGCCAGCGCCTGTCCTTCAAGGGTGATGCGGCCGTCGCCGAGGTATGGCTCGGCGAGCATCTCCAGCACCTGGTTGAGGTCGATCGGTTCGATGTTCTCGTGAATATCGGTGTCCTTGACGCATTGCAGCGCGCCCTTGACCAGCAGCTCCAGCTCGTCGAGGTCGCGGCTGAACTTCGCTTGCAGCTTCTCGTCCTCGAGCAGCTCGACCCGCAGGCGCAGGCGCGTGATCGGCGTGCGCAGGTCGTGGGAAATGGCGCTGAACAACTGGGCGCGCTCGGTGAGATAGCGGCTGATCCGCTCGCGCATGCTGTTGAACGCCCGCCCCACCTCGACCACTTCGCTGCCGCCGCCCTCGGCCACCGGGGCCACGTCGGCGCCCAGCGACATTTCCCGCGCCGCCCGCGCCAGGCGCTTGAGCGGCCGGCTCTGCCAGTGCACCAACAGGCCGATGAACAGCAACAGCAGGGCAGTGGTCATGGCGATGAAGCCGATCTGCTGACGTGGCAGGCGCTCGGCCTCGAGGCTGGTGTAGGGCTCGGGCAACAGCGAGGCGATGTACAGCCACTCGCCCTCGCCCAGGCGGATCTGGGTCACCAGCACCGGCGGGTTGAGCGGCTCCAGAGTCAACGAGTAGTGCGCCCAGGAACGGGGCAGCTCATCGAGTTTCAGGCCGCTGTTGAAGATCCGCAGGTCATCGGGGCTGACGAATTCGACGGAGATCTCCAGCTGCTGGCCCAGGCGCTCGTGCAACACCTCCTGGAACACGTCGATCACCGCCTGCTTGCGCGGGGTGATCGGCAGCACCGGCATCTCCAGCGGCTTGACGTTGAGCGAGACGAAGAAGCGCGTGCCGCCCATGCTGCGCAACTGGTCGAGGACCATGGGCCGGTAGGCCACCGGCAGCGAACGGAAGTAGCTGACGCTGGCGCTCATCGAATGAGCCAGGCTGCCAGCGCTGGCACGCAGGCCCTGCAGCTGGCTGGCACGCAATTGCGCCACCCAGATCAGGCTGGACAGCCCCTGGGCCAGCAACACCACCAGCAAGGTGAGCAGCAGCATGCGCCCCAGCAAGGAGCGCGGCAGCAGGCGCCAGCGGCGCTCGCTAGGCCGGGCAGACATTGGCCGCCAGCAGATAGCCGCTGCCGCGCACGGTGCGGATCAGCCGAGGGGGCTTTTCGGTGTCGCGCAGGCGCTGGCGCAGGCGGCTGACCGCCATGTCGACAATGCGATCCAGCGGCATCGGCTCGCGCCCGCGGGTGGCGTTGCCGATGGTGTCGCGGTCGAGGATCTGCTGTGGGTGGTCGAGGAACAGCTTGAGCAGGGCGAAGTCGGCGCCGGAGAGGATCACCTCCTCGCCATCGCGATGGAACAGGCGATGGCTGACCGTGTCCAGGCGCCAGTCGTCGAAGGCCAGCACCGCGCTGGCCGGCGCCGCCTGGCCAAAATCGGCGCGGCGCAACAGGGCCTTGATCCGGGCCTGCAGCTCACGCGGGCTGAAGGGTTTGCCGAGGTAGTCGTCGGCGCCCAGTTCCAGGCCGATGACCCGGTCGGCCTCGTCGGAGCTGGCGGTCAGCATGATGATCGGCACCCGCGCCTGGCGCGGGTGCTCGCGGACCCAGCGGCACAGGCTGAAGCCGTCCTCGTCGGGCAGCATCACGTCGAGGATCACCAAGTCGTAGGGGTTGGCGTCCAGGGCGCGGCGAAAGCCCTGGCCATCGGGTTCGGCATGGACCTGCAGGCCGCAGCGGGCAAGGTAGGTCTGCAACAGTTCGCGGATGTCCTGGTCGTCGTCGACCATCAGGATCGATTTGCCGGCAGTGGTCACAATGGTCAGTCCTCTTGTAAACGCAGATCTTTGTGTCTGCTGTGGGGGCTGCTTCGCAGCCCTTTCGCGACACAAGGCCGCTCCTACAGTTGATCGCGTTGCCCTGTAGGAGCGGCCTTGTGTCGCGAAAGGGCCGCGAAGCGGCCCCAGCAATCAATGGTCCAACGCTTGCTGCAAGGCCACCCCGGCCCCCAGCAACCCGGAAAACTCCGCCGTCACCAGCCATACCGGCACCCCGGCGAAGTAACCGCTCATGCAGCCCTTGTCGGCGAAACTCGCGGCAAATCCGCTACGCAGGAACAACTCGGCGAAACGCGGAATCACCCCACCGACAATGTAGACCCCACCCCGGGCGCCCAGGGTGAGCACGTTGTTACCCGCCACCCGACCGAGGAAGCGGCAGAACTGCTCGATCACCGCCAGCGCCCGGGGCTCGCCGGCCAAGGCCGCGTCGGTGATCTGCGCCGGGCTCTTGTGCGTCGGCGTGACGCCGTCGAGCACACAGATCGCCTGGTACAAACGCACCAGCCCACCGCCACTGAGCACCGTCTCGGCGCTGACATGGCCGATCTGCCGGTGAATCTCCTGGTGGATCGCCGCCTCGCGGGCATTGCCCACCGGCAGGTCGACATGCCCGCCCTCCCCCGGCAGCGCCAGCCAGTGCTCGCCCAGGCGCAGCAGGCTGCCCACGCCCAGGCCGGTGCCGGGGCCGATCACCAGCGCCGGGCGCAACGAGTCGGCGAGGCCTGCGCAGACCTCGCGGAACTCGCCGTCGCGCAGGCGCGTCATGCCCAGGGCCATGGCGGAAAAATCGTTGATCAGCAACAAGCGCTCGACCTGCAACGTCTGGCAGAACGCGCTGCGGCTCAGGCGCCAGTGGTTGTTGGTGAAGCGGAATTCGTCGCCGTCCACGGGGCCTGCTACCGCCAGGCACACCGCCGTCAGGCCGCCACGGGCGATGCCCTGGTCGGCGAGGTAGGCCTCGATGGCCTGCTCGGGGCTGGTGTAGTCGGCGGTGGCCAGCACCTGTACCGCCTGCAGCTCGTTATCGCGCCACAAGGCGAAACGTGCGTTGGTGCCGCCGATGTCGCCGACCAGCAAGGCATTCATTTGAGATTCTCCAGGGCCGAGGTGAAGGCGCTCGCGCCCTGTTCGGCGGAACTGAACGCCACGCGCATGAAGCCGAACAGCTCGCGCCCGCAGCCCAGGTCGTTGCCCGTGGGCGGCTCGGGCAGTTCACGGCTGGCCAGTTCCTCGGCCGGGACCATGATCCGCAGCGTGCCTTCGGCACCATCGACGCGCACGATATCACCATCACGCACCCGCGCCAGCGGGCCACCGTCGAAAGCCTCCGGGCACACGTGGATGGCCGCCGGGATCTTGCCCGAGGCGCCGGACATGCGCCCGTCGGTAACCAGCGCCACCTTGAAGCCGCGATCCTGCAGCACGCCGAGGAACGGTGTCAGCTTGTGCAGCTCGGGCATGCCGTTGCAACGCGGGCCCTGGAAGCGCACCACGGCGACGAAGTCGCGCTCCAGCTCGCCGGCCTTGAACGCATCGGCCAGCGACTGCTGGTCGTGGAATACTCGGGCCGGCGCCTCGACCACGCGATGTTCTGGCGCCACCGCCGATACCTTCATCACGCCGCGCCCCAGGTTACCCTCCATGACCCGCAGGCCGCCCTCGGCGGAGAACGGCCGCGCCACCGGACGCAGGATGCTTTCGTCGAGGCTGTCCTGCGGCCCTTCGCGCCAGACCAGTTGGCCATCCTCGAGGAACGGCTCCTGGGTATAGCGGCGCAGGCCGTGCCCGGCCACGGTATTGACGTCCTCGTGCAGCAGGCCCGCGTCGAGCAGCTCGCGAATGAGGAACGCCATGCCGCCGGAGGCCTGGAAGTGGTTGATGTCGGCCTTGCCGTTCGGATAGACGTGGGACAGCGTCGGCACCACCTCGGACAGATCGGCCATGTCCTGCCAGGTCAGCTGGATACCGGCGGCCTGGGCGATGGCGGGGATGTGCAGGGTGTGGTTGGTCGAGCCGCCGGTGGCGTGCAGGGCGACGATCGAGTTGACCAGCGCCTTTTCGTCGACGATCTCGCCGATGGGCATGAAGTTGCCGCTGGCCTTGGTCATGCGCGTGACCTGGCGCGCGGCCTCGGCGGTGAGGGCGTCGCGCAGCGGCGTGTAGGGATTGACGAACGAAGCGCCCGGCAGGTGCAGGCCCATCACTTCCATCACCAGCTGGTTGGTGTTGGCCGTGCCGTAGAAAGTGCAGGTGCCCGGGCCGTGGTAGCTCTTCATTTCCGATTCGAGCAGTTGCTCGCGAGTGGCCTTGCCCTCGGCGTAGCGCTGGCGCACATCAGCCTTCTCCTTGTTGGAGATGCCCGAGACCATCGGCCCGCCCGGCACGAAGATGGTCGGCAGGTGGCCGAAACGCAGCGCGCCCATCATCAGGCCGGGAACGATCTTGTCGCAGATGCCCAGCATCAGCGCGGCGTCGAACATGTTGTGCGACAGGGCGATGGCGGTGGACATGGCGATCACTTCGCGGCTGGCAATGGCCAGTTCCATGCCCGGCTCGCCCTGGGTGACGCCATCGCACATGGCCGGCACGCCGCCGGCGAACTGGCCGACCGAGCCGACTTCGCGCAGGGCTTGCTTGATCTGCTCGGGGAAGTGCTGGTACGGCTGGTGCGCCGAGAGCATGTCGTTGTAGGCCGAGACGATGGCCACGTTGGCGGCGTTCATCAGGCGCAGGGTCTGCTTGTCCTCGCCACCACAGCCGGCCACGCCATGAGCGAAGTTGGCGCACTGCAGGCTGGCGCGCATGGGTCCGTCACTGGCCGCCCCACGGATCAGCTCAAGGTAGCGTTCACGGGTACGGCGGCTGCGGGCGATCAGCCGTTCGGTGACCTCAAGGATGCGCGGATGCATGTACTGGACTCCAGGCTAACTGTGGGGCGGCCTCCACTGGCCATTTCCCCTCCAAACGATTGCGACCTAGGCTCTAGAAAAAGGTGCCTGGACCGTTCGAAATAGGGCTGACCCGACCACTCGTTGTATGTTTAAACAAAATACTGCCAGCAAAAAGGCTTGTTTTCTATCTCTCGGTGAATAATCTTGTAATTCCAACAACAAAACCGTTTCAGTGAAGCTGCCCTTTGTGCCACAGGCTTCACCCGACTGCCAGAGGTAACGCCATGACCCTACGCATCGCCATCAACGGATTCGGTCGCATCGGCCGCAACGTCCTGCGCGCACTGTACACGCAGGGCTACCGCCAGGACCTGCAGGTCGTCGCCATCAATGACCTGGGCGACAGCGCGATGAACGCCCACCTGCTCAAGTACGACAGCGTCCACGGCACCTTCGACGCCAGCGTCGAGGTCGACCACGAAAGCCTCACCGTCAATGGCGATCGCATCGCCGTCAGCGCCATCCGCAACCCCGCCGAGCTGCCCTGGAAGACCTTGGCCATCGACGTCGTCTTCGAGTGCACCGGACTGTTCACCGAACGCGCCAAAGCCGCCGCCCACCTGGCGGCCGGCGCTGGCAAGGTGATCGTCAGCGCCCCGGCCAAGGGTGCCGACGCCACCGTGGTGTACGGGGTCAACCACGATGTGCTGCGCGCCTCGCACCAGATCATCTCCAATGCCTCGTGCACCACCAACTGCCTGGCGCCGATCGCCCAGGTGCTGCACCGCGAGTTCGGCATCGAACAGGGCCTGATGACCACCATCCACGCCTACACCAACGACCAGGTGCTCACCGACGTCTATCACAGCGATCCGTACCGCGCCCGCTCGGCCACCCAGTCGATGATTCCGAGCAAGACCGGCGCCGCCGAGGCGGTGGGCCTGGTGCTGCCGGAACTGGCCGGCAAGCTCACCGGCATGGCCGTGCGGGTGCCGGTGATCAACGTGTCGTTGGTCGATCTCACCGTCAACCTCAAGCGCGAGGCCAACGCCGACGAAGTCAACCAGCTGTTCCTCGAGGCCAGCCGCCACTCCCGGGTGCTGGGCTACAACGCCCTGCCGCTGGTGTCGTGCGACTTCAATCACAACCCGCTGTCGTCGATCTTCGACGCCAACCACACCCGCGCCAACGGGCGCATGCTCAAGGTGCTGGCCTGGTACGACAACGAATGGGGCTTCTCCAACCGCATGCTGGACAACTGCCTGGCGTTGTTCAACGCCAGGTGACGTTTTGCACGGTTCCCTGTAGGAGCGGCCTTGCCGAGGCGTCGGACCGGTCGGAAAGGGCTGCGAAGCGGCCCCAGCAATATCTGTATCCACATCGAAATCCTGGGGCCGCTGCGCGGCCCTTTCCGACCGGTCCGACGCCTCGGCAAGGCCGCTCCTACAGGGATCGCGTTAGCCGCAATATTTACCTGTTCGTGACATTTCCGCGCTTGACCTTTGGCACGGATGATAAGCATTATCATTCATCCGAAAAATCGACCAGGTTTCCCCGTGAGTCAGTCCCGGTTCAATTCAGTGTTCCTCACCCAGCGCCTTACCTTGCTGCGCACGCTGCAGCGCATGGTGGGCAACCCCAGCACAGCCGAGGATCTGCTTCAGGAAACCTACCTGCGCGTTACCCGCGCCCTGGGTGAACGGCCCATCGAACACCTGGAGCCGTTCGTCTTCCAGACCGCGCGCAACCTCGCCCTGGACCACCTGCGCGCCCGTCGGGTGCAGGCCCGGACCCTGGTGGACGACGTGCCCGAGCAGGTCCTGCACAACGTCGCCGCCCAGGTCGGCAGCAGCGAGGACGCCGCTCACGCCGAACAGTTGCTCAAGCACCTGAGCGTCAGCCTCGGCCAGTTGAGCGCACGCCAGCAACGCATCTTCATCCTCAGTCGCCTGCACGGCGCCAGTTACCTGGAAATCGCCGAGCAGTTGCAGGTTTCGGCCAGCACCGTGCAGAAGGAACTGAAACTGATCATGGCCATCTGCATGGGCGTGGCCGATCGTCACCAGTGACCCGACCGCTCGCCGCCGATCCGCGCAAACCCCTTGCCATGCGCCGGGCCTGCGCCGATCATGCGCAAAAAAATGCCGCTGCAAGGATTCCCCGTGACCGACCACCCCGCCCCTCGCCCGACACCCGCCGAGCCCGACGCCCGCGCCCGTGCCCGCGAAGAGGCGCTGGACTGGTTGATCCGCCTGCAGTGCGCCGATGAGCAAGACACCCAGGCGTTCGAGCACTGGCTCGGCGCCGAACCGGAGAACGCCGAAGCCTATGTCGAGGCCGAAGCGCTATGGAATGGCACGCCACTGCGCCAGGCCGCCGACCGTCTGCACCGGCGGCAGCGGCACTCGCTTGGCGGACGCCTGCGCAGGCACTGGAAACCACTGGCCACGGCCGCCGTGCTGCTGGTCGGGCTGTTCACCTTCGGCAACCTGCCCGTACGCCTGCAGGCCGACCACCTTACCGTGGTCGGCGAGCGCCAGCGCCTGCAACTGGACGATGGCGCCAAGGTGCTGCTCAACACCAACTCGGCCTTCGCCAGCGATGTGCAGGGTGGTCGCCAGGTGGCCCGCCTGCTGCAGGGCGAGGCGTACTTCCAGGTATCGGGCAGCAGCCAGCCTCCGCTGGAGGTGAGGGCTGGCCCCTTGCGCGCCAGCGTGCGCGATACCGACTTCGCCGTGCGCTACCTCGATGGCGAGGCTCAGGTCCGCGTGCAACGCGGCGATGTCGACCTGCAGGCAGCGAGTGACCAGCGCATCCGCCTCAGCGCTGGCGACAGCATCAACGTCGGCCCCAAGGGCTTCAGCGAACGCCAACGCGCGGACCTGCGCAAGGACCTGGCCTGGGTCGAAGGCCGCCTGGTGTTCGAGAACTGCCCGCTCAGCCAGGTGCTGGCCGAAGTCCGCCGTTACTACCCCGGCTGGATCATCAGCCGCAATGCCGAGCTGGAGCAGGTCGCGGTCACGGGCAACTACCGTCTCGACCAGCCGCTGGAAACGCTTCGCGCCCTGGCTCACATCACCTCGGCGCAATTGCACGAGTACCCCGCGCTGGTGATTCTCAACTGATCCGAAGTTTTTTTACGCGATCGCCCCCTGTCGCCCGTCTCGTTATAGCCAATACGATTGATTCTCGTTCGAAAACGAGAACAAACACTGCCTATAACCCACGCGCGACAGGGAGCGCTCTCGATGCCCACAGGTCAAACCCGCCCGTCCTCTTCTTCCCGCCGTAGCGGGCAATTGTCCCTGTTGACCCTGGCCCTGCTCGCCAGCGGCGCCTGCAGCCTGCCGGTGCTGGCCGTGGAGCCGGCCCAGGCGAGCAGCCCGCGCATGGGCGACTACCGCTTCGCCATCACCCAGCAGCCGCTGGTCGAAGCCATCAACGCCTTCAGCAAGGTGACCGGTTGGCAGGTCGGTTTCAGCGCCACGCTGGCCGACGGCGTCGCCTCGCCGGGCGTGCAGGGCTCGCTGACCCCGGAGGCGGCACTGCAGCGCCTGCTGCGCGGTACAGGCCTGAGCTACCGCAAGATCGGTAACGGCAACGTGGTGCTCGAGCGCCAGTCCGCCGGCAACGTCATCGCCCTGCAGCAGGTCACCGTCAGCGCCACCCGCAGCGCCCAGGATGTCAGCCAGGTGCCGAGCACCGTCAGCGTGCAGACCCGTGAGCAGCTGGATCGGCAGAACGTTAACGACATCAAGCAGCTGGTGCGTTACGAGCCCGGCGTTTCGGTGTCCGGCACCGGCCAGCGCAGCGGCCTGAACGGCTACAACATCCGTGGTATCGATGGCGACCGGGTGCTGACCCAGGTGGACGGCGTAACGATTCCCGACAGTTTCTTCTACGGTCCCTATGCCCAGACACAACGCAACTACGTCGATCCGGAGATCGTCAAGCGGGTGGAGATCCTGCGCGGCCCGGCCTCGGTGCTGTACGGCAGCAATGCCATTGGTGGCGCGGTGAGCTACTACACCCTGGACCCGGAAGACATCATCAAGCCAGGCAAGGATGTCGGCGCACGCCTGAAGTCCGGCTACAGCTCCGCCGACGAAAGCTGGTTGACCTCGGCCACCGTCGCGGGCCGCCAGGGCGAGTTCGACGGCCTGCTGCACCTGAGCCAGCGCAACGGCCATGAGACCGAGTCCTATGGCGGGCACGGTGGCCCCGGCATCGCGCGAACCAAGGCCAACCCCGAAGACGTTCGCACCACCAACGTGCTGGCCAAGCTGGGCTGGAATTACGCCGATGACGCGCGACTCGGGCTGACCTACGAGCACTACAAGGATGATCGCGACCAGAACATCCTCAGCGCGGTGGGTGGGCCGTATGACGGCAACCGCCCCCTGGGCATGTACCGCAGCCGTACCGGTAACGACACCGTTACCCGCGAACGTTTCGGCATCAATCACGAGTTCGGCCTGGACACACTGCTCGCCGACCACGTCAAGTGGAGCCTGAACTACCAGATCGCCAAGACTGACCAGGAAACCTCTGAAATCTACTTCCCGTTCAGCCGCACTGTGCTGCGCGAACGCGACACCACCTACAAGGACCGCCAATGGGTGCTCGATGCCCAGCTGGACAAAGCGTTCCGTATCGGTGAAACCGACCACCTGCTCACCTACGGCACCACGCTCAAACATGAAAAGATCACCGGCCTGCGTACCGGCAACGGCACCTGCCTGGTGGTGGGCGGCGCCTGCCGCTTCATCGGCCAGAACAGCCCGGCCGACACCCCGGCACCGGTCAGCGACTTCCCGGATCCGACCATCAACACCTACAGCCTGTTCGCCCAGGATGAGATCCGCTGGAACAACTGGACCTTCCTGCCCGGCGCACGCTACGACTACACCCGCATCGATCCGAAGATGACCGCCGAGTACCTGCGGGGCGTCCAGGACACCAGCCCGACCCCGGAAAGCGGTATCGATGATGCTGACAAGAAGTGGCACCGTCTGTCGCCCAAGCTTGGGGTGACCTATGCCTTCAACGACAACTACACCTGGTACGGCCAATACGCCGAAGGTTTCCGTACGCCAAGCGCCAAAGCCATCTGGGGTCGCTTCACAAACCTCGCCGGAGGTTATGCGGTGGAGCCCAATCCAGGTCTGGAACCGGAAAAGAGCAAGAGCTACGAAACCGGACTGCGTGGCAACTTCGACGCTGGCAACTTCGATGTGGCAGTGTTCTACAACAAGTATCGCGACTTCATCAATGAAGAGGCCGTCAAATCGTCCAACCTGGGTAGCGCCTTCCAGGCCAGCAATATCAAGCACGCGACCATCAAGGGCGCCGAGGTCAAGGGTCGTCTGAACCTGGACCGCTTCGGCGCGCCAGAGGGCCTGTACACCGTCGGCTCCATCGCCTATGCCTACGGGCGCAACGACGACACCGGCCAACCTCTCAACAGCGTCAACCCGCTGACCGGCGTGTTCGGCCTGGGCTACGAGCAGGTTGACTATGGCACCCAGCTCAGCTGGACCGTGGTCAAACGCAAGAACCGCGTGGACGACACCAAGTTCTTTGCTCCCGACGGTTCCAGCTCCGATTTCCGTACCCCTGGCTACGGTGTGCTCGACCTGACCGGGTTCTACCGGATCACCGACGATCTGACCATCAATGGCGGTTTGTACAACCTTACCGACAAGAAGTACTGGCAATGGGATGACGTGCGCAAGTACGCCATGGTCGGCAACCCCAATGGGCAGAGCGAAGCAGCCGCTACCCAGCCGGCCAACCTGGATCGCCTGACAGCCCCTGGCCGTAACTTCGCCATCAATCTGGTGTGGGATATCTGATCGACTGAAAAGGGCGGCGCCCGCGATGCAGGTGCCGCCCGTTTCAAGTCATGAGAATGATTTCACTTCGCAGGTGAGGTTTTTTTACTGTCCCGCGTCTTCTCTTTCGTCTTGTCACTAGACAGCCCCATTTCCCAAGGATGCCCCCATGACCACTCCGTCCGCCGAACGCGCCGCGCTGCGCTCCCAACGCCTGAACCAGGTCACCCACGCCCCGCACACCGAGCTCGACGCCCTGGTCAAGTCGCACAAGCCGTTCGACAGCCGCGAAAGCTTCGCCCGCTTCGTGGTCGCCCAGTACCTGTTCCAGTCCGAACTGCAAGCGCTGTACACCGACCCCAAGCTGATCGCCATCGTTCCTGACCTGGCCGAGCGCTGCCGCGCCGAACAGGCCCGCCTGGACCTGGCCGACCTCGACACCGAAGTGCCGGCGCCGTTCGCCGGGGCCTTGCAGAACCCAAGCCTGGGCGAGGCCCTGGGCTGGATCTTCGTCTCCGAAGGCTCCAAACTGGGCGCCGCGTTCCTGATCAAGCGTGCCGTGGCCCTGGAACTGTCCGAGACCTTCGGCGCTCGTCACCTGGGCGAGCCAGCCGGTGGCCGCGCCGAAGGCTGGAAACAGTTCACCCGGATCCTCGACGGCCTGGAATTGTCGCCCGAGGAAGACGCCGCCGCCGAACGTGGCGCGGTCGCCGCCTTCGAGCGCTTCACCGAGCTGCTCAAGCATGCCTACGCCACCGACGCGGCGCTGGCCTGACACGCTTTACCCCGGCCGCCTGCGGGCGGCCGCACCGTTGCAGTGAGACCATGACCCGAATCGCCCGCTCGAAACTGTCCCGTCTGCTCTACGCGATCCTCGCCTACGTCAGCCTGGGGATAGGCCTCGTGGCCATCGTCATCCCCGGATTGCCGACCACCGAATTCATCCTGCTCGCCGCCTGGGCCGCCACCCGCAGCTCGCCGCGCCTGTCAGCCTGGCTGGAGAACCACCGGCTGTTCGGCCCGATTCTCTTCAACTGGCGCAACGGCAAGGTGATCCAGCGGCGCGCCAAGATCAGCGCGACCATCAGCATGCTGCTGTGTGCCGGCCTGATGCTGACCTTTCTCGAACACCGCTGGCCGGTGTTCCTCGCCATCGGCGGCATGACCCTGGGCAATCTGTGGATCTGGTCGCGCCCGGAACGCCCGACCACGCAAGGCGCCGTCGAACTGCGAGGTTGATTCATTTGCGCCGCGGCGCCAGATGTACTGCAATGGGGTCCACGAAGGAGGATCCCGCATGCGGCCGTTGCTCGAGACCATCGCCGACTCCCTGACTCTGGACACCGATGCCGTGCGCTGGCACGGTATCGGCGCCCTGCCCTCCGCGTTCGCCGTCACCGGCCTGGCCTCGGCCAGTTTCGCGGCCTGCGGTCTGGCCTTGGCCAAGCTGCTGGCAAGCCAGTTGCACCACTGTCCGCCGGTCAGCGTCGATCGCCGCCTGGCATCGCTCTGGTTCGGCACCAGCCTGCGCCCTCTGGGCTGGCAGCCACCGCCCTTGTGGGATGCCATCGCCGGCGACTACCAGGCCCGCAATGGCTGGATACGCCTGCACACCAATGCGCCCCATCATCGCGCCGCGGCCTTGCAGGTGCTTGGCTGTCCGGCCGACCGGGACAGCGTGAGCAATCGAGTGCTCGCATGGGATGCCGACGCCCTGGAAACCGCCATCGTCAAGAACGGCGGCTGCGCGGCGCGCATGCGCAATTGGCAGGAGTGGTGCGGGCATCCTCAAGGCCTGGCGGTCAACCGCGAGCCGCTGATTCTGCGCGAGTCTCACGCGGGCGCGCCGCTTGCCTGGCAAGGCAGCGAGGCCAGGCCGCTGAACGGAATCAAGGTGCTCGACCTCACCCGCATTCTCGCCGGCCCCATTGCCACTCGCCTGCTGGCCGGCTTTGGCGCCGATGTGCTGCGCCTCGATCCACCTGGCTGGGAAGAGCCGGCGGTCGCCGCCGAAGTCACGCTGGGCAAACGCTGCGCGCGCCTGGACCTGCGCACCCGCGCGGGCCAGGAGGTTTTCCGACAACTGCTGGCCGAAGCCGATGTACTGGTCCACGGCTACCGCGCCGATGCCCTCGAGCGCCTTGGGTTCGGCGCGCAGCCACGCCGCCAGCTCAACCCCGGCCTGATCGATGTGAGCCTCAACGCCTATGGTTGGAGCGGCCCCTGGCGAGATCGGCGTGGATTCGACAGCCTGGTGCAGATGAGCACTGGCATCGCGCGCGAAGGCATGCGTTGGCGACAGATGGACCGGCCCGTGCCGTTGCCGGTGCAGGCGCTGGACCATGCCACAGGGTACCTGATGGCCGCCGAGGTGATACGCGCGCTGACCGAGCGCCTGCGCAGTGGCGAGGCTTGCCAAAGCCGGCTGTCGCTGGCGCGTACCGCCAAGCTGCTGATCGAGCGGGGAACGATGGAGGAGGATCTGCCGTTGGCGGCGGAGTCACCCGAGGATCTCGACCCCGTCATGGAATGCACGGCCTGGGGCGAGGCACAACGGATCAGAGGGCCGTTGAAAGTGGGTGAAGCGTCGATGGCCTGGGAGCGTGGGGCATCGCAACTGGGCTCGGCACAGGCACAGTGGTGATGGATCCGTGGGAGCGGGCTTGCCCCGCGATTTTCTAAAGGCTCAGCAACCCCGAATACAACGCGTATGCGGCCAATCCTGCCCCTACCAGCACCGCAGCGAATATCAGCTTCTCCAAACGGGTGAACAATGCCTGCCCCTGTTCGCGCTTGGCCCGGGCGAACAGGATCACCCCAGGGGCATAGAGCAACGCCGACAGCAGCACGTACTTGAGGCCACCGGCGTACAGCAGCCAGACCGCATACAGCAACGCGACCAGCGCGATCAGCAGGTCCTTGCGGCGCAATCCGGCCTGCCCCTGGTAGCCCTCGCCGCGCACGGCCAGCAGCACGGCATAGGCCGCCGACCAGAAATACGGCACCAGGATCATCGACGACGCCAGGTAGATCAGGCTGGTATAGGTGCCCGCCGAAAACAGCGTGATCAACAAGAAGCCCTGGATCATCACATTGGTCAGCCACAGGGCGTTGGCCGGCACCTGGTTGGCGTTCTCCCGCGCCAGGAACCGCGGCATGGTCTTGTCGCGGGCGGTGGCGAAGAGAATCTCCGCGCACAACAGCGCCCACGACAGCAAGGCGCCCAGCAGCGACACCGCCAGGCCAATGCTGATCAGCAACGCCCCCCAGGGCCCGACGATATGCTCCAGCACCGAAGCCAGCGACGGGTTCTGCAACCCGGCCAGCTCCGGCTGGGTCATCACCCCCAGCGACAGCACATTGACCAGCACCAGCAATGCCAGCACCCCAAGAAAGCCGATCACGGTGGCCTTGCCCACGTCCGAACGATGCAACGCGCGCCCCGAGTAGACACTGGCGCCCTCGATACCGATGAACACGAACACAGTCACCAGCATCATGTTGCGCACCTGCTCCAGCACGCTGCCGAACTTGGGGTTGCTCAGGCCCCAGATATCGCGGGTGAAGATGTCGGCGCGGAAGGCGACGGCGGCGATGACGATGAAGATCAGCAGCGGCACCACCTTGGCCACGGTCGTCACCTGGTTGATGAACGCCGCTTCCTTGATGCCGCGCAGCACGAGAAAGTGCACGGCCCACAGCAGCAGCGAGGCGCAGCCTATGGCCAGCGGCGTGTTGCCCTCGCCAAACACCGGAAAGTAGAAGCCCAGGGTACTGAACAACAGCACGAAATAACCGACGTTGCCCAGCCAGGCGCTGATCCAGTAGCCCCAGGCCGAGGAAAAGCCCATGTAGTCGCCGAACCCGGCCTTGGCGTAGGCATACACCCCCGAGTCGAGTTCGGGCTTGCGGTTGGCCAGGGTCTGGAACACGAAGGCCAGCGCCAGCATGCCCACCGCGGTGATGCTCCAGCCGATCAACACCGCACCGACATCGGCGCGCGCGGCCATGTTCTGTGGCAACGAGAAGATCCCGCCACCGATCATCGAGCCGACCACCAACGCGATCAGCGCGCCAAGGCGCAGCTTTTGTCCGGGTTCGCTCATGGGGTTCCCCGTGCGCGGGCACGCGTAAACGAATTAAGCAGCATGAATGTTACAAGTTTCTTATTAAATCAAGCCATTAAAAGCTATAGCACTCATAACAGAGTTGTCTATAGCCGCCACCTGTTAAAAATGACAGTTGCCAACTATTTGGCAACTCGCCTAAACCTGTCGCTGTTTACTGTGAAAAATTTGCGAAACGCCTAAAAGTGTCTAACTTCACAGTTCGCAGGCAAAACGGAGCGTTTGCTCTGGATGGACACGGAGGTGCCAGCGCACAAGGCCTGCGGCAGAGCTGTCGGCATCCTCCAGGAGACGCATGAAGGATTTTTCACACCTTCATGCAGGCATGAACTGATCTAAGTCAGCTAATGATCCCGGCGTCAGATTTATTCTGAAGCCAACTTTCTCCTGGTACGGAGTCGTTAAATGTCTGATTCTCCCGGAAAACTAAAACTGGGTGCGCTCGTCGCACTTGTCGTCGGCTCGATGATTGGCGGCGGGATCTTCTCGTTGCCGCAGAACATGGCGGCCAGCGCCGGCGTCGGCGCCGTGCTGATCGGCTGGGCCATCACCGCGGTGGGCATGCTCACCCTGGCCTTCGTCTTCCAGACCCTGGCCAACCGCAAGCCCGATCTGGATGGCGGGGTGTATGCCTACGCCAAGGCCGGATTCGGCGACTACATGGGCTTTTCCTCGGCCTGGGGCTACTGG
Source organism: Pseudomonas sp. GD03858 (assembly GCF_029840925.1). GTDB lineage: Bacteria > Pseudomonadota > Gammaproteobacteria > Pseudomonadales > Pseudomonadaceae > Aquipseudomonas. The sequence continues at coordinate 64,385 of NZ_JAOCDM010000010.1, forward strand.
ATCAGCGCCTGGCTGGGCAATGTCGGCTACTTCGTGCTGCTGTTCAGCACCTTGGGGTACTTCTTCCCGATCTTCGGCGAGGGCAACACGCCAGCGGCGGTGATCGGTGCCTCGATCCTGCTGTGGGCCGTGCACTTTCTCGTGCTGCGCGGCATCAAGGAAGCAGCGTTCATCAACCTGGTCACCACCGTGGCCAAGGTCGTGCCGCTGGCGCTGTTCGCCCTGATCTGCCTGTTCGCCTTCAAGCTCGATGTGTTCACCGCCGACATCTGGGGCGTGGGCACGCCGGAGCTGGGCAGCGTGATGAACCAGGTGCGCAACATGATGCTGGTCACCGTGTGGGTGTTCATCGGCATCGAGGGCGCGAGCATCTTCTCCTCCCGTGCGGAAAAACGCTCCGACGTCGGCAAGGCCACGGTCATCGGCTTCGTCACCGTGCTGCTGTTCCTGGTGCTGGTCAACGTGCTGTCGCTGGGCGTGATGACCCAGCCGGAGCTGGCCAAGCTGCAGAACCCGTCGATGGCCGCGGTGCTGGAGCACGTGGTCGGCCACTGGGGCGCGGTGCTGATCAGCGTCGGCCTGATCATCTCGCTGCTGGGCGCCCTGCTCTCGTGGGTGCTGCTGTGCGCCGAGATCATGTTCGCCGCCGCCAAGGACCACACCATGCCGGCGTTCCTGCGCCGCGAGAACGCCAACCATGTGCCGGCCAACGCCCTGTGGCTGACCAACGCCATGGTGCAGATCTTCCTGGTCATCACCCTGTTCTCCAACAGCACCTACCTGTCGCTGATCTACCTCGCCACCTCGATGATCCTGGTGCCTTACCTGTGGTCGGCGGCCTACGCCTTCCTGCTGGCCTGGCGCAACGAGACCTACGAACAGGCCCTGGCCGAGCGCAAGAAAGACCTGATCATCGGCGGCATCGCCCTGGTGTATGCCATCTGGCTGCTGTACGCCGGCGGCGTGAAATACCTGCTGCTCTCGGCCTTGCTCTATGCCCCTGGCGCGATCCTGTTCGCCAAGGCCAAGCGTGAGGTCGGCCAACCGATCTTCACCAGCGTGGAAAAACTGATCTTCGCCGCCGTGGTCGCGGGCGCCCTGGTGGCGGCCTACGGCCTGTACGACGGCTTCCTGACGCTCTGAACCCCACGTCTTCGCTTTACAGGAGGATTCACCATGTCCACTGAGAAACAGAAATACGGCGTTCATTCCGAAGCCGGCAAACTGCGCAAAGTGATGGTCTGCAGCCCGGGCCTTGCGCACAAACGCCTGACCCCGAGCAACTGCGACGAGCTGCTGTTCGACGATGTGATCTGGGTCGACCAGGCCAAGCGCGACCACTTCGACTTCGTCACCAAGATGCGCGAGCGCGGCGTCGATGTGCTGGAAATGCACAACCTGCTGACCGACATCGTCCAGCAGCCCGATGCGCTGAAGTGGATTCTCGACCGCAAGATCACCTCCGATACCGTCGGCGTCGGCCTCACCAACGAAGTGCGCAGCTGGCTCGAAGGCCTGGAGCCACGTCACCTGGCCGAGTTCCTGATCGGCGGCGTGGCCGGTCAGGACCTGCCGCAGAGCGAAGGCGCCGACGTGATCAAGATGTACAACGACTACCTCGGCCACTCCAGCTTCATCCTGCCGCCGCTGCCCAACACCCAGTTCACCCGCGACACCACCTGCTGGATCTACGGCGGCGTGACGCTCAACCCGATGTACTGGCCGGCGCGACGCCAGGAAACCCTGCTGACCACCGCCATCTACAAGTTCCACAAAGAGTTCACTGGCGCCGACTTCCAAGTCTGGTACGGCGACCCGGACAAGGACCACGGCAACGCCACCCTCGAGGGCGGCGACGTGATGCCGATCGGCAAGGGCGTGGTCCTGATCGGCATGGGTGAACGCACCTCGCGCCAGGCCATCGGCCAGCTGGCGCAGAACCTGTTCGCCAAGGGCGCGGTGGAGAAAGTCATCGTCGCCGGCCTGCCCAAGTCCCGCGCCGCGATGCACCTGGATACCGTGTTCAGCTTCTGCGACCGCGACCTGGTCACGGTCTTCCCGGAAGTGGTCAAGGAAATCGTGCCGTTCATCATCCGCCCGGACGAAAGCAAACCGTATGGCATGGACGTGCGCCGCGAGAACAAGTCGTTCATCGAGGTGGTCGGCGAGCACCTGGGGGTCAAGCTGCGCGTGGTCGAGACCGGCGGCAACAGCTTCGCCGCCGAGCGCGAGCAATGGGATGACGGCAACAACGTGGTGGCCGTGGAGCCCGGCGTGGTCATCGGCTACGACCGCAACACCTACACCAACACCTTGCTGCGCAAGGCCGGGATCGAGGTCATCACCATCAGCGCCGGCGAGCTGGGCCGGGGCCGCGGCGGCGGCCACTGCATGACCTGCCCGATCGTGCGCGACCCCATCGACTATTAACGCCCACCGAACCCGGCCACGCCCACGAGGCGGCGGCCGGACACCTCACCGAATCCAAGGAGAACCGTCATGGCGTTCAATATCCACAACCGCAACCTGCTCAGCCTCGAACATCACAGCACCCGCGAGCTGCGCTACTTGCTGGACCTGTCCCGCGACCTCAAGCGCGCCAAGTACACCGGCACCGAGCAGCAGCACCTGAAGGGCAACAACATCGCCCTGATCTTCGAGAAGACCTCGACCCGCACCCGCTGCGCTTTCGAAGTCGCCGCCTACGACCAGGGCGCCAACGTCACCTACATCGACCCCAACTCCTCGCAGATCGGTCACAAGGAGAGCATGAAGGACACCGCCCGCGTGCTCGGGCGCATGTACGACGCCATCGAGTACCGTGGCTTCAAGCAGGAGATCGTCGAGGAACTGGCCAAGTTCGCCGGTGTACCAGTGTTCAACGGCCTGACCGACGAGTACCACCCGACCCAGATGATCGCCGACGTGCTGACCATGCGCGAGCACAGCGACAAGCCGCTGCACGACATCAGCTACGCCTACCTGGGCGATGCCCGCAACAACATGGGCAACTCGCTGCTGCTGATCGGCGCCAAGCTCGGCATGGACGTGCGCATCGCCGCGCCCAAGGCGCTGTGGCCCCATGACGACCTGGTCGAGCGCTGCCGCAAGTACGCCGAGGAAAGCGGCGCGCGCATCACCCTGACCGAAGATCCGAAAGCCGCGGTCAAGGGCGTGGACTTCGTGCATACCGACGTCTGGGTGTCGATGGGCGAGCCGGTCGAGGCCTGGGGCGAGCGCATCAAGCAGCTGCTGCCCTACCAGGTGAACAAGGAGCTGATGAAAGCCACCGGCAATCCACGCACCAAGTTCATGCACTGCCTGCCGGCGTTCCACAACTCCGAGACCAAGGTCGGCAAGCAGATCGCCGAACAGTATCCGGACCTGAGCAACGGCATCGAAGTGACCGATGACGTGTTCGAGTCGCCGGCGTGCATCGCCTTCGAGCAGGCAGAGAACCGCATGCACACGATCAAAGCGATCCTGGTGTCGACCCTGGCTGATCTCTGAACACCCAGTAGCGGCAAGCTACAAGCTGCAAGCTACAAGAAGAAGCGAGACCGCGTGCGATCCGTTTTTTCTTGTAGCTTGAAGCTTGCAGCTTGCCGCTCCAACCAGACAAGGACATTCCCCATGCGTATCGTTGTTGCATTGGGCGGTAACGCCCTGCTGCGCCGCGGCGAACCGATGACCGCCGACAACCAGCGCGCCAATATCCGCACCGCCACCGAACAGATCGCCAAGATCCACCCCGGCAACGAGCTGGTCATCGCCCACGGCAACGGCCCGCAGGTCGGCCTGCTGTCGCTGCAGGGGCTGTCGTACAAGCCGGATGAAGCCTATCCGCTGGACGTGCTCGGCGCCGAGACCGAAGGCATGATCGGCTACATGATCGAACAGGAACTGGGCAACCTGTTGGCCTTCGAGGTGCCGTTCGCCACCCTGCTCACCCAGGTGGAAGTCGACGCCAACGACCCGGCGTTCAAGGATCCGACCAAGTTCATCGGCCCGGTCTACGCCAAGGACGAAGCCGAACGCCTGGCCAAGGAGAAAGGCTGGGTGGTCAAGCCCGACGGCGACAAGTACCGCCGTGTGGTGGCCAGCCCCAAACCCAAGCGCATCTTCGAGATCCGCCCGATCAAGTGGCTGCTGGAGAAGAGCAGCATCGTGATCTGCGCCGGCGGCGGCGGCATCCCCACCATGTACGACAAGAACCGCAAGCTCAAGGGCGTCGAAGCGGTGATCGACAAGGACCTGTGCTCGGCGCTGCTGGCCGAACAGCTGGAAGCCGACCTGCTGATCATCGCCACCGACGTCGACGCGGCGTACATCGACTGGGGCAAGCCGACGCAGAAAGCCATTGCCCAGGCGCACCCCGACGAACTTGAACGGCTGGGCTTCGCCGCAGGTTCCATGGGGCCGAAGGTCCAGGCCGCCTGCGATTTCGCCCGCCACACCGGCAAGGTGGCGGTGATCAGCTCGCTGGAGAACATCGAGGACATCGTCAAGGGCACCGCTGGCACCCGGGTTTCCACCGCCAAGCTCGGCATCAGCTACCGTTGAATGCGGTTGGCGGGTGCCTGGCACCCGCCGTTTTCAACCTTCCGAAGGAGTCTGCCATGGCCCAGTACGCGCCCGGTCATGTACACATTGAGCGCACCGCGCTGAACACCAACGACCACAGCTACGACCTCAATATCGAATACGAGGCGGCTACCGACCCCAAGGAAGGCAGAGGTATCCAGTTCCACATGCATGGCAACATCGAGGGCAAGACCGTCGATGAGAAATTCTTCCTGGCCAAGGACCAGGTGCTGCCGAGCTTTCTGATGCAGTTGAGCCGCAAGGCCCAGTCGTACCTGCCGCCACCGAAGAAGTTCGAGAACCTCGGTTCGCCGCACAAGCTGTATGACTACATGTTCGAAGACATTCGCACCAAGCTGGATGTGAAATCGGGCGACCCGATCAAGCCCGAGCATCTGGGGTGATCCTCGGGGCCGCTACGCGGCCCTTTCGCGACACAAGGCCGCTCCTACAGGGATCGCACGCACCTGTAGGAGCGGCCTTGTGTCGCGAAAGGGCTGCGCAGCAGCCCCGGCAATAGTGGGCTAGAACGACATCGCAAGGCATACTGTCGCCCTCCTCGGCTACTAACGCCTCCCCCATGCGCATCCACGTCAGCTTCATCGACCGCGTCGGCATCACCCAGGAAGTCCTGGCCCTGCTCGGTGCCCGCAACCTCAATCTCGACGCCGTGGAGATGGTTCCGCCGAACGTCTACATCGATGCCCCGACCCTGAGCCCAGCCGTGCTCGAGGAGCTGCACGACGCCCTGTTCGAGGTCCACGGCGTGCAGTCGGTGCAAGTGGTCGACATCCTCCCCGGCCAACGCCGCCACTTGCAGCTCGACGCCCTGCTCGCCGCCATGAGCGACCCGGTGCTGGCGGTGGACAGCGCGGGCAATGTGCTGCTGGCCAACCCGGCGCTGATCGCCCTGTGCGGACGCGAGTCGGCCGGGCGCTCGGTGGGCGAGCTGTTCAACGACCGCGGTTTGCTCCAGGCCCTGCTGGACAACAATTTCCACCTGCCCATGCGGGAAATGCAGCTCAACGGCCAGAGCCTGCTGCTGGACGCCACGCCGATCACCAACGCCGGCGGGCTGCTCACCCTGTACCCACCCAACCGCATGGGCGAGCGCCTGTCAGCCCTGCACCACGACCATGCCGAAGGCTTCGACGCCATGCTCGGCGACTCCCCGGCCATCCGCACGCTCAAGGCGCGCGCCCTGCGCGTGGCCACCCTCGATGCGCCCTTGCTGGTGCATGGCGAGACCGGCACCGGCAAGGAACTGGTGGCCCGCGCCTGTCATGCCATCAGCAGCCGTCATGGCGCACCGTTCCTGGCACTCAATTGCGCGGCGCTGCCCGAGAGCCTGGCCGAGAGCGAACTGTTCGGCTACGCCCCTGGCGCCTTCACCGGCGCCCAGCGTGGCGGCAAGCCCGGGCTGATGGAGTTGGCCAACCAGGGCACGGTGTTCCTCGACGAGATCGGCGAGATGTCGCCGTACCTGCAGGCCAAGCTTCTGCGCTTTCTCAGCGACGGCAGCTTCCGTCGTGTCGGTGGCGACCGTGAGGTGAAGGTGGATGTGCGCATCATCAGCGCCACCCACCGCGACCTGGAACGCATGGTGGCCGAAGGCACCTTTCGCGAAGACCTGTTCTACCGCCTCAACGTGCTCAACCTGCAGGTACCGCCGTTGCGCGAGCGCGGCCAGGACATCCTCTCGCTGGCGCACTTTTTCATGCAGCAAGCCTGCACCCAGATCCAGCGCCCGCCCTGCCGCCTGGCCCCGGCCACCCATCCGGCGCTGCTGGCCAACCCCTGGCCGGGCAACGTGCGCCAGTTGCAGAACGTGATCTTCCGCGCCGCGGCCATCTGCGAGGGCAACATGGTGAACATCGGTGACCTGGATATCGCCGGCACTTCGGTCGCCCGTGGCCAGGATGGCGAGGTGGCGAGCCTGGAGCAGGCGGTCGGGGACTTCGAGCGGGAACTGCTGCAGCGCTTGTACGCCAGCTATCCCTCGACCCGACAACTGGCCGGACGCCTGCAGACATCGCACACCGCGATTGCCCAGCGTCTGCGCAAATACGGCATTCCAGGCAAGACCTGACTCGCGCCCGAGCCAATACGAAAAACCTGCGCAGCCTTTCAGAATTACCCTACAAGCAAACTAATACTTTCCGAATCCTGATACGTACCATGTCGACTCTGTTCGAGAGGCGCTTCCCAATGGCCTCCGCACCATGACGAAGAGTACGTTGAATGCTTGAGCTCGATTTTTACGGAACACTCGTAGCCGCCTCGCTGGTCCTTCTGCTCGGCCGTGGACTGGTCAAGCGCATTGGTTTCCTGCGCACCTACAACATTCCCGAACCGGTCGCCGGCGGCTTGATCGTCGCCCTCCTCCTGCTGGGGCTGCGCAGCTTCGAAGTCCGCGTCCAGTTCGATACTTCACTGCAGTCGCCGCTGATGCTGGCGTTCTTCGCCACCATCGGCCTGAACGCGGACATCGCCAGCCTGAAGAAAGGCGGACGCGTCGTCGGCACCTTCCTGCTGGTCGTCACGGGGCTGCTGCTGGTGCAGAACGCCATGGGCATCGGCCTGGCCAAGGCGCTGGGCCTCGATCCACTGATGGGGCTGCTGTCCGGTTCGATTTCCCTGTCCGGCGGCCACGGCACCAGCGCCGCCTGGGGCACGACCTTCAGCGAGACCTACGGCTTGGCCTCGGCCACCGAACTGGCCATGGCCTGCGCGACATTCGGCCTGGTGCTCGGCGGTCTGATCGGCGGCCCCGTGGCCCGCCTGCTGGTCAGAGGCATCCGCACGCCCGGTGGCGAACAGGTCACGCCACAACTGCCGAAAGGTTTCGAGCAGCCGAACAAGGAGCGTCTGATCACCCCCTTTTCCCTGGTTGAAACCATTGCCCTGATTGCCGTCAGCCTGCTGGCCGGTTCGCTGCTCAACGGCCTGCTCCTGGGGACCGCCTTCGAGCTGCCGACTTTCGTCTGCGTGTTGTTCGTCGGCGTGCTGCTGCGCAACGCGCTATCGGCGCTGGGCCTGTACCAGGTGTTCGAGCGGGAGGTTTCGGTGCTGGGCAATGTCAGCCTGTCGCTGTTCCTGGCGATCGCCCTGATGTCGCTGAAGCTCTGGGACCTGGCCTCCCTGGCCTTGCCGTTCCTGATGCTGCTGGCCATGCAGACACTGGTCATGGCCCTGTTCGCGATCTTCGTGACATTCAGGGTCATGGGGCGCAACTACGACGCGGCGGTATTGGCGGCCGGGCATTGCGGCTTCGGCCTCGGCGCCACGCCGACGGCCATCGCCAACATGCAGGCGGTCACCCATCGCTATGGTCCTTCGCAGCTGGCCTTCCTGGTCGTCCCCATGGTGGGGGCGTTCTTCATCGATATCATCAATGTCATCGTGATCAAGCTGTACCTGGCGTTACCCCTGTTTGCCGCAAGCTGACGGCATCGACATGGATTGAAATCGATACACCGTATCGAAATCAATACACTCTCATTCGAATGCGCCTACGCAAGGGCTTGATCCCACAACGCTTTATAATCTCGGCCCCTGTGTAGCGATTTCGTTCCAAAGTAGTCATGACGACACAGCATAAATTTATTAAGTGATTGATTTAAAAGGATTTTTATAGACTGGCCGCATTATTGCTAAGGGAATTCCAACCTTAAGAGCGCGGAGCCTACCGCGCCCAACGCCCCTGCTTCCCGAGGAATTCCCATGAGCGAGTTGCGTTTCACCGAAGATCACGAATGGCTGCGCGTCGAAACCGACGGCAGCGTCACCGTGGGCATCACCGCCTACGCCCAGAACGCCCTCGGCGACGTGGTCTATGTGCAACTGCCGGAGCTGCAGCAGTACGACAAGGGCGCCGAAGCCTCCACCGTGGAGTCGGTCAAGGCCGCCAGCGGCGTGTACATGCCGCTCACCGGTGAAGTGGTCGCGGTCAATGAAGGCCTGAACGACAGCCCCGAGCTGGTCAACGAAGACCCGCTGGGCGAAGGCTGGTTCTTCCGTTTCATCCCCGCCGACATGAGCGAAGTGGCCGCCCTGCTCGACCAGGACGCCTACGACCGCCTGCTCAAAGCCAACGACGACGCCTGAGGTACCGCACCATGACCATCAACCTCGGCACCGCCAACGAATTCATCGCCCGTCACATCGGTCCGCGCGCCGCTGACGAGCAGGCCATGCTCGCCACCCTGGGCTTCGACTCGCTGGAAGCGATGACCGCCGCGGTCATCCCCGACAGCATCAAGGGCACCAGCGTGCTCGGCAGCGAAGATGGCCAGAGCGAGGCCGACGCCCTCGCCGCGCTGAAAGCCATTGCCGGCAACAACCAGCTGTTCAAGAGCTACATCGGCCAGGGCTACTACAACACCCACACCCCGGCGCCGATCCTGCGCAACCTGCTGGAAAACCCGGCCTGGTACACCGCTTATACCCCGTACCAGCCAGAGATCTCCCAAGGCCGCCTGGAAGCGCTGCTGAACTTCCAGACCCTGATCAGCGACCTCACCGGCCTGCCGATCGCCAACGCCTCCCTGCTCGACGAAGCCACCGCCGCCGCCGAAGCCATGACCTTCTGCAAGCGCCTGTCGAAGAACAAGGCCAGCCACGCCTTCTTCGCCTCCGTGCACTGCCATCCACAGACCCTCGACGTGCTGCGCACCCGTGCCGAGCCTCTGGGTATCGAAGTGGTGGTGGGCGACGAGCGTGAACTGAGCGACGTCAGCGCCTATTTCGGCGCCCTGCTGCAATACCCGGCCAGCAACGGTGATGTGTTCGACTACCGCGATGTGGTGCAGCGCTTCCATGGCGCAGGCGCCCTGGTGGCCGTGGCCGCCGACCTGCTGGCCCTGACCCTGCTCACCCCGCCCGGCGAGTTCGACGCCGACGTGGCCATCGGCAGCGCCCAGCGCTTCGGTGTGCCGCTGGGCTTCGGTGGCCCGCACGCGGCCTACTTCGCCACCCGCGACGCGTTCAAGCGCGACATGCCGGGCCGCCTGGTCGGCGTATCGATCGACCGCTTCGGCAAGAGCGCCCTGCGCCTGGCCATGCAGACCCGCGAGCAGCACATCCGCCGCGAGAAGGCCACCAGCAACATCTGCACCGCCCAGGTGCTGCTGGCCAACATCGCCAGCATGTACGCCGTGTACCACGGCCCGGCCGGCCTCAAGCGCATCGCCGAGCGCACCCACGCGCTGACCGCGATCCTGGCCACCGGCCTGACCAAGCTGGGCGTGAAGGTCGTCACCGGCGACTTCTTCGACACCCTGACCCTGGCCACAGCCAGCGCCACCGCCGCCCTGCACGACAAGGCCCGCGCCCAGGGCATCAACCTGCGCCAGATCGACGCCACCCACCTGGGCCTGTCGCTGGACGAAACCAGCAGCCAGGCCGATGTCGAGGCCCTGTGGCACCTGTTCGCCGACGGCCAGGCCATCCCTGACTTCGCCACCCTGGCCAACACCGTCGCCGTGCGCCTTCCGGCCAGCCTGCTGCGCCAGTCGGCCATCCTCGAGCACCCGGTGTTCAACCGCTATCACAGCGAAACCGAGTTGATGCGCTACCTGCGCCGCCTGGCCGACAAGGACCTGGCGCTGGACCGCAGCATGATCCCGCTGGGCTCGTGCACCATGAAGCTCAACGCCGCCAGCGAAATGATCCCGGTGACCTGGGCCGAGTTCGGCAATCTGCACCCGTTCGCCCCGGCCGAGCAGAGCCAGGGCTACCTGCAGATGACCACCGAGCTGGAAGCCATGCTCTGCGCCGCCACCGGCTATGACGCCGTGTCGCTGCAGCCCAACGCCGGCTCCCAAGGCGAATACGCCGGCCTCCTGGCGATCCGCGCCTATCACCGCAGCCGCGGCGACAGCCACCGCGACATCTGCCTGATCCCGTCTTCCGCCCACGGCACCAACCCCGCCACCGCGCACATGGCCGGCATGCGCGTGGTGGTCACCGCCTGCGACGCCCGCGGCAACGTCGACATCGACGACCTGCGCGCCAAGGCCATCGAGCACCGCGAGCGCCTGGCGGCGATCATGATCACCTACCCGTCGACCCACGGCGTGTTCGAGGAAGCCATCGGCGAAATCTGCGCGATCATCCACGACAACGGCGGCCAGGTGTACATCGACGGCGCCAACATGAACGCCATGGTCGGCCTGTGCGCCCCGGGCAAGTTCGGCGGCGATGTCTCGCACCTGAACCTGCACAAGACCTTCTGCATCCCTCATGGCGGTGGCGGCCCGGGCGTCGGCCCGATCGGCGTCAAGTCGCACCTGGCGCCGTTCCTGCCCGGCCACGCGGCGCTGGAGAACACCCAGGGCGCGGTGTGCGCGGCGCCGTTCGGCAGCGCCAGCATCCTGCCGATCACCTGGATGTACATTCGCATGATGGGTGGCGCGGGCCTCAAGCGCGCCTCACAGATGGCGATCCTCAACGCCAACTACATCGCCCGTCGCCTGGAAGAGCACTATCCTGTGCTGTATACCGGCGGCAACGGCCTGGTGGCGCACGAGTGCATCCTCGATCTGCGCCCGCTCAAGGACACCAGCGGCATCAGCGTCGACGACGTGGCCAAGCGCCTGATCGACTTCGGCTTCCACGCCCCGACCATGTCCTTCCCGGTGGCCGGCACGCTGATGATCGAACCGACCGAAAGCGAGTCCAAAGAGGAACTGGACCGCTTCTGCAACGCGATGATCCAGATCCGCGAGGAGATTCGCGCGGTCGAGAACGGCAGCCTGGACAAGGACGACAACCCGCTGAAGAACGCCCCGCACACTGCGGCGGAGCTGGCCGGCGAATGGACCCACGGCTACAGCCGCGAGCAGGCGGTGTACCCACTGCCGAGCCTGGTGGAAGGCAAGTACTGGCCGCCGGTAGGCCGGGTCGACAACGTGTTCGGCGACCGCAACCTGGTCTGCGCCTGCCCGTCGATCGAGAGCTATCAGGACGTCTGATAGCTCCAGGCCTGCCCACACCTGTGAGGCGGGCCTCGGCCCCTGTGGGAGCGGGTTTACCCGCGAATGCGATAGTGAATTCACCGACGCATTCGCGGGTAAACCCGCTCCCACAGGGTCACCATCAACCCCAAGAGCCGGTTAGGAGATCACCATGTCCCTGAGCGTCTTCGACCTGTTCAAGATCGGCATCGGCCCCTCCAGTTCGCATACCGTCGGCCCGATGCGCGCCGCTGCGCGCTTCGCCGAGGGGCTGCGCCGCGACGGCCTGCTGGCCGGCACGGCAAGCGTCAAGGCCGAGCTGTACGGCTCGCTTGGCGCCACCGGCAAGGGCCACGGCAGCGACAAGGCGGTGCTGCTGGGCCTCGAAGGCGAACACCCCGACACCGTCGACACCGAATCCATCCCCGCCCGCCTGCAGGCGATCCGTGACAGCGGCCGCCTGCGCCTGCTCGGCGAGCACGAAATCGCCTTCGTCGAGAAGCAGCACCTGGCGATGATCCGCAAGCCACTGGACTACCATCCCAACGGCATGATTTTCCGCGCCTTCGACGCCGCGGGGCTGCAGATCCGCAGCCGCGAATACTACTCGGTAGGCGGCGGCTTCGTGGTCGACGAGGACGCGGCGGGCCATGATCGTATCGTCGAGGACAGCACCGTGCTGGCCTACCCGTTCAAGACCGGCAAGGAACTGCTGGCCCACTGCACCGCGCAGCAGCTGTCGTTCAGCCAGGTAATGCTGGCCAACGAAGCCGCCTGGCGCCCCGAGGCCGAGACCCGCGCCGGCCTGCTGCACATCTGGCAGGTGATGCAGGACTGCGTCGACGCCGGTTGCCGCCACGAGGGCATCCTGCCTGGCGGGCTCAAGGTCAAGCGTCGAGCGCCGGCGCTGTATCGCCAGCTCAGTCGCCATCCGGAGGCGAGTCTGCGCGATGCGCTGTCGGTGCTCGACTGGGTCAACCTCTATGCCCTGGCGGTGAACGAGGAAAACGCCTACGGCGGCCGCGTGGTCACCGCGCCGACCAATGGCGCGGCCGGCATCGTCCCGGCGGTGCTGCACTACTACATGCGCTTCGTCCCCGGCGCCAGTGAAGACGGCGTGGTGCGCTTCCTGCTCACCGCGGCGGCGATCGGCATTCTCTACAAGGAAAACGCCTCGATATCCGGCGCCGAGGTCGGCTGCCAGGGCGAGGTCGGCGTGGCCTGCTCGATGGCCGCCGGCGCCCTGTGCGAAGTAATGGGCGGGACCCCGCAGCAGGTGGAGAACGCCGCAGAGATCGGCATGGAACACAACCTGGGCCTGACCTGCGACCCCATCGGCGGGCTGGTCCAGGTGCCTTGCATCGAGCGCAACGCCATGGGCTCGGTGAAGGCCATCAACGCCGTGCGCATGGCCCTGCGCGGCGACGGGCAGCACTACGTCTCCCTCGACAAGGTCATCCGCACCATGCGCCAGACCGGCGCCGACATGAAAAGCAAATACAAGGAGACCGCCCGCGGCGGTCTGGCCGTCAACATCATCGAATGTTGACCCGAAAAAAAAAACGAGGAGTCACCGATGTCCGAAACACTGCACAAGACCCCGCTGCACGCCCTGCACCTGGAACTGGGCGCGCGCATGGTGCCCTTCGCCGGCTACGACATGCCGGTACAGTACCCGCTGGGCGTGCTCAAGGAGCACCTGCACACCCGCGAGCAGGCCGGCCTGTTCGACGTCTCGCACATGGGCCAGATCATCCTGCGCGGCAGCGATGCCGCCCGTGCCCTGGAAACCCTGGTGCCGGTGGACATCGTCGACCTGCCGGTGGGCATGCAGCGCTATGCCATGTTCACCAACGCCGAGGGCGGCATCCTCGACGACCTGATGGTCGCCAACCTGGGTGACGACACCTTGTTCCTGGTGGTCAACGCCGCCTGCAAGGACCAGGACCTGGCGCACTTGCGCAAACATATCGGTGATCGCTGCGAGATCCAGCCACTGTTCGAGGAGCGCGCCCTGCTCGCCCTGCAAGGTCCGGCGGCAGTCAAGGTGCTGGAACGCCTGGCCCCGGAAGTGGCCGGCATGACCTTCATGCAGTTCCGCCCGGTCACCCTGCTCGGCAACGACTGCTTCGTCAGCCGCTCGGGCTACACCGGCGAGGACGGCTACGAGATCTCGGTACCCGCCGCTGCCACCGAAGCCCTGGCCCGCCGTCTGCTGGCCGAGCCCGAGGTTCAGCCGATCGGCCTGGGTGCGCGCGACTCGCTGCGCCTGGAAGCCGGCCTGTGCCTGTACGGCCACGACATGGACACCACCACCACCCCGATCGAAGCCAGCCTGTTGTGGGCCATCTCCAAGGTCCGCCGTGCCGACGGCGCCCGTGCCGGTGGCTTCCCCGGCGCCGAAACCGTGTACGCCCAGCAACAGGCGGGCGTGGCGCGCAAGCGGGTCGGCCTGCTGCCGCAGGAGCGCACGCCAGTGCGTGAGGGCGCGCAGATTGTCGACCAGGCTGGCAAGGTGGTCGGCGAAGTGTGCAGTGGCGGCTTCGGTCCGACGCTCGGCGCGCCAGTGGCCATGGGCTATGTCGATAGCGAACATGCTGCCGTCGACACGGCGTTGTTTGCCGTCGTGCGTGGCAAGCAAGTTGCCCTGAAAGTCAGCAAAATGCCTTTCGTGGCACAGCGTTACTACCGTGGCTGATTGAGTGGATTGGACGGGTTCGACATATTCGTTTTCGAACCTGTCCAATAACTTCTGAACATAGCGCCAGCCCAGGCGCCACGCCGTTTCCGACAAATCGTTCGGTTATCGGGAAAAGCCTGATTTTCACCCCCCGCCAGGGCTTGTTTTTCGCTCGGCAGTTGGCGTAGAGTCATCGCACTGTGTTTGCATGGGTCGCAACAGTTCGTGACCTGGGCCAGTAGCCGCAATCTGCTACAACCCGTTCGACGTCTCTTACTTTCCTGCAACCCAGCCCAGTAGTCTTTCACTTACAAAAGCGTGAAAGAAACTGTCATCAAAATTCAAGTTTCATAGGAAATAAGACAATGGCTGAGCGTCAGAACGGTACCGTCAAGTGGTTCAATGACGAGAAAGGTTACGGCTTCATCACCCCTGAGAACGGTGCTGATCTGTTTGTTCACTTCCGTGCTATCGAAGGCAACGGCTTCAAGAGCCTGAAAGAAGGCCAGAAAGTCACCTTCGAAGCCGTGCAAGGCCAGAAAGGCCTGCAGGCTGACAAGGTTCAGGTCGTCGCCTAAGCGATTACCCGAATTCAAAAAGCCCCTGCCAAGTGCAGGGGCTTTTTTTTGCCCGTAGAATAGCGGCTTCGCCATTCGGAGCCGTCCTGCATGTCCAAGCCCCTGCTCTCACCCCAGGGTGATTTTCCCCCCGTCGGCCTCGGTCGCCGGCTGGCGGCGATGTTCTATGACTTCCTGCTGTGCACCGCACTGCTGATCGTCACCGCTGGCGCCTACAAGATGATCCAGATGGCGATCATCGGCGAGGCACGCATGCGCGAACTCACCGACGCCGGCGCGCTGGATGGCGACCCGCTGCTGTCGACCATCCTGCTGTTCGCCCTGTTCGGTTTCTTCGCCAAGTTCTGGACCCATGGTGGGCAAACGCTGGGCATGCAGGTGTGGGGCGTGCGCGTGCAGAACGCCGACGGCAGCGCCATCAGCCTGTGGCAGGCGCTGCTGCGCTTCCTGGTGTCGATCGCCTCCTGGCTGTGCCTGGGGCTGGGGTTCTTCTGGTCGTTGGTCGACAAGCGCCAGCGCAGCTGGCACGACATCTATTCCGAGACGCAGCTGGTGCGCTTGCCCAAGCGCAAGAAGTAGACCGGACCGACGATCGCCCTGTAGGAGCGGCCTTGCCGAGGCGTCGGACCGGTCGGAAAGGGCCGCGAAGCGGCCCCGGCGATCTGACTTGTGGCGCAGACCCTGGGGCCGCTTCGCGCCCCTATCGCGACACAAGGCCGCTCCTACAGGGGATGGGTAAATCCTGCTCTTCCTGTTGCGCACAAAAAAGCCGACCCAAGGGTCGGCTTTTTTGTGCAGCTCAGGCCATCAACCCGCCCGGCGCATCAACCACAAGCCCGCCAGCGCACAGATCCCCGCAGGGATCACCACTGCCAGCAGCGGCGGGAAGCCGAACACCTGGCTCGATGGCCCCAGCAAGTCCCCGGCGATGCGGAACACGAAGCCCACCAGCACGCCGGTGAACACGCGCTGACCCAGGGTCACGGAGCGCAGCGGGCCGAAGATGAACGAGATCGCCATCAACACCAGCGCCGCGGTGACCAACGGCTGCAGGACCTTGGTCCAGAACGCCAGCCAGTAGCGCGAGTTGTTCAACCCCTGGTCGGCCAGGTAGTGGATATAGTCCCACAGCCCGGTGATCGACAGCGACTCAGGCGCCAGCACCACGGTGTTGAGCAGCTCCGGCGTCACCGAAACATCCCACACCTCTTCGGGCGCCTTGACCACTTCGGTGTGATCGCCACGGAAGTAGGTGGTGGAAACGTCGCTGAGCATCCATTTACCTTCGACGTACTGCGCACGACGGGCGAAGCTGGAGGTCTGGATCTTGCGCTGCTCGTCAAAGCGATAGCGGGTCACACCCAGCAGCAGGCCGTTGGGCTGCACCGAGTTGATATGCACGAACTCCTCGCCCTGGCGGTGCCACATGCCGCGCTTGGAGCTCTGCGCCTCGCCGCCGCCCTGGGCCAGCGAACGGTCGGCCTGGGCCTTGTTCTCGGTCACCGGGGCCACGTATTCGCCGATCAGCAGGCCGACCAGCATCAGCACCAGCATCGGCTTCATCACCGCCCAGACGATGCGGCCGATGGATACGCCCGCGGCGCGCATGATGGTCAGTTCGCTGCTGCTGGCCAGGCTGCCCAGGCCGATCAGGCAGCCGATCAGGGCCGCCATCGGCAGCATGTCGTAGAGCCGGCGCGGCGCCGTCAGCAGCACGTAGGTGCTGGCGTCCAGCACGGTATAGGTGTCGCTCAGGTCCCCCATCTCGTCGATGAAGGCGAACAGCGAGGCCAGCCCCAGAATGATGCCCAGCACGGCGACGATCGCCAGCAGCACGCTCTTGCCGATGTAGCGATCCAGTTTAACCACGGGCCACCTCCGCACGACGCGCGGCGCGCTTGAGGCGCAGCGGCTCCCAGTACATCAGCGCCAGGCCGATCAACAGGAACAGGCCATGGACCCACCAGATCCCTAGCGAGAGAGGCAGCTTGCCCTTCTCCAGGGCGCCACGCACGGAAATCAGCATCGTCAGATAAGCCATGTACAGAAGAATCGCCGGCAGCAACTTGAGGAATCGCCCCAGGCGTGGGTTGACGCGCGACAGCGGCACCGCCAGCAGGGTCACGACGAACACCAGCAGCGGCAGCGACAGGCGCCACTGCAACTCGGCACGCTCGCGCACGCCGTCATGGCCGATCAGGTCGGTGGTGGGAATGGCCTCGCGCTCGGTCACCTCCTCGGCGACCTCCGGCTTGGGCAGCAGCACGCCATAGGTGTCGTACTTGATCGCGCGGTAGTCGGCCTGGCCCGGGTTGCCGTCGTAGCGATAGCCGTTCTCCAGCACCAGGTAGCGATTGCCGTCGGCCTGCACTTCCTGGTGGCCCTTCTCGGCAACCAGCACCGAGGGCGCGCGGTCCTTGGTCTTGTCCTGGTTGAAACGCTTCTCGGAGATGAACACCCCGGCCAGGTTGATGCGGTCATCGGAAAGCTGTTCGGTGTAGGTGACCCGCGAACCGTCGCGCAGGGTCTGGAAGCGCCCGGGCACCAACGTGTCGAACTCGGTCAGGGTGTCCTGCTGGGCAATGATCTTCTGCACCTGGGCCACGCCCAAGGGGGCCAGGCTCAGGCTCAGCCAGGCCACCAGCAGGGCGACCAGCGCGGCCGGGGCCATGGTCATCGCCAGCAGGCGCTGCTGGCTCATGCCGGTGGCCGACAACACGGTCATCTCGCTTTCGAGATAGAGCCGGCCATAGGCGAGCAGGATGCCGAGGAACAGCCCCAGCGGCAGGATCAGCTGCAGGAAGCCGGGCAGGCGAAAGCCCATGATCATGAACAGCACGCCCGGATCGAGCACGCCCTGGGCCGCCTGGGCCAGGTATTTGATGAAGCGCCCGCTCATGATGATCACCAGCAGCACGGCGCTGACGGCGCTCAAGGTCACCAGGACCTCGCGGGACAGATAACGAAAGACGATCAAACCAGACACTCCTGGGTTGTCAGGGGCTCAAAGCCAGACGAACGATGCGGGCAGCCAAGCCCCATGCCGGTTCGCCAAGGCGAACCTCCATGTAAAAGTGCGCGCATTATCCTGTGATTGACGGCGCCTGTCACTTGGCTGCGCATGACACTCGATGCCGGGGTTGTCATGAAGGTCGCGGCAGGCTCAAACTGGCAGCTTTTCCGCTGGCAGGCAAAGGTGGCCGCAGCGGCATTCCGAGCGCTTGCACGAGACAGCGCCAACTGACTGATCATTCGGGGACCCCAGACATGGAATTGGTTGTAAAAAGCGTAGCCGCTGTATCCGTCAAGACCGCCACCCTGGTCGTACCGGTGGGTGAAGGCCGCAAGCTCGGCGCCACCGCCAAGGCCGTCGACCTGGCCTGCGAAGGCGCGATCAGCGCGCTGCTCAAGCGTGGCGACCTGGCCGGCAAGCCGGGCCAGACCCTGCTGCTGCACAACCTGCCTGGCCTGAAGGCCGAGCGCGTGCTGCTGGTCGGCAGCGGCAAGGACGAGGCCCTCGGCGACCGTGCCTGGCGCAAACTGGTCGCCAGTGTGGCAGGCGTGCTCAAGGGCCTGGGCGGGGGCGACGCGGTACTGGCCCTGGACGACATCGCCGTCACCGGCCGCGACGGCCACTACGGCAAGTACCGCCTGCTGGCCGAGACCCTCCTGGACAGCAACTACGTATTCGACCGTTACAAGAGCCAGAAAGTCGAACCACGCGCCCTGAAGAAAGTCACCCTGCTCACCGCCAAGGCGGCTCAGGCCGAAGCCGAGCGCGCCGTCAAGCACGCCAGCGCCATCGCCACCGGCATGGCCTTCACCCGCGACCTGGGCAACCTGCCGCCGAACGTCTGCCACCCGAGCTTCCTCGCCGAGCAGGCCAAGGACCTGGGCAAGGCCCACAAAGGCCTCAAGGTCGAAGTGCTGGACGAGAAGAAGATCAAGGACCTGGGCATGGGCGCGTTCTACGCCGTGGGCCAGGGCAGCGACCAGCCGCCACGCCTGATCGTGCTCAACTACCAGGGCGGCAAGAAGAGTGAAAAACCCTTCGTGCTGGTCGGCAAGGGCATCACCTTCGACACCGGCGGCATCAGCCTCAAGCCGGGCGCCAACATGGACGAGATGAAGTACGACATGTGCGGCGCCGCCAGCGTGTTCGGCACCCTGCGTGCCGTGCTCGAGCTGCAGCTGCCGATCAACCTTGTGTGCCTGCTGGCCTGCGCCGAGAACATGCCGAGCGGTGGCGCGACCCGTCCGGGCGACATCGTCACCACCATGAGCGGGCAGACCGTGGAGATCCTCAACACCGACGCCGAAGGCCGCCTGGTGCTGTGCGACACCCTCACCTACGCCGAGCGCTTCAAGCCCCAGGCGGTGATCGACATCGCCACCCTGACCGGCGCCTGCGTCGTCGCCCTGGGCAGCCACACCTCCGGCCTGATGGGCAACAACGACGAGCTGGTCGGCCAGTTGCTCGATGCCGGCAAGCGCGCCGACGACCGCGCCTGGCAGCTGCCGCTGTTCGACGAGTACCAGGAGCAACTGGACAGCCCGTTCGCCGACATCGCCAACATCGGCGGCCCGAAGGCCGGCACCATCACCGCTGGCTGCTTCCTGTCGCGCTTCGCCAAGGCCTACGACTGGGCGCACCTGGACATCGCCGGCACCGCGTGGATCAGCGGAGGCAAGGACAAGGGCGCCTCGGGTC